>CAZGYG010000039.1:0-24895 GCA_964530335.1 uncultured Rhodospirillaceae bacterium | reverse complement strand
CAGCAGGGCCGTGCTGTCACCCTGATACGTGTCCTCGAGCGACCTTCTCAGGCGGCGCGACTCTTCCACGAGTTCGGACGAATCGGGGACCAGGACCCGTTGGAGGATCGCGCGCATTTCGGCCTCGGCCGAGCGGCCGTTCTCCGCCGCCCGGATCTTCAAACGGCGGACCAGATCGTCATCGAGCTTGCGGATCGTGAGCTGAGCCATGTCGAGCCTCCAGTGACAGCAATGACGGCATTGACAGCAATGATAGCATTGCTGTCATATATCCGCAAGGCATTCCCTCGCCGTCACTCGCCCTCGCCGTCACTCGAACGTCTCGCCGGGCAGCACGCCGTATAGCTGGGTGCGTGGCGCCCAGGCCTCGACGCCCGCGATCTCGACCAGGCACCAGTCCCCGCGGCATGTGACCAGATCGCCCATGACCCCGGCCTCCGCGCGCAGCCTCGGCGCTGCGTCCGGCTCGGGCTTGGCGCGCAGCACCAGCACGCCCTCGCTCACCACCACCGTGCGGTCACTCGAGAGCAGGGCCTGATGCACCCATCCGACCGTGCCGTCGATGTCGCGGATGCGTCGCCACTGGTCGTACTCGGCGATGACCTCGACCGGCCAGGCGCGGCGTGTCAGCACCCATTCCACCGGATAGCCGGTGCCCGGCCCGGCGCGCAGGTTGACCTCGTCCGACCGCAGCGACACGAACCGGGGCAGCGGCAGCGTCGTCTCGGCGCTTGCCCGCCCCGCGACCAGGACGGCGAGCAGGGCAAGCGCCAGCGCACGGGCGCCACGGCGATTGTCTGTCATGGGCCCGTTTGTTAAACAGATTTCCGGGCGCCGCAACAGTTCGCGCCCACCCCGTCGCCACGGAGCAAGCCATGGCCCGCAAGCGGCCCCTGGTCATCGTCACGCGCAAGCTTCCCGAAGCCATCGAGACCCGGCTGATGGAGCTGTTCGATGCCCGGCTCAACGAGGACGACCACCCGTTCACCGCGTCCGAACTGGCCGAGGCGGTCAAGGCGGCCGACGTGCTGGTGCCGACGGTGACCGACCGCGTCGATTCCAAGGTGCTGGCGTTCGCCGGCCCGAACCTGCGGCTCATCGCCAGCTTCGGCACCGGCGTCGATCACATCGACCTGGCCACGGCGCGCCAGCGCGGCATCACGGTCACCAACACGCCGGGCGTGCTCACCGAGGACACCGCCGACATGACCATGGCGCTCATCCTCGCCGTGCCGCGAAGGCTCGCCGAGGGCGAACGGCTGATGCGTTCGGGCAAGTGGACCGGGTGGAGCCCGACCTCGATGCTCGGCCACCGCATCTGGGGCAAGCGGCTCGGCATCGTCGGCATGGGGCGGATCGGGCTCGCGGTCGCGCGCCGGGCGCGCGGCTTCGGGCTCTCGATCCACTACCACAACCGCCGACGTCTGCCCGAGGAGGTCGAGCAGGAGGTCGAGGCGACCTATTGGGAAAGCCTCGACCAGATGCTCGCGCGCATGGACATCGTCTCGATCAACTGCCCGCACACGCCGGCGACATTCCACCTGTTGTCGGCGCGCCGGCTCGACCTGCTCAGGCCGCACGCCTACATCGTCAACACCAGCCGCGGCGAGATCGTCGACGAGGCGTCGCTCTTGCGCAAGCTCTTGGCCAGGGAGCTCGCGGGCGCCGGGCTCGACGTGTTCGAGCACGAGCCGGCGGTCAACCCGAAGCTGCTGAGCCTCGACAACGTGGTGCTGCTGCCGCACATGAGCTCGGCCACCCTCGAGGGCCGCCTCGACATGGGCGAGAAGGTCATCATCAACATCAAGACCTTCGCCGACGGGCACCGCCCGCCCGACCGGGTCATCGACACGATGCTGTAGTTGTCGAGGCTATGAGGGGCGGCACAGGAGAACCGCACGCGATGAACATGCCCGCCGCGTGCTGCGCGCCCGTCCGTCGCGGCAAGGCCGCGTGATTCCGCGCGGGCCGCGCGCCGTCGTTACTGCCCTCGGGTTCACCCAGATCCTGGCGTGGGGCTCGTCCTTCTACCTTCCCGCCGCGCTCGCCGCCTCGATCGCGCGCGAACGCGGCTGGTCGTTGGCGCTGGTCGTCGGCGGACTGACGGTCGGCCTAGTCGTCGCCGGTCTCGTCTCGCCGCGCATGGGCCGGGCGGTCCAGCGGCACGGCGGCCGCATCGTCCTCGCGCTCAGCTCGGGGCTGCTCGCGGCCGGGCTCGCGGTCCTCGCCGCGGCCCGCGACCCGCTCACGTTCTACGCCGCCTGGGTCGTGCTGGGCGTCGGCATGGGGATTGGCCTGTACGACGCCGCGTTCGCCACCTTGGGCCGCCTCTACGGCCTCGAGGCGCGGCGCGCGATCACCGCCCTTACCCTGTTCGGCGGCTTCGCCTCGACCGTGTGCTGGCCCCTGACGACGGCGCTCGACGACGCCTTCGGCTGGCGCGCCACCTGTCTCCTCTACGCCGCCCTCCACCTCGGTCTCGCCCTGCCGCTCCACCTCCTTGTGGTCCCGGCCTCCGGCCGGGCGGGTCCGCAGCCGATGGGCCGGGCGGCGGGGCACGACGAAGCGGTCGTGGCCGGCCGCGGGGCTGCCCGCGTGCTCCTTATGCTCGGGACCGTGCTCACGCTGGCCGCGGTGGTCGTCGCGGTGATGTCGGTGCATATCCTGGAAGTGCTGCGGCTGCGCGGGTTCGACGCCCGCGAGGCGGTCGCGCTCGGCATGCTGATCGGCCCGGCCCAGGTGGGCGCGCGGGTGGTCGAGATGGTGTTGGCCCGCCGCCACCACCCGATCTGGACCCTCGAGGCCTCGGTCGCCCTGATGGCGCTCGGCCTCGCGGCGCTCGCCCTCGAGTTTCCCCTGATCGGCGTGGCGATCGTCGTCTACGCCGCCGGGGTCGGCATCGAGAGCATCGCCCGCGGCACGCTTCCCCTCGCGCTATTCGGCGCCGGCGGTTACGCGACCCTCATGGGGCGCCTCGCCATGCCGATCCTGCTCGCCCAGGCGCTGGCGCCGCCGCTGGCCGCCGTGTACCTGGACGGCTCGGACGGCGGGCCGCTGCTGGCCTGGCTCGCCGCCGCGGCCCTGGCCAACGTCGCGCTCGCGCTCGCGCTTTACGTCCTGTGCCGGCCGGCCTTGCGGGCCACGTCGAGATAAAGCGGGATGCTGGGCAGGCGCTTGGCGCCGAGCGCGCGGTAGAACGCGCGCCCGGACTTGTTCCACGGCCGGACGAACCAAGTGTACCAGGTGCCGCCCAGCCGCCGGGTCTCCGCCGCCACCGCCGACATGAGCGCCCGGCCCGCGCCGGCGCGGCGCGCATCGGCGCGCACATAAATGTCCTGCAGGTGCAACCCGATCGTCGCCTCGCCCGGGTCGTAGCCGGGATAGACCAGGGCGTAGCCGACCGGCTGGCCGCCCCGCGTCGCGACCAGGAGCCAGAAGAGGCGGCGGGGACCGAAGCCTTGCGCCAGGAGGTCGGCCGCCGTCATCGGCGAGCCGGCCTGGTCCTTGTCCTTCTCCCGGGTCTCGGCGCCGAACTGGGCGGCCAGCGCGGCGATGGCCGGCACGTCCGCCCGGCGGGCCCGGCGCACGCGGACGATATGGGAGCTCACAGGACCAGCATGGCGCCGTCGGAACGCGCGTCGTTGAGGAACGTGACGATGCCGCCCTGCTCGACGGTCACGTCGCGGCGCAGGTCGGCCGCGCTTAAGCCTTCGGCCCTGAGCCCCATCTCGCACACCAGCAGCTTCGCGCCGAGCTCGACGCACGCGGTGAGCAATTGCTCGAACGTGGCCAATCCTTCCCGCGCCAGCGTCGCGTCACGCTCGGCCCCCGCGAGCGCGCGCCAGCCGGGTAACCCGTCCTCCGCCGGCGCTAGCAGGCCGCGGATCCCGCCCATGGTGAAGAACAGCGTTGCCGGTCGCCCGATGGCGAGTTGCGAGGCGGCCATGGCCAGCGCGTAGTGCACTCGCTCGTAACTGCCCGAGAGGACGACCAGCGACAGCTTGGCCGGCGGCGAGCCGCCCTCGGCCGCCTTACGCAGCATGAAGCCCGAGGTCCGTGATCGTCGCCTGCGGCCCGCACAGCTCGCAGCTCGGGTCGCGCTTCAGCCGCAGGCGCTGGAACGTCGCGGCGAGGGCGTCGTAGAGCACGAGCGTGCCCGACAGCGACTCGCCGATGCCGACGATCTCCTTCAGGACCTCGACCGCCTGCAGCGCGCCCATGACCCCGGAGACGGCGCCGAAGATGCCGGCCTCGGAGCACGACGGCACCAGCCCGGGCGGCGGCGCCGAGTGGAACAGGCAGCGGTAGCACGGGTTGTTGCCCGCCTCGTGCGCCTTGAACGTGGTGAGCTGGCCCTCGAAGCGCATCATCGCCGCCGAGACCAGGGGCTTGCGCGCCAGGAAGCAGGCGTCGTTGACCAGATACCGCGTCTCGAAGTTGTCCGAGCCGTCGGCGACCAGATCGTAGGCATCGATGATGCCGCGCGCGTTGGCCGCCGTCAGCCGCTCGGAATGCAGCACGGTCGCAATCTCCGGGTTGAGCGCGCGAATCGTCTCGGCCGCGCTCTCGGTCTTGGGGCGCCCCACCCGCGCACTCGTGTGAATCACCTGGCGCTGCAGGTTGGTCAGGTCGACGGTGTCGAAATCGACGATGCCGAGGGTGCCCACGCCGGCGGCGGCGAGGTAGAGCAGGACCGGCGCGCCGAGGCCGCCGGCGCCCACCACCAGCACCTTGGCTTGCAGCAGCTTCGCCTGGCCGACGCCGCCGACCTCGGGCAGCACGATATGGCGCGCGTAACGCACCATCTGCCGCTCGGTGAATTCGAAATCGCTCATCGCCGGTTCACTCCGCGACGGCCGCCGGTCGAGCCGAAGCCTCCGGCGCCGCGCGCCGTAGCCTCGAGCGCCGCGCTCTGGCGCAGTTGCGCGCGGCAGACCGGCGCGATCACGAGTTGAGCGATGCCAAGCCCGCGCGTCACCGTGAAAGGTTCGGCCCCCAGGTTCACCAGCACGACCCCGATTTCGCCGCGATAATCCGCGTCGATGGTGCCTGGGCTGTTGAGCACGGTGACGCCGTGGTTGAGCGCGAGCCCCGAGCGTGGCCGCACCTGGGCCTCGAACCCCTCGGGCAGTGCAATCGCGATGCCGGTCGGCACCAACGCGCGGGCGAGGGGGGCGATGATGAGTGTCGCCTCGACCGCGGCCAACAGATCCAGCCCGGCGGCGGCGGCGGTGGCATAGGCCGGCATCAGGCCCTCGCCGTGGGGCAGGACCACGACCGGGACCTCGATCACGGCGCGCCCGCCAGGTGCCGGGCGATGCGCTTGGCCAGCCTGGCCGCTACCTCGGCCTTGCTCGCGCGCGGCCAGGCCTCGACCTTGCCGTTGCGCACCAGATGCACCGCGTTGTCCTCGCCGCCGAAGGTCGTTCCGGAGCCCACGTCGTTGGCGACGATCCAATCGCAGCCCTTCGCCGCCAGCTTGGCGCAGGCGTTGGCGATCAGGTTCTCGGTCTCGGCGGCAAAGCCGATGACCAGCGCGGGCCGGCGCTTGTTGCGCCTGGACAGCGCGGCCAGGATGTCCGGGTTCTCGACCAGCGCGAGCGCGGGCGGCTTGCCGTCCTTCTTCACCTTCGTCGGGCGCGCCTCGGCCGGGCGCCAGTCCGCGACGGCGGCGGCGCACACGGCCACGTCGGCGGGCAGCGCCGCCTCGCACGCGGCCAGCATGTCGCGGGCGGATTCGACGCGCACCGTGGCGACCCCCGGCGGGTCCGGTTCCGCGCTCGGGCCGCTGACGAGCGTCACGCGCGCGCCGAGCCGGGCCAGCGCGGCGGCTATGGCGTGGCCCTGCTTGCCCGAGGAGCGGTTGGCGAGGTAGCGCACCGGGTCGATCGCCTCGTGGGTCGGGCCGCTCGTCACCAGCGCGCGGCGGCCGTCGAGCCTGGGGCCTTCCGCGCCGAGCGCGGCGCCTATCGCCGCCACGATCGCGTCGGGCTCGGCCATGCGGCCCATGCCGAATTCGCCGCACGCCATCTCGCCCTCGCTCGGGCCGATGCTGAGCACGCCGTCGGCGGCGAGCCGGGCCAGGTTGCGCCGGGTCGCTGGGTGCCGCCACATGCGCACGTTCATGGCCGGGGCGATCAGCACCGGCTTGTCGGTGGCCAGCAGCACCGCCCCGGCCAGGTCGCCGGCCAGCCCGGCGGCCATGCGGGCGATCAGGTCGGCGGTGGCGGGCGCGACCACGACCAGTTCGGCCTCGCGGCTCAGCCGGATATGCCCCATCTCGCTCTCGTCGGTCAGCGAAAAGAGGTCGGTGTAGATCTTGTCCTCGGTGAGTGCGCCGAGCGCGAGCGCCGTGACGAACCGCTCCCCCGCCTGGGTCAGGACCGCGCGCACCGCCCAGCCGTCCTTGCGCAGGAGCCGCGCGAGCTCGAGCGACTTGTACGCGGCGATGCCGCCGCCGACGATCAGCAGGATGCGCCGGGCGCCGGAGCCTTCCGCCGGCTTGGCCGCCGGCTTGGCCGCCGGCGCGGCCGCTGCCGGGTTGCGCTGGGGCCGTTTCGCTCGTTTCATGGCCCTGCGACTATACACCCAACGCGTAAATTCGTGCGCCCCGGCGGGCTCTCCGCTAGACTCGGGCAAACGCCAGGCGTGGGTGGAGGCCTCGCGGATGCGTGCCCATATCATCAAGATCGGCCACCAACTGGCCGTCGCCCTGCCCGAATCGTTCTGCAAGGACGCCGGGCTGGCCGAAGGCTCGCCGATCGATCTCGACGTCGGCAAGGCCCAGTTGACCGTGCGCCCGGTGCGCTATGGCGTGGGCGACCTTATCGCCCGGATTGCCTCGCCCGGCGCCGCGCCCGCTGTTCCCGGCACTTCGGCCGGCGCTCAGGCCATGCCGGAGCCCGCCGAACCGGCCATCGCCCCGGCCAAGGTGACCAAGCGCAGCCTGTGATCCGGGCCCCCGGGCCGGGACCGCATGGCGTTCGGCCGCGAGACCATTCAGCCTGGCCTCGGCTTCTTTAGCAAAAGCAAAACCGCGAACGCCTCGCGGTCGAGTTTCGGCGCCGCGCGAAGTGCCTGAATCGCTTTCTCCGACGAGAGAATTATCCGCGTGGTCTCGGCTCTCGTGAAGCGCCGATCCGGATCGTAATCCGCCGCGTGCCGGGCGTCCTGCAGGTCTACGAACGCATCGGCGCAAGCGCATATCTCCATTGGGAATTTAAGCGTTCGCGTCTGCTTGCACGCATCCTTCGCCGGGCCATGCGCGAGCGACCTATAAACCTGCCTCCAAGCTTCCGGGGAGTGGCGGCGGCCCCGACCGATTAGCAGGTCCGCGGCGTCCCGCGCCATGGCGCCGAACAAGGCGTAATAGGCCGTGCTGACTGCCCTCCTGAGTTCGGCTTGCCGGGGCTTCTTCGGGCTTGCTGCGGCCAGCAGCCGCGCCGTTCGGATCAGGTCGTTCGTCACGCCCAGCCGGCCACCTTCTGGTCTTCCGCGAAGTGGTGGCGAAGGTGGGCGAATCGCTCCTCACCGAGCTTAAACCGTGCGTCCTGAACCTTGCTGAGCAGCTCCCCCACCACCTTGGTGTCGATGGGCCTCTCCGATTCGACGTAGTAGACATCGACCATGAGGACGGGGTCGCCATCGTGATCTTCTCCCGCCGAAACCTTGATTTCGCGTAAGCCGTAAGGCTTCATCGCCCGCGTGATGATGCGCACGATGGCGGCCTTAACGTTGTTGGGGACGGCGTTCTTGACGGCCATGGGAAAATCATAGGCCTGTGCCGGCAGTTAGGCCAGACCTGGAAGGCGAATCTCGGCCGCGCCCGCTCAATCCAGCGCCGCGATCAGGGCGAGGGCGAGCGCTGCCAGCGCCACCGCCCACAAGGCCACGTTGCCGCGCGCGGGCCCACCGCCTGAACCCGTGCGCTTGAGTTGGACCAGCGCCGCCTCGGCCTCGGCCAGGAGTCGCGGCAGCCGCGCCATGGTCGCCAGCCCCTCGTCCATCGCCTCGCGAATCCGGCCTTCGGGGCCCTGGTGCTCGGCGACCCAGGCCTCGATCATGGGCCGCGCCAATTCCCACATGTTGACCTCGGGGGCAAGCCGCCGCCCGACGCCTTCGGCGACCACCATGGTCTTCTGCAGCAGCAACAGTTGCGGCTGGGTTTCCATGCCGAACATCCGGCTCACGTGAAACAGTTGCCCGAGCAGACGGGCGACCGATATCTCGCTCAACGCCAGCCCCAGGATCGGCTCGCCGATCGCCCGGCATGCCTGGCGGAACGCCTCGGTCGAGCGGCCGGCGGGCACGTAGCCGGCGGCGAAGTGCGCCTCGGCCACCCGGTTGTAATCGCGGGCCAGGAAGCCGATCAGGATTTCGGCCAGATGACCGCGCGTCGCCCGGTCGAGCCGGCCCATGATGCCGAAGTCGACCGCGACCAGGTTGCCGTCGGGGGCGACGAACAGGTTGCCCGGGTGCAGGTCGGCGTGGAAGAAGCCGTCGCGGAACGCCTGCTTGAACAGCGCCTCGGCCGCTTTGGTCAGCACGGCCAGGGGCTCGTGGCCGGCGGCGATCAGTTGCTCGCGCTCGTCGATCGGGATGCCGCCGATGCGTTCGAGCGTCAGCACCCGCCGGCCGGTGCGCGCCCAGTCGACCGCGGGCACGCGAAAGCCCTCCTCGCCGGCGAAGTTCTCGGCCAGTTCGGCGGCGGCGGCGGCCTCCATGCGCAGGTCCAGCTCCTGGCGCACGGTCTCGGCCAGGGTGGCGACGGTCTCGACCGGCTTGAGCCGGGCGAGACCGGGCGCGAGCCTGAGGGCCCAGCGGGCGAGCCAGGCGAACAGCTCGAGGTCGCGCTGGAACGCCGCCTCGATGCCCGGGCGCAGCACCTTGACCGCGACTTCGCGTCCCGCGGCGGTCGTCGCCAGATGGACCTGGGCGATCGAGGCTGCGGCGATGGCACGATCGTCGAACGTGGCGAACAGGGACTCGACCGGCCGGCCGAGGTCGGCCTCGATGGCGGCGCGCGCCTCGGCGCCTGGGAACGGCGCCAGGCGGTCCTGCAACTGGGCCAGGTCGCCGGCCATGGCCTCGCCGACCAGGTCGGGTCTGACCGACAGCATCTGGCCGAGCTTGATGAACGACGGGCCGAGCTCGACCAGCGCGCGCGCAAGCCGCTCGCCTGGCCGGCCATGGGCGTTGCTGGCCAAGCGGCCGAGCGCGCGCGGCACGGGCGCCGGCACACCCGCCGGTAGCAGCAGCGCCAGCGCGTCGTAACGCGCGAGCGTGCGCGCGATGCGCGCGAGCCGGCCCAGATGGCGCGCGCCCGCCACGCCTCAGACGCGCCAGGCGGAATGGAGCGCGACCACGCCGCCGCTCAGGTTGCGCACGTCCACGCCGGCGAACCCCGCGTCTTCGATGCGCCGGGCGAACGCCTCCTGGTCCGGAAACCGGCGGATGCTCTCGACCAGGTAGAGGTAGGCGTCGCGGTCGCCCGTCACGACCTCGCCGAGCCAGGGCACGACGCGGAACGAATAGGCGTCGTAGAGCGGGCGCAGCGCCGGCACGAGCAATCGGCTGAACTCCAGGCACAGGAAGCGGCCGCCGGGCACCAGTACGCGCTGGGCCTCGGCCAGCGCCGCGTCGAGCCGCGTCACGTTGCGCAGCCCGAAGGCGACGGTGTAGGCGTCCACCGATCGGTCGGGGAGCGGCAGGCGCTCGGCGTCGCCGACGACCCAGCGGATGGTGTCCGGCAGTCCGGCGTCGATCGCCCGGTCGCGGCCCAGCGCGACCATGTTCGGGTTCGCGTCGCAGACGACGACGCGGTCCTTGCCATCGAGCCTGCGCGCGATGCGCAGCGCCACGTCGCCGGTGCCGCCCGCCACGTCGACGACGCGCAGCGGCTTCGGCTCCAGCCGGCGCACCAGGGCGTCCTTCCACAACCGGTGGATGCCGCCGCTCATCAGGTCGTTCATCAGGTCGTAGCGGCGGGCGACCGAATCGAACACGCCGCGCACCAGGGCGGCCTTGTCGCCCGCCGCCACGCGGTGGGCGCCGAAGTCGGCTTCGGATTCGCGCGCGCGCGGCCGGGACCTGGGCATCGCGCGGAACATAGCGTTCGCCGCGCAGCCGCGCTACGCTGCGCCATGCCCGAACTGCCTGAAGTCGAGACCGTGCGCCGCGGGCTTTCCCGGGTGCTCGAAGGCCGGCGGCTGGTGCGCGTCGAGCAGCGCCGGGCGGACCTGCGCATCCCGTTTCCGCCCCGCTTCGCCGAACGGCTGACGGGCCGGCGGGTGCGCGGGCTCCGGCGCCGCGCCAAGTACCTGCTCATCGACCTCGACGGCGGCCTGGTGCTGGTCGCCCACCTCGGCATGTCCGGGCGCCTGGTCGTGGCCAACGGGCAGGCGCCCTCGCCCCACGACCATGTCGTGTTCGAAACCGACGACGGCGTCCGGGTCATCTACAACGACGCCCGCCGGTTCGGCCTGATGACCCTGGTCCCGGCCAAGGCGCTCGACCGCCACCCGCTGCTGGCCGGTCTCGCCCCCGATCCGCTGGACGCGTGCTTCGACGGGGCTTTCCTGGCGGGGCGGCTCGCCGGCAAGCGGACCTCGATCAAGGCGGCGCTGCTCGACCAGAAGGTGGTCGGGGGCATCGGCAACATCTACGCGTGCGAGGCGCTGTGGCGGGCGCGGCTGTCGCCCAGGCGGCTCGCGCTCACCGTGACCGGGGTGCGGGCGGATCGCCTGGCGCGGGCGCTCCGGCAGGTGGTGGTCGAGGCGATCGAGGCCGGCGGCTCCTCGCTCAGGGACTACGTGCAGGTGGACGGCGAGCTCGGCTACTTCCAGAAGCGCTGGGCGGTCTATGAACGTGAAGGCCGGCGCTGCCCCGGGTGCCGGTGCGGCGGCGCGATCAAGCGCATGGTGCAGGCGAACCGCTCGACGTTCTATTGTCCATCCCGTCAACGCTGAGGAAGCCATGATCGTCCGCGCGCTCGTGCTGCTCGTGCCGCTCGTCCTGGCCGTGGGCGCGCACGCCGCGGGCTTCGTCAGCGGCACCGAGGATCTGCCGCTGATGGACGGCCTGGCCGAGGTCGCGGGCTCGGGCACCGTGTTCGACCAGCCGTCGGGCCGGTTCATCGAGGCCTACGCCACCGGCCGCGTGGCCGCCGAAGACGTCGCCGTTTTCTACCAGGAGACCCTGCCGCACCTGGGCTGGACGGTCGCCGGCCCGCTGACCTTCACCCGCGAAGGCGAGCGGCTGTCGATCGTGCTCACGCCCGGCGGCGCCGATCTTACCGTCCGCTTCTCGCTGGCGCCCGAATAGCCCCTATCACGGAGACCTCGATGACATATGAGACCCTGCTGGTCGAAACGCGGGGCCCGGTCGGGCTCGTCACCTTCAACCGGCCCCAGGCGCTCAACGCCCTGAACGGCCAGGTGATCGCGGAGCTGACCCGGGCGCTCGCGGCGTTCGACGCCGACGACGCGATCGGCGCCGTCGTCCTGACCGGCAACGAGCGCGCGTTCGCCGCGGGCGCCGACATCAAGGAGATGCACGCGCTCGACTTCGCCGCCGCATCGGCGACGCGTTTCATCGACCCGTGGGCGCGCCTGGCCGAAACGCGCAAGCCCCTGATCGCCGCGGTCGCCGGGGTCGCGCTCGGCGGCGGCTGCGAGGTCGCCATGATGTGCGACATCGTCATCGCCGCCGATACGGCCCGGTTCGGCCAGCCCGAGATCAAGCTGGGCGTGATCCCCGGCGCCGGCGGAACCCAGCGCTTGACCCGCGCGGTGGGCAAGAGCCGGGCGATGCTGATGGTGCTGACCGGGGACATGATTGATGCCGCCACGGCCGAACGCTGGGGGCTGGTGGCGAAGGTCGTGCCGGCCGCCCAGGTCGTGGACGAGGCCGTCGCGCTGGCCCAGCGGATCGCGGCGCTGTCGCGCCCGATCGTGGCCAAGGCCAAGGACGCGGTGAACCGGGCCTTCGAACTCACGCTCGCCGAAGGGCTCGGCTACGAGCGCACGCTGTTTTACGCTTGCTTCGCGCACGATGACCGGGCCGAGGGCATGGCCGCGTTCCTCGCCAAGCGCCCGCCCGCCTTCAAGCACCGCTGACGGGCTATTGAATTAAGCCATCAACGCCGTCATCGCGAGGCCACGACCTTCCTTCGCCCGCCGAAGCGTAAAGCCGCCGCTACGGTAGGTGAAGGCGGGCTTCGCGAAGGCGGGAGTGGCCGTGGCGATCCAGGGGAATGGCGCAATTCGATGGGATTCTGGATTGCCGCGTCGGCCTTCGGCCTCCTCGCAATGACGCCGTCGGGGGTTTTTCAACACCCCGCTAAGCCGTTACGGGCACTGCTGGGCTCCATCGGCGTCAGTCCGTTGACCGCGGCGCCCGGCGGGCTTATAAGCCCCGGTTCCCTGCCCGGACGGGATTGACATGGCGAACACGGCCTCGGCGAAGAAGCGCGTGCGGCAGAACAAGCGGCGCACGGCGGTCAACGTGCAGCGCACGAACCGCGTGCGCACCTACGTCAAGACTCTCGAACGCGCGCTCGACAAGGGCGACGCGACCGCCGCCAAGGCCGCGTTCAAGAACGCGGAGCCCGAGCTCGCGCGCGGCGTGCAGGCGGGCGTGATGACGAAGAACACGGCCTCGCGCAAGATCTCGCGGCTGGCGCAACGTCTCAAGCGCATGTCCGCGGCGAAGGGCTGACGCGTCGATCGTTTCGTCGTGCGCGGCGTGCGTGCGATGAAGTGTTGCACGCCATCGACACTCGCCCGGAAAGAATCGCCGTTCTAGATTCATCCCCGTTGTCACGCGCCTGACGACGCGCTAGCGTGATCGTGCTCGCGGGTGTTCGATCCGTCGAGCCAACACAGAATCGATCTCGCGTGTTCGGACGGTCGAAGAAGGCGGGTCCGGCCGGCGGGTGGCTTTAGCGACAAGGTCCACCCGGACACGGAGCGGAGCAGGGGATGGGCACACGTGCCGACGCTCGCCCGGGGGGGCCAGGCTACGCGGGGGATCTCGGCCCGACCGAAGCTTGGCGGCTGCTCGAGGATGATCCGAGCGCGCTGCTCATCGACGTGCGCACACCGCCGGAATGGTCGTTCGTCGGCGTGCCCGATCTCGCGGCCCTGGGCAAGGCGACGGTGTTCGTGCCCTGGCAGGGCTACCCCGCGATGGCGCTCAACCCTTCGTTCGCGGACGACCTCGCCGCCAGCGGCGTTGCCGCCGGCGCGCCGCTCGTCTTCATCTGCCGGTCGGGCGTGCGTAGCGCCGCCGCGGCGGCGCTGATGACGGCCCGCGGCTTTCCCCGCTGTTACAACCTGGCCGGCGGCTTCGAGGGCCCGCACGACGCGGCCGGCCACCGCGGCGGCGCCGGGGGCTGGAAGGCCGCCGGCCTGCCCTGGAAGCAGTCCTGAGGGCGGCGATGGCGGTTGAACCTACAGGCTTCGACGATCGTGCCCGCTGGGAACGGGTCCGGGCCCGCCTGCGCGCCGAGATCGGCGAGACCCAGTACCGCAGTTGGGTGCGCCAGCTCGGGTTCGAGGGGCTGACCGACGGCGTGGTGACGTTGACCGTCGCCAGCCGCTTCGTGCGCGATTGGATCGTGTCGCGCTACGTCGATCGGCTGCGCGCGCTGTGGGCCCTCGAGGACGCGAGCGTTCGCGCCGTGACCGTGGACGTCGTCGCGCCCGAGGTGGCGATGGCCCAAACCGCCGACGATGACGAGACGGCGCCGGCCGACGGCGCCCAGACGGGCGTCGCGCCGCTCGCGTCGGCGCTGCGCAACGCCTCGGCGCCGCTCGATGTCCGGTACACCTTCGCCAATTTCGTGGTCGGCAAGCCCAACGAATTCGCCCACGCCGCGGCGCGCCGGGTTGCCGACAGCGCCGAGGTGAAGTTCAACCCGCTCTACCTCTACGGCGGCGTCGGGCTCGGCAAGACCCACCTCATGCACGCCATCGCCTGGCACATCCGCGAGCACATTCCCGAACGCCGGGTCATCTACCTGTCCGCCGAGGCGTTCATGTACCAGTTCGTCCGCGCGCTGCGCTTCAAGGACACCATGGCGTTCAAGGAGCTGTTCCGTTCGGTCGACGTGCTGCTGATCGACGACGTGCAGTTCATCAGCGGCAAGGAGTCGACCCAGGAGGAGTTCTTCCACACCTTCAACGCCCTGGTCGATCAGAACCGGCAGATCGTCATCTCCGCCGACCGCCAGCCCAAGGATCTCGACCGGGTCGAGGAACGGCTGCGCTCGCGGCTCGGCTGGGGCCTGGTGGCCGACCTGCACCCGACCGACTATGAACTCCGGCTCGGCATCGTGCTCGCCCGGCACGAGGCGCTGGCGCCACACCTCCCGGTGCCCCATCGGGTGCTCGAGTTCCTGGCCCATCGCATCACCGGCAACGTGCGCGAGCTCGAAGGCGCGCTGATCCGCATCGTCGCCCACGCCAACTTCGTCGGCCGCCCGGTCACGCTGGACAGCACCCAGGAGCTGCTGCGCGACCTGCTGCGCGCCAACGATCGCCACGTCACCATCGAGGAAATCCAGCGCCGGGTGGCCGAGCACTACAACATGCGCCTGGCCGACATGACGTCGGACCGCCGGGCGCGCGCGGTCGCCCGGCCGCGCCAAGTGGCCATGTTCCTTTCCAAGAGCCTGACCCAGCGCAGCCTGCCGGACATCGGGCGCAAGTTCGGCGGCCGCGACCACACCACGGTCATGCACGCGGTGCGCAAGATCGAGGAGCTGCGCCAAAGCGATTCGTCGTTCGCCGAGGACGTCGAGCTGTTGCGGCGCATGCTCGAAGGCTGATCGGATCATGGCGGGCCGGCCCCGGGACGCCGCGGGCGAGCTGTTCCCCGCCAAGGGCGACAACGTCGACGACAACGCCGGCGACGACGAGCGCACGACCGGCGTGCTGCCGGCCCAGCGCCTGCGCGCGCTGGTCCATGAGCGCGCGCTGGCGGCGACCGAGGACATCACCGAGGAGCAGATCCAGCCCGCCAGCCTCGATTTGCGCCTTGGCCCGGTCGCCTACCGGGTGCGCGCGAGCTTCCTGCCCGGCGACGGCCAGGACGTCGAAGCCAAGCTCGACCGGCTCAACATGCACGAGATCGACCTGTCCCGTGGCGCGGTGCTCGAGGCCGGCTGCGTCTACATCGTGCGACTGCTCGAGCACGTCCGACTCGGCTACCGCACCAGCGGCACCGCCAACCCCAAGAGCTCGACCGGCCGGCTCAACATCTTCACCCGCGTCATCACCGACGGCGGCGTGGCGTTCGACCAGATCCGGCCGGGCTACAAGGGGCCGCTCTACGCCGAAATCTCGCCGCGCGGCTTTTCCGTCGTCGTGCGCAAGGGCTCCCGGCTGGTCCAGCTCCGCCTGCGCGCCGGGTCGCCGCGGCCCAGCCGCCAGGCGCTGCGCGACCTGCGCGAACGCGAAGCCGTGGTCTCGGTCACCGCCGACGACAGCGTCGACAAGGGGTTCGCCATCACCGTGGACCTGCGCGGCGAGCACGCCGGCGCCATCGTCGGCTGGCGCGCCAAGCGCCACACCGACGTGATCGACTTCGACCGGGTCGGTTACTACGACCCGCTCGCGTTCTGGGACCCCATCGTGGCCTCGGCGGACGAGGCGATCATCCTCAATCCGGACGACTTTTACGTCCTGGCGTCCGAGAACACGATCGGCGTGCCGCCCGACTACGCCGCCGAGATGGCGGCCTACGACACGCTGATGGGCGAGTTCCGCGTCCACTACGCCGGGTTCTTCGACCCCGGCTTCGGCTTCGACCCTTCGGGCGCGGGCGCGACCCGCGCCGTGCTCGAGGTGCGCAGCCACGAGGTGCCGTTCCTGGTCGAGCACGGCCAGGTGGTCGGGCGCCTGCTCTACGAGCGGCTGACCCAGCGCCCCGACAAGCTTTACGGCGGCGCCATCGGCTCGTCCTACCAGCACCAGGGATTGGCTCTGGCCAAGCAGTTCCGCAGGCCCTGACGGGTGCGCGGCCGGCCGCGCTCAAGCCATTGAAAAACTGGTCGCTTCGCGCGCATCTGGTATACTTCCCGCGCCTTCCGAGTCGCCCCCGGGAAAGGCCCGGCGGGCGGCCCCGGGGCGCCGCCGGAACCCTGACGATCGCAGTCGCGCACGGCCCATGAAGCTTGCCATCGAACGCGCCCAGCTCTTCAAGGCGCTCAACCACGTCCAAAGCGTGGTCGAACGGCGCAATACCATTCCGATCCTGTCCAACGTGCGGCTCGACGGCCGCGACGGCCGGCTCGAACTGACCGCGACCGACATGGACCTCGAGGTCATCGAGTCGGTCGAGGCCCACGTCGGGGCCGAAGGCGCCACCACGGCCTCCGCGCATCTCGCCCACGACATCGTGCGCAAGCTGCCCGACGGCGCCGAGGTCGCGATCGAGACCAGCGACGACGGCGCCCGGCTCACCTTGCGCTGCGGCCGCTCGCGCTTCGCGCTGCCGTGCCTGCCGGTCGACGACTTCCCGGTGATGACCGAGGGCGACTACGAACACGAGTTCGCGCTGCCGGTCGAGGTCGCGCGCCGCATGATCGACCGCACGCGCTCGGCCATCTCGACCGAGGAGACGCGCTACTACCTGAACGGCATCCATCTGCACGCCCGCGCGACGCCGGAACCGGCGGTCTTGTGCGCGGTGGCCACCGACGGCCATCGTCTGGCGCGCTTCGAGGCCGAGCTCCCCGAGGGCGCCGCCGCCATCCCGGGCGTGATCGTGCCGCGCAAGGCGGTGCTCGAGCTGCGCAAATTGCTCGAGGGCGTCGACGGCGCTGTCCAGGTCGCGCTGGGCCGCACCAAGGTCCGCTTCGCCGTCGGCCGCGTCACGCTCACCTCGAAGCTGATCGACGGCAGCTTCCCCGACTACGAGCGGGTGATCCCGACCCACAACGACAAGATCATGACGGTCGACAGCAAGCGGTTTTCCGAGGCGGTCGACCGCGTCGCCACCATCTCGACCGAGCGCTCGCGCACGATCAAGCTCGCGCTCGACGCGACCAAGGACGGCGGCCGGCTCAGGCTCACGGCCAACAGCCCCGACAGCGGCAGCGCGACCGAGGAGCTCGACGTGGCCTATGGCGGCACGCCGATCGAGATCGGCTTCAACGCGCGCTACCTGCTCGACATGACCGAGAGCGCCGACGGCGCCACGATCGAGTTCGCCATGTCCGATTCCGGGGCGCCGACGATCCTGCGCGACAGCGCCGATCCGTCCACGCTTTACGTGCTCATGCCCATGCGCATCTGACGTGGCGCGCGCTTATCATGGCCGTGCCGCGCCGGACGTGAACCCGAGGAGACCCGCCCTGCAGGATGCGCGAAACCTGTCAGCGCCGGCGACGCCGGCTCACGTCGCCCGTCTCGTGCTCACCGAGTTCCGCTCCTGGGCGTCGCTCGCGCTGGCCGGCACGCCTGGCCTGACCGTCCTGGTCGGGCCCAACGGCGCGGGCAAGACCAACATCCTCGAGGCGCTGTCGCTGCTGGCGCCGGGCCGCGGGCTCCGGGGCGCCCGCGCGGCCGAGTTGCGCCGCGACGACGCCCCCGACCGCTCCTGGGGCGTGGCGGCGCGGCTCGCCACCGGCGCCGGCACGACCGAGATCGGCACCGGCGCCGCCCCGTCCGACCGACGGCGCCACGTGCGCATCGACGGCAAGCCCCAGCGCGGCCAGGCGGCGCTTGCCGCCCGGATCGGCATGATCTGGTTGACCCCGGCCATGGACCGGCTGTTCCTGGACGGCGCATCGGCGCGCCGGCGCTTCCTCGATCGGCTCGCGTACGGTCACGATCCGGGGCACGCCGACCGGCTCGCGGCCTACCTGCAGGCACTCGGCGAACGTGCGCGGCTGTTGCGCGACCGCTCGGGCGAGGGTGCGTGGCTTGGCGCCCTCGAGGCCCAGATGGCGCGGCACGGCGTGGCGGTGGCGGCGAGCCGGCGCGACGTGGCCGAGCGGCTCGACGGCGAGCTCATGCGCGCCCACGGCCCGTTTCCCAGCGCCCGCGTCGCGGCCCGGGGCACGCTCGAGTCCTGGCTCGCCGAGGCGCCCGCCGTCGCCGTCGAGGAACGTTTCGCCGCCCGGCTCCAGGCGGCCCGTTCGCGCGACGCGGACATCGGCGGCGCCGCCGAGGGCCCGCACCGCAGCGATCTCGTCGTGCACGACCGCGCCAGCGCGCGGCCGGCGCCGCTGTGCTCGACCGGCGAACAGAAGGCGCTTCTCGTGGCGATCGTGCTGGCCGACGCGCGCCTGCTCGCGCTCGCCCCGCTCGGCGCGCCGATCCTGCTGCTCGACGACGCCACCGCGCACCTCGACGAGGAGCGGCGGCGGGCGCTTTTCGACGCGCTCGGCGGGCTCGGCGGCCAGGCTTGGCTCACCGGCACGGACCGGGCGAGCTTCGCCGGCCTCGAAGCCCGCTTCCTCGCCCTCGGCCCGTCCAGCCTCGCGGAGACCGGCTGATGGGCGCGCCGGAGCCAGCCGTGTCGGGCGAGGGGGACAAACGCCGCGCCAAGGACGAGGCCACCGCGTCCTACGGCGCCGAATCGATCAAGGTGCTGCGCGGGCTCGATGCCGTGCGCAAGCGTCCGGGCATGTACATCGGCGACACCGACGATGGCTCGGGCCTGCACCACATGGTGTTCGAGGTCGTCGACAACGCCGTCGACGAGGCGCTCGCCGGCTACTGCGACCGCATCGAGGTCGTGCTCGAGGCCGACGGCTCGTGCACCGTCACCGACAACGGCCGCGGCATCCCGACCGGCATGCTGCCCGAGGAAGGCGTCTCGGCGGCCGAGGTCGCCATGACCCGCCTGCACGCCGGCGGCAAGTTCGACGAGAACGCCTACAAGGTCTCGGGCGGGCTGCACGGCGTCGGCGTCTCGGTCGTCAACGCGCTCTCCGAATGGCTGGCGCTGACCATCTGGCGCGAAGGGCACGAGCACACCATGCGCTTCCGCGACGGCGACGCCGAAGCGCCGCTCGCCGTCACCGGCGACGCCGAAGGGCGCACCGGCGCGCGCGTGCGTTTCCTGCCCTCGCCCAAGGTGTTCTCGAACACGACGTTCGTCTTCGAGACGCTCGAGCACCGCCTGCGCGAGCTCGCCTTCCTCAACGGCGGCCTCGCGATCACGCTGACCGACAAGCGCGAGGCGGAACCGGTCACGATCGATCTGCACTACGACGGCGGCATCGAGGCGTTCGTGCGCTGGCAGGATCGCAGCAAGTCGGCGCTGCACGAAACGATCATCGTCTTCACCGGCATGCGCGACGGCATCACCGTCGACGCGGCCATGGAGTGGACCGACAGCTACCACGAGACGACGCTGTGCTTCACCAACAACATCCCGCAGAGCGACGGCGGCGCGCACCTCGCGGGCCTGCGCGGCGCGCTGACCCGCACGGTCAACGGCTACGCCATGGCCTCGGGGCTGATGAAGCGCGAGAAGGTCGCGCTCAGCGGCGAGGACGCGCGCGAAGGGCTCACCTGCGTCCTCTCGGTCAAGATGCCGTCGCCGAAGTTCGCCTCGCAGACCAAGGACAAGCTCGTCTCCTCCGAGGTCCGTCCGGTGGTCGAGGGCCTGGTCGCCGAGAAGCTCGACCAGTGGTTCGAGGAGCATCCCGCCGAGGCGCGCGCCATCGTCGCCAAGACGATCGAGGCGGCGGCGGCGCGCGAGGCCGCGCGCAAGGCGCGCGAGCTGACCCGGCGCAAGGGCGCGCTCGACGTGGCCAACCTGCCGGGCAAGCTGGCCGATTGCCAGGAGCGCGACCCGGCCAAGTCCGAGCTCTTTCTGGTCGAGGGCGATTCCGCCGGCGGCTCGGCCAAGTCGGCGCGCCACCGCGCGTTCCAGGCGATCCTGCCGCTGCGCGGCAAGATCCTCAACGTCGAGCGCGCCCGGCTCGACAAGATGCTGGGCTCGAACGAGATCGGCACGCTCATCACCGCGCTCGGCACCGGCATCGGCGCCGACGACTTCGATCTCGGCAAGCTGCGCTACCACAAGGTCGTCATCATGACCGACGCGGACGTCGACGGCGCGCACATCCGCACGCTGCTCCTGACGTTCTTCTTCCGCCATATGGACGCGCTGATCCGCGCCGGGCACCTCTACATCGCCCAGCCGCCGCTGTTCCAGGTGCGCCGCGGCCAGCACAAGGGCGGGGTCTACCGCAAGGACGAACGCGCGCTCGAGGATTTCCTGATCGACGAGGGCCTCGAGGCCACGGTGTTCGTGCGCCACGACGGCGCCGAGCTCGCCGGTCAGGAGCTGCGCGGCGTGGTCGAACGCGCCCGCGCCGCCGACCAGCTCGTGCGCCAGCTCGCCCGGCGCACGTCGGTGGCCGTGGCCGAGCAGACCGCGATCGCCGGCGCGCTGACGGCGAGTGTGCTCGACGACCCGGACAAGGCGACCGCCGCGGCCCACTACGTCGCGCGCCGGCTCGACGGGCTGGCGTCGCCGACCGATCGCGGCTGGAGCGGGGCATCCGACGGCAAAGGCGGGCTGGTGTTCTCCCGCACGCTGCGCGGCGTCGCCGAGCGCCACGTCATCGACGCCGACATGGTGGCGACGATCGAGGCCCGCCGGCTCGACGAGAAGGCCGGGGAATTCCAGCTCATCTACACCGGACGGGCGGAACTGCGCCGGCGCGACCGCATCTTCCCCATCACCGGGCCGACCTCGCTGCTCGCCGCGGTCTACGAGCTCGGCCGGCGCGGCCTCGTGATCCAGCGCTACAAGGGGCTCGGCGAGATGAACCCGGATCAATTGTGGGAGACCACGCTCGACCCCGAGGCGCGCACGCTCCTGCAGGTGCGCATCAAGGACGCCGAGGAGGCCAACGCCATCTTCGAGACGTTGATGGGCGACGTTGTCGAACCGCGGCGCGAATTCATCCAGTCGAACGCGCACAAGGTCACCAACCTGGACGTGTAGGCCGACCGTGGCCAAAGCCGATCTCAGGGCCACCAGACCAGGGGCCGCCGATCCCGACGCCGCCGATCTGAGGGCCGACCCGACCGAACGCCTGAGCCAACGGCGCGGGAAGGGTCATGCCGCCGGGGGTCGTGCCGCCGGGGTCCGTGCCGCCGGGGGCCGCGCCGCCGGGGCGGCCGGACCGAAACGGCGTCGCGCCTGGTCCGTGCTCAAGTGGGGCTTCGTCGCCGCCATCTGGCTCGCCGTCGCGGCGGGCGCCTTCGTCGTCTGGCTCGCGCTCGAGCTGCCCGACATGGCCCGGCTGGTCCAGCCGGTGCGCGGACCCTCGATCGTCGTCACCGCCGGCGACGGCACCGAGCTCGTCCGGATCGGCGGCTTGATCGGTCACAGCCTCGAATTCGAGGCCATCGACCCGGATCTGGTGGCCGCGGTCCTGGCGGTCGAGGACCGCCGGTTCTTCAGCCACGAAGGCGTCGATGTCCTCGCGCTCGGGCGCGCGTTCATGGCCAATCTGATGGCGGGGCGGGTGGTGCAGGGCGGCTCGACCATCACCCAGCAGCTCGCCAAGAACCTGTTCCTCGGGCCCGAACGCACGTTCACGCGCAAGGCGCGCGAGCTCGTGCTCGCGTTCCGGCTCGAGCACGCCTTCACCAAGCGCGAAATCCTGGCGCTCTACCTCAACCGCGTCTACTTCGGCGCCGGGGCCTGGGGGGTGGACGCCGCCGCCCGGCGCTACTTCTCCCGTTCCGCGGGCGATCTCTCGCTGGCCGAGGCGGCGATGCTGGCCGGGCTGTTGCGCGCGCCGTCGCGCTACGCTCCGACCGGCGACCTCGAGGCCGCGCGCGCCCGCGCCAACGTTGTCCTTGGCGCCATGATCGACGCCGGCTTCGCCACCGCCGCGGCCGCGGCCGAGGCCGCGCTTCACCCCGCCGAGCTCAAGGTGCCGCCGGCCGCCGGCACCGGTGTCCGCTACTTCGCCGACTGGGTGCTCGAGGATCTTGGCGGCTACGTCGGGGCCGACGCGGGCGACGTGGTGGTCGTGACCACGCTCGACGCCCGAATCCAGAAGGCGGCGGAAGCGGCCGTCGCCGACGAGCTCGCCGCGAACGGCGCCGAGTCGCGCATCGGGCAAGGGGCGCTGGTCGTGCTCGCGCCAGACGGCGCCGTGCTCGCCATGGTCGGGGGCCGCGACTACCAGGAAAGCCAGTTCAACCGGGCGACCCAGGCGCTGCGCCAGCCCGGCTCGGCGTTCAAGCCGTTCGTGTTCGCCGCCGGGCTCGAGGCGGGGCTCACGCGGGCCAGCCGGTTCCACGACGCGCCGATCGCGATCGGCGGCTTCGCGCCCAGGAACTACAACGACGAATACTTCGGCGAGGTCACGCTCGACGAGGCGCTCGCCCGTTCGCTCAACAGCGTCGCGGTCCAGGTCGCGTACCGGGCGGGCATCGACCGGGTCATCGACGTGGCGCGGCGGCTCGGCATCGCCCAGCCGCTCAGCCGCGACCTCAGCCTCGCGCTCGGCTCCTCCGAGGTGACGCTCATCGAGCTGACCGCGGCCTACGCCGTGCTCGCCAACGACGGCCGCGCCGTGCTGCCTTACGGCATAGCCGAGGTGCGGGACCCGCGTGGCGAGGTGCTCTACCGCCGCCGGGGCTCCGGCGCCGGCGCCGTGCTCGACGCGGGCACCCGCGCCGACCTCGTCGCCATGCTCGGCGGCGTGATCGACTTCGGCACCGGGCGGGCGGCGGCCGTGCCGTGGCCGGTCGCCGGCAAGACCGGCACCAGCGAGGACTACCGCGACGCCTGGTTCATCGGCTTCACCCGCGACGCGATCGCCGGGGTTTGGCTCGGCAACGACGATGGCGCCGCCATGCGCCGGGTGACCGGCGGCGGGGCGCCGGCGCGCATCTTCGCCCGGGTCATGGCCGAGGCCATGGCGGGGCACCCCGCCCGGCCCCTGGTCGATCCGACCGATCCCGCTCCCGCCGGCGGGTTCGACGACCTGATTGGCGATCTGCTCGGCAACCTCGGGCTCGGCGAGCCACGATCATCCAGTGACGCATCGTCCGATGACGCAGAGGGTGACGCCGGCGACGCGGCGCGCGCCATGGGGGCGACCGACCGATGACGCGGCGCGCCGCCGGCTCGGCCGGCGGCCTGGCGCCGCGCCCGCCCGACTCCGTCATGCGGCTCGCGCGCATGGGCGCGGCGTTTCCGACCCGCCTCGCGTTCATGCGCACCCTCGTGCGCCGCATGGGCCGCGAGGCGTGGTCGATCCGGCGCGACCGCTGGGACCTCGACCCCAATGGGCTGGGCGCGGCCACCTACGTCGTCGCCACGCCCCACGGCGACTTCTCCCTGGTGGCCTTCACCCGTCCCCTGGCCGACGCCGAGCGCACCGACCGCGTCATCGCCGAGAAATGGGACGCGAGCTTCGTCCTCGTCGCCGGCCGGGCCGACGCCCGGACGGTGGAACGGCTGGCCGCCAACGCGCCCAGCCAGGAGGCCGGCCGCTACACCGCCGACGACCTGGTGCTCAGCCGGGCCAACCGCAGCGTGCGCCTGTTCGCCCACGTGGTCGACAGCCTGGCCGCGGGCCGCCAGCCCGACGGCGCGCGCCTCGCCCAGGTCGGCTACCTGATGCGCACCACCGCCGTCTACGGCAACGGCAAGTTCGGGCTGGCCGATCGCGGGCGGCTGCACGACGGCCCGGTGCTCGACCTGCCGTTCCAGGCCGAGATGCTGACCGTCTATCTCATCCGCCAGTTCACCTTCGACCTGGTCGATCACATCGCGCGCGGGCGCGCGGGCGGAGGCGCCGCGACGCTGGCGCCCGCGTCGCGCCGCGCGCTCGGCATCGGCAACGCGACCGGGCTCGGCATGGCGCCGTTCCTGATCGGCCATCCCGCGCTCGTCCACCGCTGGTTCCTGGCGCGCGAGACGGCGATCGCGCGCGTTCGCGCCGTGCCCCGGGCCGAGCCCGAGCGGCTCTCCCGCTTCATGGCCGTGTTCGACCGCGCCCGCCGCCACGTCGCCGAGTGGTCGACCGACGATCCCGGGCTCGGCGCGCGGCTCGCGGTTCTGGGGAAGGAACTCGCCGCCCTCGGCGCTTGGCTCGGCTCCTCCGGCGCCGCGCTCGCGTCGCTCGCGTGGCCGTGGGACGCCCTCGCGCGCCACGCCGAGAATGCCTCGCTCGATCTCCAGGAGCTCGTCGTCAGCCTGATCCTCGAGCCCTACGGCGATCTGGTCGACGATCTGGAAACCGCGACCGGCGAACCGCGCGACTGGCTCGCCACCGACCCGGCCATGACCGTGGGCACGCTGGTCCGGCTGATCGAGTCGGCGTACGGCTGGGCGCTCGGCACCGACTTCGCCCAGCCCGACGCCCAGCACCTGTTCTGGTACGCCTCCGAGGAGAAGCTCGAACCCCGGCTCGGCGAACGGTGGTCCGAGCCGGGCGCCGAGCTCGAAACGCGCATCGGCGTCGCCCGCGACGTCCAGGCGCTGTGCACGGCGGCGCGGGGCTGGGAAAGCGCCGCGACCGTCGCCGAGTTCCTGCTCGCGCGCCCGCGGTTCCGCTACGCGGTCCAGCGTGTCCAGACCCTGGCGGCGCTCGACTACGCCGAAATCCGCGACAACCTGCTGGCGCGCGACTGCCTGCCCATCGACATCCTGCGCTGCAAGCTCGCGTTCTTCGGCGCCGTCAAGTTCGACCCCAAGTCCGACCGTTGGGTGCGCGTCACCCTGTACCAGGGCGCGCCGCTGCCCGACGAGCTCGGCCGCGCCGACGCCGACGACTGGGCGTTCCCGGTGGCGCCCCCATGACGGCGCTCCGCGTCTCGCTCAACGAAATCGAACGGCTCGTCGAGCGCGCGACCCGCGCCGCCGGGGCCGCGCCCGGCGCCGACACCGAGGCCGG
>CAZGYG010000038.1:0-25155 GCA_964530335.1 uncultured Rhodospirillaceae bacterium | reverse complement strand
GCGGTCTTGCCGGTCTGGCGGTCGCCGATGATCAGCTCGCGCTGGCCGCGGCCGATGGGCACCAGGGCATCGAGCGCCTTGAGCCCGGTCTGCATCGGTTCGTGGACCGAACGGCGCGGGATGATGCCGGGCGCCTTGACGTCCACGCGGTCCCGCTTCGCGGCGGCGATCGGCCCCTTGCCGTCGATCGGATTGCCCAGCGCATCGACGACGCGGCCCAGGAGCGCGTCGCCCACCGGCACGTCGACGATGGCGCCGGTGCGCTTGACCAGGTCGCCTTCGCCGATCTCACGGTCGTCGCCGAAGATCACGATGCCGACGTTGTCGGCCTCGAGATTCAGCGCCATGCCTTTGATGCCGTTGGCGAACTCGACCATCTCGCCGGCCTGCACGTTGTCCAGGCCATAGGCGCGGGCGATGCCGTCGCCGACCGAAAGCACGCGGCCGACCTCCGCGACCTCGGCCTCGGTGCCGAAGTTCTTGATCTGCTCCTTGATGATCGAGGAAATCTCGGCGGCGCGGATGTCCATCAACCGATCCCTTTCATGGCGAACTGCAGCCGCTGCAGCTTGGTGCGCAACGAGCTGTCGATCATGCGCGACCCCACGCGAACCACGAGCCCGCCGATCAGCGCCGGATCGACCCGGGTCTCGACCGTCACCGCGCGGCCCAGCGCGCTGCGGAGCGCCTCGGCGATGGCGTCGCGTTGTTCGGCGCCGAGCTCGCGGGCCGCGGTCACCTCGGCCGCGAGCTCGCCGCGGCGCTGGGCGAGCAACCGGCGATACGAGCGTATGACGTCGGCCAGCGCGAACAGCCGGCGCTTCTCGGCCATCAGGCCCACGGTGCTGCGCACCAGGGCGTGGACGTCCATCGCCGCGAGTATCGCCGCCATGGCCCGGCCCTGATCGGCCCGCGACAGCACCGGACTGGCCACGAGCCGGCTGAGGTCGTCGCTCGCGTCGAGCTGGGCCTCGATTCGCCCGAGATCGACGGCGATGGCGTCGAGCGCCTTGGCCTCGTGGGCGAGCTCGAACAAGGCGCGCGCGTAGCGCCCGCCGAGCCCGGTCACCGCATTGTCGTCCGTCGCCACCTGGGAGATCCTCGGTCCGACCAAAACACCTTCTGTTTGAATGCCCTGGCAGGCAAAACCGTGGTTTTGGGCGCAGGCCCCCACCCGCGCCAGGGCGGGCGTTTGGTAACACACGGGCAGGGGCGATGCAACCGGGGTTCGGGGCCCAGCGAACGCCGGCCAGAGCCATCCACGGGCGGCCTGCCGACCGCACGAACTCAGAGGAACCCGTAAGGGTCGATGTCGGCCTGGATGCGCACGCCCGCCTCGGGTCGCACCGCGGCGAGCCAGGCCCGCAGGACGCGCTGCAACGCCACCGACCGCCGGGCCTTGACCAGGAATCGCCAGCGGGTGCGCCCGCGTAGCAGGCTGAGCGGCGCCGGCGCCGGTCCCACGACCTCGATCCCCGGCTCGTCGGGCGCCGCTCGGGCCAGGCGCTGGCACGTCGTGCGCACCCGGTCCTCGCCCCGGCCGGCGACGATGAGCGCGGCGAGCCGACCGAAGGGCGGCATGCCGTGGGCCTTGCGCTCGGCCAGTTCCTCGGCGACGAAGCGATCGCGATCGCCCGATGCCAGGGCCAGCATGACCGGATGTTCCGGCTGGAAGGTCTGCAGCACGACGCGGCCCGGACGCTCGGCCCGGCCGGCGCGCCCGGCGACCTGGTGCAGGAGCTGGTACGTCCGCTCACCGGCGCGCAGGTCGCCGCCCGCGAGCCCAAGGTCGGCATCGATGACGCCGACCAGGGTCAGCCACGGGAAATGGTGACCCTTGGCGACGATCTGGGTGCCGATGAGCACGTCGATGTCGCGCTCGGCCATGCGCCGGACCAGGCCGTCGGCGGCGCTCGGGCTGGCGATGGTGTCGCTCGCCATGACCGCCAGGCGGGCCTCGGGAAAACGCGCCGCCGCCTCCTCCGCCAGGCGTTCGACGCCAGGGCCGCACGGCGCGAGCTTGCCTTCGACGGCGCATGCCGGACACGCCGCGGGCCGGGCGATGGCGTAGCCGCAGTGGTGGCATTGCAGGCGGCCGGCGCCGCGGTGCTCGACCAGCCACGCCGAGCACTGCGGGCAGGCGAGCCGGTGACCGCAGGCGCGGCACAGCGTCAGCGGCGCGTAGCCCCGGCGGTTGAGGAACAGCATCACCTGTTCGCCGCGCTCGAGCGCCGCCGCCGCATCCGCCGTGAGGCGGGGCGCCAGCCAATGGCGCCGGTCCGCCGGACCATCGTGGCGCATGTCGATCACCGTGACGTCCGGCAGGCTGGCGCCGCCGTGACGCGCCGGCAGGCGCAGCGTGGCGTAGCGCCCCTGCTGGACGTTGGCGACGGTCTCGAGCGACGGAGTAGCGGAGGCCAGGACGACCGGCCGATTCTCGATTCGGGCGCGCACGACGGCCATGTCGCGCGCCTGGTAGATGACACCGTCCTCCTGCTTGTAGGAGGCGTCATGCTCCTCGTCGACGACGATCAGGCCGAGACGCGGAAACGGCAGGAACAGCGCGGAGCGGGCGCCGACCACGACCGCGGCCCGGCCGAACGCCACCGCGCGCCAGGTGCGCCGGCGGACCCCGGCGGCAAGTTCGGAATGCCATACCGCTGGCGCGCAGCCGAAGCGTTCGGCGAAGCGGGCCAGCCATTGGGCCGACAGCGCGATCTCCGGCAGCAGGACCAGCGCCTGGCGGCCGGCGCGCAGCGCCGCCGCGATCGCCTCGAAGTAGACCTCGGTCTTGCCGGCGCCCGTCACGCCGTCGAGCACGGCGACGGCGAACGACGACGACGACGCCGCCTGCTTCAGATGGGCCGACGCCACTGCCTGGGCGTCGGACAGCGCCGGCCCGGGCGCGCCGGCATCGGGAACCGGGAATGCAGGTTCGGACGACAGCGGCGATTCGCCGAGCGCCCCCGCCTTCGCCAGCGCGCGCACGACCGCGCTCGACACCCCGGATTCGCGCGCCAGCGCCGCGGCGCCGAGCGGCGGGCCCGACGATGCGCGTTCGAGCACGCGCCGCCGCGCCGCCGTCAGCCGTGCCGGCGCCGCACCCGTTGGCCGGTAGCCGATCGTCGGCGCGGGCGGCACGAGCGCGGCCGGCACGGCCAGGCACATGCGCAGCACGGCGCCGGGGTGGCTCAGCGTGTAACTGGCGACCCAGTCGACGAAGCGGCGCAGGGCCTCGGGCATCGGCGGCACGTCGAGCACCTGGGCGACATAACGCAGCTTGTCGTCGGCGACCGCGCCGTCGCCCGCGCCCCATGCCACCCCGGTCACGATGCGGGGGCCGAGGGGGACGCGCACGTAGCTGCCGGGCACGAGCTCGTGGCCCTCAGGCAGCCGATAATCATACGGGCCGGCGAGCGGCAGGGGCAGCAGAACGGCGACGCGTGCGTCCTTGGCTCTGTCCGAGTGCATCCGCTACACTCGGCCAGGCGTGGGGCGCGGGGCAAGCGCGGCCGCGACAGGAGGAAGGGACGGGCATGAAGTTCTTCGTCGATAGCGCCGAGGTGGCGGAGATTCGCGAGCTCGCGGCGACCGGGCTGGTCGACGGCGTGACCACGAACCCGTCGCTGGTGGCGAAATCCGGCCGCGACATGTTCCAGGTGCTGCGCGAGATCTGCGCGGTGGTCAACGGCCCGGTCAGCGCCGAGGTCACGGCGACCGAGGCCGACGCCATGATCAACGAGGGCCGCCGACTGGCCGAGATCGCGACGAACATCGCGGTCAAGGTGCCGCTGACGTGGGACGGGCTCAAGGCCTGCCGCGCGCTCGCCCAGGCCGGCACGGCGGTCAACGTGACGCTCTGCTTCTCCGCCGCCCAGGCTATACTGGCGGCCAAGGCCGGCGCCGCCTTCGTCTCGCCGTTCGTCGGCCGGCTCGACGACATCGGCCACGACGGCATGCAGGTGATCCGCGACATCGTCACCATCTTCCGCAACTACAAGGACGAATTTCGGACCGAGGTGCTGGTCGCCTCGGTGCGCCATCCCGGGCACGTGATCGAGGCCGCGAAGATCGGCGCCGACGTGTGCACCATCCCGCCCGCGATCCTGCGCCAGCTCGTCAAGCACGCGCTGACCGACAAGGGGCTCGACAGCTTCCTGGCCGACTGGAAGAAGACCGGCCAGACGATTCTCGCCCGTTAGGAGCGACCATGCCGGGCCGGGCCGAAACCTCGAGAACGCGGGAGACGCCGGCCAAGGTCTCGGCCGAGCAGGTGGCCGCGTTCCTGGCGGAGAACCCCGGGTTCCTGGCCGAGCACCCCGACCTGCTGGCGAGCCAGGCTGCGCCGCACCGCGCGCTCGGCTCCGGCATAGCCGACCTCCAGGGCTTCCTGATCGAGCGGCTGCGCGCCGCCGTGCGCCGGCTCGAGGAGCGCGAACGCGAATGGATCCGTGAACGGCGCGCGCTGCGCTCGCTCACCCAGCAGGCGCACAAGGCCGCCCTGGCCATGATCGCGGCCCAGGACCTGAACTCGCTGGTCGAGGTGGTCACGACGGACCTGGCGGTCCTGCTCGACGTCGACGCCGCCGTGCTCGCCGTCGAATGCGACGATGGCGCGACGCGACGCGACGTCGCCGGCGTGCGTTGCGTGCCGCCGGGTACCATCGATGCGGCGCTCGGCGCCGGGTGCGCCGTGAAGTCCGTCGCCGACGGCCGCGGGGACGCGCGTGTGTTCGGCGCCGCCGCGGGCCTGGCGCGTTCGGCCGTGCTCGCGCGGCTCGGCGGCGCGCGCGGCCTGCCTCCGGCGGTGCTCGCCGTCGGCAGCCGCCGTCCCAACCGATTGCCCGGCGGCACGGGCGCCTTGCGTTTCCTGGCCGAGGTCTTGGAACAGTGCCTGCGGACGCGCCTGGGCTTGCCGCTCTGAGGGCACGGCCCTCGGCGCGGCACTTGGGCCCGGCGCTCGCGCTGTGGGCCGGCTGGCTCCAGGGCGAACGGCGCGCCTCGCGGCACACGATCGACGCCTACGGCCGCGACGTCGCCTTCTTCCTCGATTTCCTGGCCGAGCACCTTGGTCATGCGCCCAAGCTTGCCGATCTCGCGCGGCTCGCGCCGACCGACGTGCGCGCGTGGCTGGCCCGCCGCGCCCGCGAGGACCGCGCCCGGACCTCGACCGCGCGGGCTCTGTCGGCGGTGCGCGGACTGTTCCGCCGGCTCGAGCGGGCGGAGCTCATCGACAACCCGGTCTTCGCCCGGACGCGCGCGCCGCGTCTGCCCGCCGGACTGCCGCGGCCCCTGACCGTGGGCCAGGCGCGGGACGTGCTGGACGCGGCCCAGCATTTGCCCGAGCCGTGGCTCGCCGCGCGCGACGGCGCGCTGGTGCACTTGTTTTACGGCGCGGGCCTGCGCATCGGCGAAGCGCTCGGCCTCGACTGCGCCCACGTCGCCGGCGAACCCGACGTGCTCCGCGTGCGGGGCAAGGGCGGCAAGGACCGTATGGTGCCGCTGCTGCCGGCGGTGTGCACCGCGCTCGCCCAGTACCTCGCGCTGCGCCCGGGCGAAGCCAGGCCCGACGCGCCGCTGTTCGTCGGCATGCACGGCGGGCGCCTGGCCGCGGGCGTCGTGCAGCGCCGCATGCGCGAGCTGCGCCGGGCGCTCGGGTTGCCCGAAACGGCGACGCCGCACGCGCTCCGCCACAGCTTCGCCACGCACCTGCTGGACCGGGGCGCGGACCTGCGCACGATCCAGGAGCTGCTCGGTCATGCCAGCCTGTCGACGACCCAGCGCTACACGGCGGTGGAGACCGAGAGCCTGCTGCGCACCTACCGCGCCGCCCACCCGCGAGCGGGATAGCGGTCAGCGCGCCGGACCATTAACGCAAATTGACGTTTACGTTGCAGAACTTGACGCCCCTGCAACAAAAACGTATACGAGACGTGACCGACGAGCGTGCGGGACCGTAGCCATGCCGGGCGCAGTCACACAGATCATCGACACCCTCAGGGAAAAGGGCGGGCTCAAGGGCACCGATGTGGCCAACGTCACGTCGGTATCGCCCGCGACGGTGTCGCGTTGGTCGAGCGGGAAGGCTTCGCCTCACCCCAAGACGCAGCTCCTCATCTCGGACCTGCGTTATGTCGTCGACCGCTTGGCCGACTTTTACGCGCCCGAGGAGACCCGTCTCTGGCTCTACTCGCGCCATCGATTGCTGAATGACGAGCGGGCCATCGATCTCATCCACGCCGGCAGGACCGACGAAGTTCTGGCCGCGATCGAAAGTCTGGACGCGGGGTCCTACACGTAGGCCATGGCCGACGAGCGGCGCGTGCACGACCGAGCGCTGCTCGACGCGCTCGAAGCGATTGGAGCCGCGCCGTTCGAGCGGGAGGTCTGGCGGATCGCCCGCAAGGGCCAGGAACCGTTGCGCGGATCGACGGCCAACGGGCGCTGGAGTCCGGCGGGCGAATTCGAGGTGATGTACACGAGCCTCGAAAGGCATGGGGCCTTTGCCGAGGTGGGACACCGATTGTCGCTCGAACCCGTCTGGCCGAGCGGCATCCGGCATGAAATTCATAGGCTGGACGTCCGCGCCGAGCGCGTTCTCGACGTCGGGAACCTCGATACGCTCAAAGGTCTGGGAGTCAACGCGGCGGCATATGGAAGCTTGGATTACACGAGCACCCAGGCGGCCGCGGCCGCAGCCAACTTCCTTGAGTACCATGGCTTGATCGTACCGAGCGCCCGATACAACGGTCTGAACTTCGTTCTCTTCTCGGAACGGAGCGATCAGGGAGCGTCGGTGACGATCACAACCACCGAGGCCGTGGACTGGACGTCCTGGCGCAAGGCCAGGCGCCCCACGAGCGGCCCACGCGAAGCCTAGGCAGGCTTCTGACAATCCCCCGACGGCGTCATCGCCACGCCGCCTGCGGCGGCTCGCGATGACGATGACGGGGGTCTTTCAGCACCCCGCTAGGCCGGATTTGGACGGCCTAGCCGTGGATCGCGCGGCCGTCCACCGCGAGGGCCGCTTCGCGCACCGCCTCGCTGAAGGTCGGATGGGCGTGGCAGGTGCGGGCGATGTCCTCGGCCGCGGCGCCGAACTCCATGGCCACCGCGGCCTCGGCCACGAGCTCGCCGGCGCAAGGCCCGATCAAGTGGACGCCGAGCACCCGGTCGGTCTTGGCATCCGCCAGGATCTTCACGAAGCCTTCGGTCTGGCCGTAGGTGCGGCCGCGGCTGTTGGCCAGGAAATGGAACCGGCCCGCGCGGTAGTCGACCCCGGCGGCCTTCAGCTCCTCCTCGTTCCGCCCGACGGTCGCGACCTCGGGGTTGGTGTAGACGACCCCGGGGATGACGTCGTAGTTCACGTGCCCGGCCTTGCCGGCGATGATCTCGGCGACCGCGAGCCCCTCGTCCTCCGCCTTGTGGGCGAGCATCGGGCCGCGCACGACATCGCCGATGGCGTAGATGGTCTCGACGTTGGTGCGCAAGTGGCCGTCGACCATGATTCGCCCGGCGTTGTCGAGCGCCACGCCCGCGTCGTCGAGCCCGAGCCCTTCGGTGTAGGGGCGGCGGCCGATGGCGACCAGCACCGCGTCGACCTCGAGCGTTTCCGCCGCGCCGCCCTTGGCCGGTTCGACGGCAAGCTTGACCATGGTCTTGGACGGCTGGGCGCCGGTGACCTTGTGGCCGAGCTTGAAGACCAGGCCCTGGCGCTCGAGCACGCGCTTCATGGCCTTGGCCACCTCGCCGTCCATGGTCGGCACGATGCGGTCGAGGAATTCGACCACCGTGACCTCGGCGCCGAGCCGGCGCCAGACCGAGCCGAGCTCGAGTCCGATGTAGCCGGCGCCGATCACCGCCAGGCGCTTCGGCACCGCGTCGAACGCGAGCGCGCCGGTCGAGGAGACGATGCGTTGCTCGTCGATCGCCACGCCCTTGAGCGGCGTCGGCTCGGACCCGGTGGCGACGACGATGGCCTTGGCGCCGAGCGCGCGCGAGGCGCCATCCGGCGCGCGTACCGTCACCTGGTGCTTGCCGACGACGCGCGCCGTGCCGGTCAGGTGCGCGACCTTGTTCTTCTTGAACAGGCCCGCGATGCCCTTGGTCAGGTCGTCGACGACCTTCGCCTTGCGCGCCATCATCCGCGCCAGGTCGAGCGTGACCCCGGCGACGGCGACGCCGTGGCCCGCCAGATCGTGGCTCGCCTGGGCGTAGAGCTCCGACGAATGCAGCAGGGCCTTCGAGGGGATGCAGCCGACGTTGAGGCAGGTGCCGCCGAGCGCCGCGCGCTTCTCGACGCACGCGGCCTTGAGCCCGAGCTGGGCGGCGCGGATCGCGGCGACGTAGCCGCCGGGGCCGCCGCCGATCACGACGACGTCGAAGGTCTCCTCGGCCATGGCGTTTCCCTTCGGCGCGCGGCTAAAGGTCGAACAGGATGCGCGCCGGGTCCTCGAGGCAATCCTTGATGCGCACGAGGAAGGTCACCGCCTCGCGCCCGTCGATGATGCGATGATCGTACGACAGCGCCAGGTACATCATCGGCCGCGCCACCACCTGGCCGCCGACGACCACGGGGCGGTCCTGGATCTTGTGCATGCCGAGGATACCGCTCTGGGGCGGATTGAGGATGGGCGTGGACACCAGCGAACCGAACACGCCACCGTTGGAGATGGTGAAGGTGCCCCCCATCAGGTCCTCGGCCGCGAGCTGGCCATCGCGCGCCTTGACGCCGAACGCGGCGATCGACTTCTCGATGCCGGCGAAGCTCATGCGGTCCGCGTCGCGCAGCACGGGCACGACCAGGCCCTGGGGCGCGCTGACCGCGACGCCGATGTGGTAGTAGTTCTTGTAGACGAGGTCGTCGCCCTCGATCTCGGCGTTGACCGCCGGGATCTCCTTGAGCGCGGCGATCGCCGCCTTGACGAAGAACGACATGAAGCCGAGGCGGACGCCGTGCTTCTTCTCGAAGCTGTCGCGGAACCGCGCCCGCGCGTCCTGCACCGCCGACATGTCGGCCTCGTTGAACGTGGTCAGGATGGCCGCCGTCGCCTGGGCCTCCTTGAGCCGCTCGGCGATGCGCCGGCGCAACCGGGTCATGCGCACGCGCTGTTCGCGCGCCGCCTCGGGACGCGGGCCCGCGGGCCGCGCTTCGGCCGCCGGCGCCGGTGCGGGCGCCAATGCGGGCGCCAATGCGGGCGCGGGCGCGGGCGCCAGCTTGGCGGGAGCCGCGTTGCCCGCCACGAACTCGAGCACGTCGCCCTTGGTCAGACGGCCGCCCTTGCCCGTGGCCGCGACGGCCTCGGGCGCCACGCCGTGCTCGGCGACGAGCCGGCGCACCGCAGGCGACAGCGGCGGCGCGACCTCCGCCGGTTTCGCCGGCGCCGGCTCGGCCGGCGCGGGCTTCGCGGCGTCCTTGGCAGCTTTCGCCGCCGGCTTGGCCGGGGCGCCGGCACCTTCCTCGATCAGGCCGAGGATGGCGCCGACCGCCACGTCGGCGCCCGCGGGAAAGCGAATCTCGCCCAGGCGCCCGGCCACCGGGGCGAACACCTCCATGGTCACCTTGTCGGTCTCGAGCTCGCACAGCGGCTCGTCCCGCGCGACCGCGTCGCCGGCGCCCTTGAACCATTTGGCGACCGTAGCCTCGGTCACCGATTCGCCCATGGGCGGAACCTTGATTTCGACGCTCATGCTGGATCCCCTCCGCCGCGCCCCGGCGACCCCGCGGCCGTCATGCCGCGAGCGCCGCGTCGACGAGCGCCTTCTGCTCCTGCGTGTGTACCCTGAGCAAGCCGGTGGCGACCGACGCCGCCTCGGGCCGGCCAGCGTAGCGCGGGCGATCGCCCTTCCGGCCCAGGCGGGCGAGCACCTGCTCGATGCGCGGGGCCACGTAGGTCCACGCCCCCATGTTGGCGGGCTCCTCCTGGCACCAGACGACGTCGGCCCGCGGGTACTTCGCGAGCTCCTCGCCGAGCGCCTCGTCGGGAAACGGCGCGATCTGCTCGAGCCGCAGCATCGTCACGTCCTTGCGGCCGGCGGCGTCGCGCGTCTCCTCGAGGTCGTAGAACACCTTGCCCGAGCACAGGACGACGCGGCGGATTCCCTTGGCTGGGCCGGGGAGGTTGTTCTCGTAAAGCACGCGATGGAACGCCGTGCCGGGGCCCATGTCCGCGAGCTTCGAGACGCAACGCTTGTGCCGCAGCAGCGACTTCGGCGCCATGATGACCAGCGGCTTGCGGAACGCCCGCCGCATCTGGCGCCTGAGGATGTGGAAGTAGCTGGATGGCGTCGTGCAGTTGGCGACCTGCAGGTTGTCCTCGGCGGCGAGCTGGAGATGGCGCTCGAGCCTGGCCGAGGAGTGCTCCGGCCCCTGGCCCTCGAAACCGTGGGGCAGCAGCATGACCAGGCCGCACATGCGCAGCCACTTGCTTTCGCCGGCGGCGAGGAACTGGTCGATGATGACCTGGGCGCCGTTGGCGAAATCGCCGAACTGGGCCTCCCACAGCACCAGCGTGTCCGGATCGGCCAGGCTGTAGCCGTACTCGAAGCCGAGCACGCCCGCCTCGGACAGCATGCTGTCGATGACCTCGAACTTCGCCTGGTCCTTGCGCACGTGGTTGAGCGGCGTCCAGCGCCGCTCGTCGCGCTGGTCGACCAGCACGCAGTGCCGCTGGCTGAACGTGCCGCGCTGGCTGTCCTGGCCCGACAGCCTGACCCCGGTGCCCTCGGTCAGCAGGGTGCCGAAGGCGAGCGCCTCGGCGGTCGCCCAGTCGATGCCCTCGCCCGCCTCGATCGCCTGCCGCTTGGCCTCGAGCTGGCGCACGATCTTGCGATGAACCTCGATCCCCTTGGGCACGCGCGCGATGGACTGCCCGACCTCGCCCAGGACTTCCAGCGGCACCGCGGTCGTGCCGCGCCGCGGGCCGATCTCGGTCGGCGCCTCGAAGCCGGCCCAGCGGCCCTCGAGCCAGTCCGCCTTGTTGGGCTTGTAGCCCTTGGCCGCCTCGAGGTGCTCCTCGAGCTTGGCGTTGAACTCGGACACGAGCTGGTCGGCCGCCTTGGGCGTCAGCACGCCCTTGGCGATGAGCTTCTCGGTGTAGAGCTGGCGCACGGACGGGTGCTGCGCGATGCGCCGGTACATGATCGGCTGGGTGAACCCGGGCTCGTCCGCCTCGTTGTGACCGTGGCGGCGGTAGCAGAACATGTCGATGACCACGTCGCGCCCGAAGCGCTGGCGGAAATCGACCGCGAACCGGGCGCCGTGGACCACCGCTTCCGGATCGTCGCCGTTCACGTGCAGGATCGGGCACTGCACCATCTTCGCCACGTCCGACGGGTAGGGCGATGAGCGCGAGAACTTCGGGCTGGTCGTGAAGCCGATCTGGTTGTTGACGATGACGTGGATCGTGCCGCCGACGCGATAGCCCTTGAGCTCGGACAGCCCGAGGGTCTCGGCGACCAGGCCCTGGCCGGCGAACGCCGCGTCGCCGTGCAGCAAGAGCCCCATGACGCGGCTGCGCTTCTTGTCGTCGATCTGCGTCTGCTTCGCGCGCACCTTGCCGAGCACGACCGGGTTGACGGCCTCGAGGTGCGAGGGATTGGCGGTAAGGCTGAGATGGATCTTGCGCCCATCCGGCAAGGTGCGGTCCGACGAGGCGCCCAGGTGATACTTCACGTCGCCCGAACCCTGCACCTCGTCGGGCTGGGCCGCCTCGCCCTGAAACTCCGAGAACACCTTGGTGTAGGACTTGCCCATGATCGAGGTCAGCACGTTGAGCCGGCCCCGGTGGGGCATGCCTATGACGAAATCCTCGACGCCCTGCGACGCGCTGTGGCCGATGATCGTCTCGAGCAGCGGGATCAGGCTCTCGGCGCCTTCCAGGCCGAAGCGCTTGGCCCCGGGGTACTTGATGCCGAGGAACCGCTCGAAACCTTCGGCCTCGTAGAGGTCGCGCAGGATCGCCAGCTTGTCCTCGGCATTGAGGCTGGCCCGATTGCGCGACTTCTCGATGCGCAACTGGATCCAGGTCTTCTCCTCCGGGTCCTGGATGTGCATGAACTCGACGCCGACCTTGCGGCAGTAGGTCTTCTTGGCGATCTCGAGCACCCGGCGCAGGGTCGCCGTCTGGAGCCCGAGAACGCCGTCGACGTAGAACTCGCGACCGAGGTCGGCCTCGGTGAAGCCGTAGGTGGCGGGGTCGAGCTCCGGGTGGTGCTTCTCGCCGTCGAGCCCGAGCGGATCGAGGTTGGCGAGCAAGTGCCCGCGCACGCGGTAGGCGCGGATCAGCATGAGGACGCGAATGCTGTCGCGCGCGACCGCGTAGGCGTCGATCGGCGCGCGCGTGACGGCGGGCGCGGCCACCGGTGCCGGCGCGAGCGCGGCCCCGCTTGCGGTTTCGCCGTTGGCGCGTTCGGGCGCCCACGCCGCCCCTTCGCGTTCGGCGAGCAGCGCCCGCTCGTCGTCGCCGAGATCGGCGAAGAAGGCCCGCCAGCTCGGATCGACCGTGTTGGGATCGCGCAGGAACCGTGCGTAAAGGTCCTGCAGGAAGCTGGAATTGGCGCCCAGGAGAATGGCACTCACGTCGTTCATAGTGATCGTGCTCCGCGGGCAACGCCCGTCGTTGTGGTTCTTGGGGCGGGCGCTCAGCCCGTGCCCGACAACATCTTAGACATGGTGACGCCGAGGCTCGCCGGGGAGTCGGCGACCGCGACGCCGGCGGCGCGCAGCGCCTCGATCTTGTCCTCGGCGCGCCCCTTGCCGCCCGCGATGATCGCGCCGGCGTGGCCCATGCGCCGGCCGGGCGGCGCCGTGACCCCGGCGATGAAACCGACCACCGGCTTCTTGCGGCGCGAGCGGCGCAGGAACGCCGCCGCCTCCTCTTCCGCCGAGCCGCCGATCTCGCCGATGAGGATGATGCCCGCCGTCTCGTCGTCCTTGAGGAACAGTTCGAGGCAGTCGACGAAGCTGGTGCCGTTGACCGGGTCGCCGCCGATGCCGATGCACGTGGTCTGGCCCAGGCCCGCGGCGGTCGTCTGGGCGACGCCCTCGTAGGTCAAGGTGCCCGAGCGCGAGACGATGCCGATGCGGCCGCGTTTGTGGATGTGGCCCGGCATGATGCCGATCTTGCACGCCCCGGGCGTGATGATGCCCGGGCAGTTTGGCCCGATGAGCCGGGTCCGGGTGCCGCCCAGCGCGCGCTTGACGCGCACCATGTCGTTGACCGGGATGCCCTCGGTGATGGCGACCACCAGCTTCACCTTGGCGTCGATCGCCTCGAGGATGGCGTCGGCCGCGAACGGCGGCGGCACGAAGATGACGCTGGCGTCGGCCTTGGTCGCGCGCACGCACTCCGCCACCGTGTCGAACACCGGCAGACCGAGGTGCTTCGTGCCGCCCTTGCCCGGCGTCACGCCGCCGACCAGCTTGGTGCCGTAGGCCAGCGCCTGTTCGGAATGAAAGGTGCCCTGGGCGCCGGTGAACCCCTGGCACAGCACCTTGGTGCGGGCATCGACCAGGACGGCCATCAGCGCCCCCCGAGCGCCGCGACGACCTTGCGCGCGGCGTCGCCGAGGTCGTCGGCGGCGGTGATGGCGAGCCGGGAGTCGGCCAGGATGCGCTTGCCGAGTTCGACGTTGGTGCCTTCGAGCCGGACCACCAGCGGCACCTTGAGCCCGAGCTCGCGCGCCGCGGCGACGATGCCCTCGGCGATCACGTCGCAGCGCATGATGCCGCCGAAGATGTTGACCAGGATGCCGCGCACCTTGGGATCGGCCAGGATGATGCGGAACGCCGCCGTGACCTGCTCCTTGGTCGCGCCGCCGCCGACGTCGAGGAAGTTGGCCGGCTGGCCGCCCTCCAGCTTGATGATGTCCATGGTCGCCATGGCCAGGCCCGCGCCATTGACCAGGCAGCCGATGTCGCCGTCGAGCTTGACGTAGTTGAGCCCCGCCGCGAGGGCCTCGACCTCGATCGGGTCCTCCTGGGTGGCGTCGCGCATGGCCGCCAGCTCGGGCCGCCGGAACAGCGCGTTGTCGTCGAGGTTGATCTTGGCGTCGAGCGCGACGAGCCGCCCATCGCCGGTCACGACCAGCGGGTTGATCTCGATCAGGCTCGCGTCGCAGTCGTGGAACGCGCGCCACAGCGCGGCGCCCAGCTTGCCCATGGCCTTGGCCTGCTCGCCGCCGAGCTTGAGCGCGACGGCCAGCCGCCGGCCGTGGAACGGCTGGTAGCCGACCGCCGGGTCGACCGCGAGGGTCAGGATCTTCTTCGGGGTCTTGGCGGCAACCGCCTCGATGTCCATGCCGCCTTCGGTCGAGGCGACGAACGCCGGCCAGCCGCGCGCCCGATCGACGAGCAGGGCGAGGTAGAGCTCGCGCGCGAGGTCGGAGCCTTCCTCGATGTAGACCCGGCCGATCGGCCGGCCCTGAGCGCCGGTCTGGTGGGTGACGAGCCGGGTGCCCAGCATGGCGCGGGCGGCCGCCTCGGCCTCGGCGGGAGAGCCGGCGACCTTGATGCCGCCCGCCTTGCCGCGCCCGCCGGCGTGAACCTGGGCCTTGACGACAACCCGGCCGCCGATGGCCTGCGCCGCCTCGCGCGCCTCTGCCGCCGTCGCCGCCGCCTTGCCGCGAGGTACCGGAACGCCGAAGCGAGCGAGTACGTCCTTGGCCTGATACTCGTGAAGGTTCATTCAGCCCGCAGCGATCATGGAACGAGTGCGGAACATCGGCGCCGCGCGCGCGCCGCACTCTAACACTTAACCATGCCCACGCAAGCGTTTAGCGGCCGTAAACGCCTTGTATTTGGCGGAAAACCGGCCCCTTGGGGGGCCGTTGCCCGGCGCTACTTCGGCATGGCCGCGATCAACGTCCTGACCGCGCCGACGGACTTGTCGAACCCGGCCTTCTCCTCCGCCAGCAGGGGAATCTCGATCACCCGCTCGACCCCGCCCGCGCCGATGACGACGGGCACGCCGACGTAGAGCCCCTTCACGCCGTACTGGCCATCGAGGTACGCCGCGCATGGCAGCACCCGCTTCTTGTCGCGCAGGTACGATTCGGCCATCTCGATCGCCGCCATGGCCGGGGCGTAGAAGGCCGAGCCGGTCTTCAAGAGGCCGACGATCTCGGCGCCGCCGTCGCGGGTGCGCTGGACGATGGCGTCGAGCCGCTCGTTCGTGGTCCAGCCCATCTTGACCAGATCGGGCAGCGGAATGCCGGCGACCGAGGAGTAGCGCACCAGCGGCACCATGGTATCGCCGTGGCCGCCGAGCACGAACGCCGAGACGTCCTCGACCGAGACCTTGAACTCCTCGGCCAGGAAGTAGCGGAACCGCGCCGAATCGAGCACCCCCGCCATGCCCACGACCTTGTTCGGGGGCAACCCCGAGTAGCGCTGGAGCGCCCACACCATGGCGTCGAGCGGGTTGGTGATGCAGATGACGAAGGCATTGGGGCAATGGGCCTTGATGCCCTCGCCCGCCGCCTTCATGACGCCGGAGTTGATCGCCAGCAGATCGTCGCGGCTCATGCCCGGCTTGCGCGGCACGCCGGCGGTCACGATGACCACGTCGGCGCCGGCGAGGTCGGCGTAGGCGTTGGTGCCGCTGTAAGCGGAATCGAAACCCGCCACCGGCGAGGCCTCGGCGATGTCGAGCGCCTTGCCCTGGGGCATGCCCTCGACGATGTCGAACACCACCACGTCGCCGAGCTCGCGCTGACCGGCCAGCAGCGCGAGCGTGCCGCCGATCTGCCCCGCGCCGATCAGGCCGATTTTCTTGCGTGCCATCGTCTCCTCCCGTCCCGACTATTTCAGCAGCGGCATAACATATTCGGCGCCCTTGCGAATGCCCGAGGGCCAGCGCGCGGTGACCGTCTTCAAGCGCGTGTAGAAGCGTACGCCCTCGGACCCGTGCATGTGGTGATCGCCGAACAGCGACCGTTTCCAGCCGCCGAACGAATGGTAGGCCACCGGCACCGGGATCGGCACGTTGATGCCGACCATGCCGATGCGCGCGCGGCTCTGGAAATCGCGCGCGGCGTCGCCGTCGCGGGTGAAGATCGCCGTGCCGTTGCCGAACTCGTGACCGTTGACCAGGCCGAGCGCCTGTTCGTAGTCCCCGACCCGGACCATCGACACCACCGGGCCGAAGATCTCCTCCTTGTAGATCTTCATGCGCGGCTCGACCCGGTCGAACATGGAGCCGCCCATGAAGTAGCCCTTTTCGTAGCCCTGGAGCTTGAAGCCGCGGCCGTCGACCACGAGCTCGGCGCCTTCGGCGACGCCGGCGTCGATGTAGCCCATGACCTTGGCGTGGTGCTCCTTGGTCACCAGCGCGCCCATCTCGGCGTCGGGGTCGTTGTAGGGGCCGATCTTGAGCCCCTCGACCCTCGGCTTCAGCCGGTCGCGCAGCGCGTCGCCCACCTTGTCGCCGACCGCGACGGCGACCGAGACCGCCATGCAGCGTTCGCCGGCCGAGCCGTAACCCGCGCCCATCAGCGCGTCGGTCGCCTGCTCGAGGTCGGCGTCGGGCATCACGACCATGTGGTTCTTGGCCCCGCCCAGCGCCTGGACGCGCTTCCCGTGCGCGGTCCCGGTGCGATAGACGTGCTCCGCCACCGGGGTCGAGCCGACGAAGCTGACCGCCTGCACGTCCGGATCGGTCAACAGCGCGTCCACCGCCTCCTTGTCGCCGATGACGACGTTGAGCACGCCGTCGGGCAGTCCGGCCTCCTTGGCCAGCTCGGCCAGGCGCAGCCCCGCCGAGGGGTCCTTTTCCGACGGCTTGAGCACGAACGTGTTGCCGCACGCCAGCGCCACCGGAAACATCCACATCGGCACCATGGCCGGGAAGTTGAACGGCGTGATGCCGGCCACGACGCCGAGCGGCTGGCGCATCGCGTAGCTGTCGACGTTGGTGCCGACGTTCTCGCTGAACTCGCCCTTCAGCAGGTGCGGGATGCCGCAGGCGAACTCGACCACTTCCAGGCCGCGCGTGACCGAGCCGCGGGCGTCCGACAGCACCTTGCCGTGCTCGCGGGCGACGTGCTCGGCGAGCTCGTCCATGTGCTTCTCGATCAGGGCCTTGAACTTGAACAGGACGCGCGCGCGGCTGATCGGCGTGGTCGCGGCCCAGCCGGGGAACGCCTTGAGCGCGGCCTCGACGGCGCGGCGGGTGTCCTTGGCCGAGGCGTAGCGGACGCGCGCGCTGACCTCGCCGGTGGCCGGGTTGTAGATATCGCCGGTCTTGGCGCCGGTTCCCTCGACCTTCCGGCCGTCGATCCACTGGTGCAGCATGGTCGCCATGGGTGTGCTCCCTCGCGGGCGTTACCGTCCTCGCGCGCAACCCAAGAAACCGCCCGCGCCGGCGAAGCGCAAGGAGATTTTCCCGGGCCCTTGACGGCGGCGAAGCGCGGGCGCGAGCATCGTTGCCTGCACACGGCATCGAGCCGAGACGGGGGACAAGCGTGAACACCATCAACGTCGTGCTGGGCCACGACATCGGCGGGCCCGAGAAACTGCCGGGCCTCGATCGCCTGAGCGCGGCCGACCGCATGCGCCTGCGCTTCCGCGCGATGAAGCCATCCAAGACCCTGCGCGCGCGCGACGTGGCCGACGCCCACATCCTGATCACGACCCCGGGAGCGGCGAAGATCGTGGCCGGGAGCCTGCCAACGGACGGGGGCCTGGCGGCGATCCTGCGCACCGGGGTCGGCTACAACGAGGTCGACGCGGACGCCGTGACCAAGGCCGACACGGCGCTGGTCATCCCGCCGGACGCGGTGCGGCGGCCCACGGCGGCGGCGACGCTGACCCTGATCCTGGCGACCACGACATGGCTGGTCCGCAAGCACGCGATCGCCGTGAAGGGGCCGCGCCAGTGGGCGAAGCTCGGGGAGCTCAAGGGCACGTCGCTCACCGGCAAGACGGTCGGCATCGTGGGGCTCGGCAACGTCGGCGCCGACCTGGCCAAGCTGCTGCGTCCGCTCGAGCCCGTGATCATCGCCCATGACCCCTACGTCGATCGCAAGGTCGCGGCCGACCTGGGCGTCGAGCTGGTCGAGCTCGACGACCTGATGCGCCGCTCCGACGTGGTCTCGCTCAACCTGATCCTCGATCCGGGAACGCGGCACATCATCGACGCCCGCCGGCTCGCGCTGATGAAGCCGACCGCGTTCCTGATCAACGCCGCGCGCGGGCCGGTGGTCGACCAGAAGGCCCTGACCAAGGCGCTGGCTGCCCGGCGCATCGCCGGCGCCGGGCTCGACGTGCTCGACGCCGAACCGCCTCGGGCGAACGATCCGATCCTCAAGCTCGACAACGTCACGCACTCGGGGCACGCGCTCAACTGGAACGACGAATACACCGCCAACCTCGAGCGCGACATGGCGGCCATGATCACGGCGCTGCTCAGCGGCCAGGCGCCGCGCAAGGTGGCGAACGGCGCCGTGCTCGAGCGGCCGGGGTTCAAACGCAAGCTCGCGGCGCTGGCCACGGGAGGACGGCCATGAAGGTCAAGGACGCGATCGGCACGGTCCTGCGCGCCGAGGGCACCAAGGTCGTCACCGGGTTCCCGTTCAACCAGGTGTTCGATGGCGCCGCGTCGGCGGGCATCCGCACCCTGGTCGCCCGCACCGAGCGGGTCGCCGCCAACATCGCCGATGGCATGGCGCGCGTCAGCGGCGGCCGACACGTCGGCGTCTGCCTGGTGCAGTACGGGCCCGGCGCCGAGAATGTCTACGGCGCGGTCGCCCAGTCATGGGCGGATGGCAGCCCTCTGCTCGTCATCACCGGCGGCTACGACACGGCCGATCAGGGCATCCGGCCCAACTTCTCCGCGCCCGCGACCTACGGCCCGATCACCAAGTGGGTCGGGTTCGTCAACCGGCCCGACCGGGTGGCCGAGGTGTTCGGCCAGGCGTTCGCCCACCTGCGCACCGGACGACCCGGCCCGGTCGTGGTCGAAGTGCCCAACGACCTGATGGGCGCCGAGGCGCCGGGATTCGCCTACAAGCCCGTGCGGCTCGGCCGCGCTGGCGCCGACCCGGACCTGGTGCGCGAGACCGTCGCAGCGCTCGTCAAGGCCAAGGCGCCGGTCATCGTCGCCGGCCAGGGCGTGCTCTACGCCGAGGCGTGGGACGAACTGCGTGCCTTCGCCGAGCTGGTCGGCGCGCCGGTGATGACCACGCTCGCCGGCAAGAGCGCGTTCCCCGAGGACCACGCGCTCGCGCTCGGCGCCGGCGGGCTGTCGCGCCCCGCGACGGTCGACCGCTTCCTGGCCGACGCGGATTTCGTGCTCGGCGTCGGCACCGGCTTCACGCGCACCCACTACACGGTCGCGCCGCCCGCCGGGAAGGTCGTGGCCCAGGTGACCAACGACCCGACCGACATCCGCAAGAGTTACCCCGTCGCCTTCGGCCTGGTCGGCGACGCCAAGGTCGTGCTCGGCCAGATGATCGAGGCGGCGCGGCGCAGGGGGGCCGACCCTCGGCGCGCCAAGGCGGTGGCGAAGAAGGTCGCGGCGACGCGCGCCGCGTTCATGAAGGTCTGGGGTCACCGGCTCGCCTCGGACGCCGAGCCGATCAGCCCCTACCGGGTGGTCGCCGCGCTGATGCGCGTGGTCGACCGCAAGAAGACCATCCTGACCCACGATTCGGGCAACCCGCGCGACCAGACCGTGCCGTTCTACGAAACGCTGGTGCCGCACGGCTACATCGGCTGGGGCAAGTCGACCCAGCTCGGCACCGGGCTCGGGCTGGCCATGGGCGCCAAGCTGGTCAAGCCCGAATGGCTCGCCGTCAACATCATGGGCGACGCCGCGTTCGGCATGGTCGGCATGGACGTCGAGACCGCGGTGCGCGAGCGCATCCCGATCATGACCGTGATCTTCAAGAACAGCGTGATGGGCGGCTACACGGTCCACCACCCGGTCGCGACGCAGAAGTACCGCATCCACCGGCAGGGCGGAAACTACGCCGAGGTCGCGCAGGCTCTCGGCGCCAAGGGCGAGCGGGTCGAGCGCGTCGCCGACCTGGAGCCGGCGCTCAAGCGCGCGATCAAGGCGACCAAGACCGGCCATCCGGCGCTGGTCGAGGTCATCACCCGCGAGGAGCCCGAGTTCCCGGTGGGGTAGGACGGGACGGGCCGAAGGCCCATGACCGCATCTTGACAGATGCAGCTACGAATGTATATACGGAATGACCGATTTCGAATGGGACAAGCGCAAACGTGCCGCGAACTTGCGCAAGCACGGCATCGACTTCGTCGGCGCTCGCCGCGTTTTCGACGGGCCGACGATCGAGTTCCTGGACGTGCGGCGCGAATACCGTGAAGAACGCGTCATCGCGTTTGGTGACGTCGATGGTGTGGTCCTCCTTGTCGTCTACGTCTGGCGGAACGGGCGAAGACGCCTGATCAGTGCGCGGAAGGCAGGTGCCAATGAGCGAAAGGCGTACTTCAAAGCGGTCGCGTCCTAAGTCTCGCGAAGCCGTGGTCGACAAGACGGATTGGGCCAAGGTTGCCGCCCTCACCGATGAGGAGATCGAAAAAGCGGTCGCCAGCGATCCCGACACGTTTATCCCCGACAAGGCGTGGTGGCGGCGGGCGCGTGTCGTGGTTCCGTCCACGAAGAAGCTGGTTTCGCTCCGTCTCGACGCCGAAGTGCTCGCCTGGTTCCGCGCCCAGGGCCCCGGCTACCAGACGCGGATCAACGCGGTCCTGCGCTCCTACGTCGAGGCGACGAAGGACTGACGACGCGCCGCCGCGGTGAGCCCCGGTATCAAGCGTCGAAGAACGCGAACGCGCGGGCCTCGATCGATTCCCGCGCCGGCGCGTCCGCCGGCGTCGTCGGGTCGGCGAACGCTGCGTGCAACGAGAACCGCGCGCGGCCGTCCTTGGCCGAGTCGTAGCACTTGATCAGGATCGCCTCGTCCCGCTCCATCGCCGGCACGTAGTACCAGCGGTGGTCCGGGTTGTAGGCGCCGTAATAGATCTCGCCCTTGCGCTCGGCGTAGATCAGGTCGGCCACCACCAGGTCTCTGGGCGCGATGGTCGAGGCGTCGACCAGGCCAAGCGGGTCGGCCTGCACCGGGCCCGCGATCGGGCGCCAGACGTTGATCTCGACGAAGCGGCGGGAAAGCCGCTCCTCGGCCTCTTCCGGCAAGAGGTCACGCACGCGCCTCGGCCCCGAGGCTTCGGTGTAATCGTTGTGGGCCATTTGCACCGGGGCGCGCACGCCGCGTTCGACCGCGCCGGCGCCGACGCGCAGCGTGTGGTCGAACACGACGACCTTACTCGCCCCGGTCGCGTCGGCGATCAGGCGCTCGAGCTCCGGGTAGTAGACGCGCCTGACCTCGTCGCCATCGAAGAAGTCGCGGACCGCCGTTGGGCGATGCACCAGCACGAACCCCTGGCGGTCGAGCGAGAGATCGTCCGCGATCGGCCGGGCGTCGTGGACCGCGACGGTGAACCGGTCGTAGCGCCCTTCGCGTCGGGGCTCGCCCTCGCCCACGGGCGGGTTGTAGCCGACCGGCTTCTGGTCGGGATCGGTCAGGTAGGTGACGGCGGCATGCACGACGCCATCGGACGGCATCGCCGGCGGCGAGGCTCGCCGGATCGGTGCTTTGCGGGCAACTGCGGTCATCATGGGCTCCGGGTTCGTACAGATGAGATTTTCTGACGTTGGCTGGCTTCCACACCTGAAGTTATGGCGCGCAAGGGCACACCACAAACGCTAAGTCCTCACTCTACATATGAGAAAAAGTATCGCCTGACCGAACGCTTCGCCGCGCCCTCAGCCCCGCCGGGCCTGGATCATCTTCTTGGTCTCGGCGATGGCCTTGGCCGGGTTGAGCCCCTTGGGGCAGGTCTTGGTGCAGTTCATGATGGTGTGGCAGCGGTAGAGCCGAAACGGGTCCTCGAGGTCGTCCAGCCGCTCCCCGGTCGCCTCGTCGCGGCTGTCGACCAGCCAGCGGTACGCCTGCAAGAGGATCGCCGGGCCCAGGTAGCGTTCGCTGTTCCACCAATAGCTCGGGCAGCTCGTCGAGCAGCAGAAGCAGAGGATGCACTCGTAGAGCCCGTCGAGGCGCGCGCGCTCCTCGGGCGATTGCAGGCGCTCGCGCCCCGCCGGGGCCGGCGTGTCGGCCTTCAGCCACGGCTCGATCGAGGCGTACTGGGCGTAGGCGTGGGTCAGGTCGGGCACCAGGTCCTTGACCACCGGCATGTGCGGCAGCGGGTAGACGCGCACGGTCCCCTTGATCTCGTCGAGCGGCTTGGTGCAGGCCAGCGTGTTGGTGCCGTCGATGTTCATCGCGCAACTGCCGCAGATGCCCTCGCGGCACGAGCGGCGGAACGTCAACGTCGCGTCGACCTCGTTCTTGATCTTGATCAGGGCGTCGAGAACCATCGGCCCGCACGCCGCCCGGTCGAGCTCGAAGCCGTCGATGCGCGGGTTGTCGCCCGTGGCCGGATCGTAGCGGTAGATCGCGAGCTTGAACGGCTTCTCGGCGCCCGGCTTGGCCGGATGGTCCTTGCCCTTCTTGGGCCGGGAGTTCGGGGGCAGGCGGAACTCGACCATCGTTCTCTCCTGGCGCTCTATCCCGGCGGGCGCGGCTCAGTAGACGCGCGGCTTGGGCGGAATCGGCTCGATCTCGCCGGTCAGCGTCGTCATGTGCACCGGCCGGTAGTCGAGCTTGACCCGGCCGGCGTCGTCGACCCAGGCCACCGTGTGCTTCATCCAGTTGGCGTCGTCGCGCTCGGGGAAGTCCTCGCGCGCATGGCCGCCCCGGCTCTCCTTGCGGTTCTCGGCGCCGACCACCGTGACCAGCGCCTGGCGAAGAAGGTTGTCGAGCTCCCAGGTTTCGACCAGGTCGCTGTTCCACACCAGCGCCCGGTCGGAAACCCGCACCTTGGCGAACGAAGCCCACACGTCGGCCATCTTGGCGATGCCCTGCCGCAGCGATTCACCGGTGCGGAACACGGCCGCGTGGTCCTGCATGGTGCGTTGCATGGCAAGCCGGACCGCCGCCGTGGGCTCGGAGCCGTCGGCGTGGCGCAGGCGGTCGAAGCGGTCGAGCGTCGCCGCCCCCGCGCCGGCCTCGAACGGGCGCGGCTTCGCGCCCGGCTTCACCACCTCGCGCGCGCGGATCGCGGCGGCGCGGCCGAACACGACGATATCGAGCAGCGAGTTCGAGCCCAGCCGGTTGGCGCCGTGGACCGAGACGCACGCGCCCTCGCCGATCGCCATCAGGCCGGGAACGACGTGGTCCGGGTTGCCGTCCTTCAGCGTCACCACCTCGCCGTGATGGTTCGTCGGCACGCCGCCCATGTTGTAGTGGACCGTGGGCAGCACGGGCACCGGTTCCTTGGTCAGATCGACCCCGGCGAAGATCTTGGCGGTCTCGCTGATGCCGGGCAGGCGCTCGTGCAGGATCTTCGGGTCCAGGTGGTCGAGGCGCAGGTGGATGTGGTCCTTGCGCGGCCCGACGCCCCGGCCCTCGCGGATCTCCATGGTCATGGCGCGGCTGACCACGTCGCGGCTGGCCAGGTCCTTGGCCGATGGCGCGTAGCGTTCCATGAACCGCTCGCCCGCCGCGTTGACCAGGAACCCGCCTTCGCCGCGCGCGCCCTCGGTGATCAGGCAACCCGCGCCGTAGATGCCGGTCGGGTGGAACTGGACGAACTCCATGTCCTGGCACGGCAGGGCGGCGCGCAGCACCATGCCGTTGCCGTCGCCGGTGCAGGTGTGGGCCGAGGTGCACGAGAAGTACGTCCGGCCGTAGCCGCCGGTCGCCAGCACCGTCACCTGGGCGTTGAAGCGGTGGAGCGTGCCGTCGTCCAGGTTCCAGGCGATGACGCCGCGGCAACCGCCGTCCTCGCCCATGATCAGGTCGAGCGCGAACCATTCGACCAGGAAGCGCGCCCGGTGCTTGAGCGACTGCTGGTAGAGCGTGTGCAGTATCGCGTGCCCGGTGCGATCGGCCGCGGCGCAGGTGCGCAGCGCCTGACCCTTGCCGTAGTGGGTGGTCATGCCGCCGAAGGCGCGCTGGTAGATCTTGCCTTCGGCCGTGCGGCTGAACGGCACGCCGTAGTGCTCGAGCTCGATGACCGCGGCCGGCGCCTCGCGGCACATGTATTCGATCGCGTCCTGGTCGCCGAGCCAGTCGGAGCCCTTGACCGTGTCGTACATATGAAAACGCCAGTCGTCCTCGCCCATGTTGCCGAGCGCGGCCGAGATGCCGCCCTGGGCGGCGACCGTGTGGCTGCGGGTGGGGAACACCTTGGTCAGGCACACGGTGTCGAGCCCCGCCGCGGCCATGCCGAAGGTCGCGCGCAAGCCCGCGCCCCCGGCGCCGACGACGACCGCGTCGCAGGTATGATCGGTGAGCGGATAGGACTTGGCCATCGCCTACAGCGCCATCATCAGGATGGCGACGAGGCTCGCCGCGCCGAGCGCGGCCGTGCCGAGCGTGAGGCCGAGCTGGAGCGCGGTCTTGGCGCCCTCGTGGTGCACGTAGTCCTCGACGATGACCTGGACACCGAGCTTCATGTGCCACAGCCCCGCGATGACGACCAGCGCCATGACCGCGGCGATCAGCGGGTTGCCCATCAGGGCGACGAACCCGGCATGGCCGGCGGCGATGAACACGGGCAGCAACACGACGAAAGCGATCGTCAGCGGCACCAAGGCGATGGCGGTGACGCGCTGCAACCACCAGTGATGCGCGCCTTCCTTGGCGCTGCCGAGCCCGCGCGCCCGGCCCAATGCCGACCTCAGCGTCATGGCCCTACCATGCGATGCCGCATCCGACCGCCCATGCGAGGCCGGTCAGGACGATCGAGCCCGCGACCACCGCCCAGCCCGTGACATAGGCCGTGCCGAGCTCGAAACCCCAGCCCGCGTCCCACGCCAGGTGACGGATGCCGTTGCACAGGTGGTACATGAGGGCGAAGCTGAACCCGAACAGCACCAGGTTGCCGAGCCACGAGCCGAAGAAGCCCTCGACGACCGCGTAGGCCCCTGGACCGGACGCCGCGGCGATCAGCCACCACGCCAGGAACAGGGTGCCGATGGCGAGCGCGAACCCGGTCGCCCGATGGAGGATCGAGAGCATCGAGGTGAGCTGCGGCCGGTAGATCTGAAGGTGCGGCGACAGCGGCCG
>CAZGYG010000037.1:0-25357 GCA_964530335.1 uncultured Rhodospirillaceae bacterium | reverse complement strand
GAAACTCCGCCGGGCCGTCGGCATGTGTGGAGCGTGCGTTACGACGCCTTCGCCGTGGTCTCGGCGTTGGCCTGCACGATGTGCTCGGCAATGCGACCGCTGAGCTCGGCCAGGTGGTCGAAGCGGCTGGTGAACAAACCGACCCCTTGCGTCAGCGAGCGCAGTTCGAGCACCAGGTCCTGCATCTCGGCCGCCGGAATGCGGGCCGAAATCACGTCCCAGCCCAGCCAATCCGCCTTGGCCTCGAAGCCGAGAAGCTGGCCACGGCGGGCGTTGACGAGCTGGTTGACCTTCGAGGTCGCGCTCGCGGGCACCGAGATGTCGACGTGGTTGATCGGTTCGAGCAGGATCGGCGAGCACTTCGGCATGCCCTCGGTCATGGCCCCGCGCGCCGCCAGCTTGAATGACATTTCGTTGCTGTCGACCGAGTGAAACGAGCCGTCGAACAGCGTTACCGACAGGTCGACGACCTGGAAGCCGAGCGGTCCCCGCGGCAGATACTCGCGCACGCCCGCCTCGACCGCCGGGATGAAGTTCCTCGGCACCGAACCGCCGACGACGTGCTCGTTGAACACGAATCCGCTGCCGCGCGGCAGCGGTTTGATCTCGATGTGGACGTCCCCGAACATGCCGTGGCCGCCGGTCTGGCGCTTGAACCGCCCGTGCTGCGTCACGGGCTTGCGGATCGCCTCCTTGTAGGGGATGCGAGGGCGCGCGCTCACGACCGGCAGCTTGAAGCGGTTCTTCAGCCGCTCGAACGCGATGTTGAGATGGATGTCGCCGTAACCGTGCAGCACGAGCTGGTTGACCTCGGCGTCCTGCTCGGCGACGAGCGAGGGATCCTCGTCCATCAGCTTGGCGAGCGCGGGGGACAACCTCACGTCGTCGTCGCGCCGCTCGGCATGGATGGCGAGGGCGAACGTCGGCGGCGGCAGCTCGGCGCGCGGCAAGGCGGGTTCCGGGGCCTTGTCGCCCGGCGCGATCGCGTCGCCCGTGCGCACGCCGTCGAGCCGGCCGAAGGCGACGACTTCCCCGGCCTCCGCGTGATCCACCTTTGTCTGCGTCGTGCCCATGAGGCGATAAACGCCGCCGATACGGTGACCGTTGACGACGTCGCCATCGTTGAACCGGCCGCGCCAGATGCGCGCCACGGTCAGCTTGCCGCCCTGCCCGCCGGCGAAGGTCTTGATCGCCTGGGCGAGCGGCGGTCCCTCGGCGGCGACGCCGCGCCGTGCCGCCGTGACGTCCGGCGCCGGCACCAGGGCGCCCAGATGCGCGATCAGCCGGCGCACCCCGTTGTCGCGCTCGGCCGCGCCGAGAAACACGGGGACGATGCGATCCTCGGCCAGATCGCGCGCGAAGCTCGCCTCGATCTCCTCGGCGCTCGGCACCTTGTCGTCGAGCAATTTCTCGAGCAAGGCGTCGTCGAAGTCCGCGAGCTTCTCGAGCATCTGGGTGCGCGCCTGGCGTTCGCGCTCGAGCACGGATGGCGGCACGGCGATCGGGTCCGACGGCGCGTTGGGTCGGAACGCGAAGGCCGTTTCAGTGACCAGCTCGACGTAGCCGGTCACCGCGTCGCCGTCGCGGATCGGCACCTCGTGCAGCACCAGCGGCCGCGACGACACCTCCTGGATCGCCGGCAGCACGTCGCGCAACGCCGCCGCCGCCCGGTCGACCTTGTTGATGAACAACACGTGCGGAATCCCGTGCTGGTCCAGCATGTGGAGCAGGGGCGCCAGCGTCAGCGCGCGCTCGGCCACCGGCTCGGCGACGACCACCGCCGCGTCGGCGCCCAGCAGCGCGTTGTACGTCTCGGCCACGAAATCGACCGAGCCGGGGCAATCGACGATCGTCGCGTCCCAGCCGTCGAAGCTCGCGCCGGCGATCGTGATCTCGACCGAGGACTGGCGCGCGCGCGCCTCGGGCGAGGCGTCGCCCACGGTGTTGCCCTCCTTGACGGTGCCCTTGCGCGGGATCGTCTTGCCGATCGCGAGCATGCTTTCGAGCAGGCTCGTTTTCCCGCCGAGCGACGGGCCGACGAGCACGATGGTCCTCTTGCCTGGCATGATTCCTCCCCGCACCGGGCCCGCACCGGGAAAGGCGGTTGCGTCCCGCCCATCCGCGTCGTCCAGCGTCGCGCCGAACGCCGAACATCTTGACGCAAGCCCCGGGGAAACGCGAGTCTGCGCCGGGCGGTCGGGAGCCGGTCCTTGGGTGCATGGGATAAGATCATTGGCGGCGCGGCCGGCTTCATGGTCGGCGGTCCGCTCGGAGCGCTGCTCGGCGCCACCGCCGGCCACCTCGCGGGCAAGGTGCTGCGCGATATGCGGGCGGCGGCCGAGCCGCCCCACGTCGGGCTCGAAGTGCCGCGCGAGGCGCACGACGATCCCTACGACGTGCTCGGCATCGGGCGCGACGCGAGCGACGAACAGGTCAAGGCGGCGCATCGCCGGCTGGCGTGGCGGCACCACCCGGATCGGGTCGCGGCGCAAGGCGAGGGCGCGGCCGCGGTCGGCCGGGCCAGCGCTCGGCTCGCCCTGGTCAACGACGCCTACGACCGCGTCCGTCGCGCTCGTCGCCGCGGACCGTGACGCTCCGCATCGTCGATCGGCCGTCGCCCAACCACGACGAACGGCCGGGCCTGGTCGACATCCTGGTGCTGCACTACACGGGCATGGCGAGCGCCGAAGCGGCGCTCGACCGCCTGACCGACGCGACGACGAAGGTGAGCGCCCATTACCTCATCGACGAGGACGGCACGATCTACCGGCTGGTCGCCGAGCACCGCCGCGCCTGGCACTGCGGCGTGTCCCGGTGGCGCGGCCAGCGCGACGTCAACGGTGCCTCGGTCGGCATCGAGCTGGTCAACCCCGGTCATGCCTTCGGCTACCGCCCGTTCCCCGAGCCGCAGATGGCCGCGCTCGAGGCGCTGGCCGGGGGCATCGTCGCGCGCCACCCGATCCCCGCGCGCAACGTGGTCGGGCATTCCGACGTGGCGCCCTCGCGCAAGGACGATCCCGGGGAACTGTTCGACTGGGCGCGGCTCGCGCGGGCCGGGATAGGGCTATGGCCCGCGCACCGTCCGGTCGGCGGCGAGCTGGGGCTGGCGCTCGGCCCGGGCGACGCCGGCCCGCCGGTCGCGGAAGTCCAGGCCGTGCTCGCGGCCATCGGCTACGACATCCAGGCGAGCGGCGCGTTCGACGCCGCGACGGAGTCGGTGGTGCGCGCCTTCCAGCGGCGCTACCGGCCGCGCCGCATCGACGGCCGGGCCGACCCGGAGACGGTGCAGCTCGTGTACGCCGTGCGCGCTCTCGCCGATTGACGTGACGCGCTGCCGTCGCTACCTAAGTCTCGATCAGTCGGCCGGATGGCCGCCGTGTCACGCCCGTTTCGGGGCGCGGCGCGGAGGAAAGTCCGGGCTCCACGGAACGGCGGTGCCGGGTAATCCCCGGCGGGGGCGACCCCAGGGAAAGTGCCACAGAGAGCAGACCGCCCGCCCCGGACTCCGCGGCGGGCAAGGGTGAAAGGGTGCGGTAAGAGCGCACCGCGCCCGCGGCGACGCGGGCGGCATGGCAAACCCCACCGGGAGCAAGACCGAATAGGGGCGGCACGCCGGGCTTCGGCCCGGCAGGCGGGTTCCGCGTCCGCCGCCCGGGTTGGTCGCGCGAGGCGTCCGGCAACGGGCGTCCCAGAGGAATGGCCATCCCCCGCGCAAGCGGGGACAGAACCCGGCTTACAGGCCGACTGATCGCATTTTTTCCTGTTTCAATGGCCTGTTTCAATGGCTTGTGACTCATGGCCGTGTCCTGGTGGCAGCGGGCGGCTGGATTGGGCGTCGGACAACGCCATAGTGAACAAAAGTAGAACGTCGGGACGCACCAACAGCCGCTCGCGTTGAGGCAAGACAAGCTCTCCAGGCCAGCCGTGCCGAATCTGATCTCGACCTTGGCCGGCTCGCGCCCATGATTAATAAGTTCTTAAGGCACAACGAAAAAATCGTCCGTTGTCGTTGACGCCCATCGTGTCCCATGGTATCCCATACGGGCCCATAGAGGACCACCCAAGGTGGCCCTTCGGGGCACGGGCGGCGGTGGCCGGTTTGGCCGCCGGAGAACGGGGGACCGGGCGTGTCGACTGCCTTCATGGGGGCCTTCACCAACAAGGTGGACCGCAAGGGTCGCGTCTCCGTGCCCGTTCAGTTCCGCAACGCGATTGTCGGCGACGGCTTCCAGGGCATCGTGGCGATGCGTTCGATCCGCGACGACGTCGACGCGATCGAGGCGTTCGCGCACGACACCATGTCGCGCCTCGCCGCCAGCCTGACCGAGCCGTTCGCGCCCAGCGGCGACATCGCCGGCGGCCTGTTCATGGAAGCGGTCGAGGTGCCGTTCGACGGCGAGGGCCGGATCGTGCTTCCCGAGGCGCTGCGTACCTTCGCGCGCATCGGCGATACCGCCATGTTCCTCGGCCGCGGTCCGTATTTTCACATCTGGGAGCCCGCGGCCGGCGCGGCGTACCGCCAGCGGCTGTTCGAGCAGCTGCGCAGCGAGCGGTCACGCCTGAATTTGTCGCTCAAGGGGAGCGGCGGTGGCTGACGTCGGGCACGTTCCGGTCCTGCTGGCCGAGGTCGTGCGCGCGCTCGGGCCGGCGCCTGGGCGCGTCTACGTCGACGCGACCTTCGGCGGCGGCGGTTACAGCCGCGCCATGCTCGAGGCCGCGCCGTGCCGCGTCTGGGCGATTGACCGCGACCCGGCCGCGCTGGTGCGCGGGCGCACGCTTATCGCCGCGTTTCCCGGCCGCCTGACCCTGGTCGAAGGCCGGTTCGGCGCCATGGATCGGTTGCTTGCGGCGGCCGGCGTCACGCTGGTCGATGGCGTCGTGTTCGACCTCGGCGTGTCGTCGTTTCAGCTCGACGATCCCGCGCGCGGGTTCTCGTTCCAGGCCGACGGACCGCTCGACCTGCGCATGGGCGCGGACGGCATGTCCGCGGCCGACGTGGTCAACGGCACGGCCGAGGACGACCTGGCCGACATGCTGCACCGCTTCGGCGAGGAACGCCGCGCCCGCGCCGTTGCCCGCGCCATCGTGCGGGCGCGCAGCCAGGCCCCGATCACGCGCACCGGCGAGCTCGCCGAGATCGTGCGGCGGGTGGTTCGGCGCGCGGCCGACGGTATCGACCCGGCGACGCGCACGTTCCAGGCGCTGCGCATCGTGGTCAACGACGAGCTCGGCGAGCTCGAGCGCGGCCTGGCCGCCGCCGAGCGGCTGCTCGCCGCCGGAGGGCGGCTGGTCGTGGTCGCCTTCCACTCGCTCGAGGACGGCATCGTCAAACGCTTCCTGATCGCGCGCGGCGGGCGTCCGGTGCGCGCCAGCCGCCACGCCCCTCCGCCCGCCACCGCCGCCTCGGCGACGTTCGTCACCCTGACGCGGCGGCCCATCCGACCCGACGCGGCCGAGATCGCGCGCAATCCGCGCGCCCGTTCGGCTCGGCTGCGCGCCGCCGAACGCACCGCCGAACCGGCAAGGGTCGCGGCATGAGACGGTCGAACGTGATCGTCATCCTGCTCGCGGCGGCCACGGCGTTCGCCATGTTCGTGGTCAGCTACCGCGTCAAGGGGCTCGAGGACGAGCTCGCGGCGGTCGTGCAGGCGCGGGCAACCTCCGAACGCTCGATCCATGTCCTGCGCGCCGAATGGACCTACCTGACCCGGCCCGAGCGTTTGTCGGAGCTCGCGCTTCGCAACCTCGTGCTCGCTCCAGCCGTGCCGCGCCAGGTGGTCGCCTTCGAGACCGTGCCATCCGCCGCCTTCGCCGCCGCGGCGCAGGACGCCGGCGAGGTGCAGCCGTGACGCGCAACGAAACTCATGGCGCCCCGGGCCAGCTCGCACCGGGCCAGTGGGCTCGGGGCGGCCCGGCCCGGGCTCACCAGGCCCTGCGCCTGTCGCTCTCGCTCGGCGCGACCACGCGGGCGGGCCTCAGCCTCGAAGGCGAGGGCAAGCGCGCCATCGAGGTCGGGCGTCGCCGCATCCTCGTCGCCGCGTCCGTGTTCGTGGTGCTGTTCCTGGCCCTCGCCTTGCGAGTGACCGAGATCGGTGTCCTCGGCGGCGCCCAGCAGCCCGTACGCGCGGGGACCGCGGCCGAGCACCGCCTCGCCCGCCTCGATATCGTCGACCGCAACGGCGTGCTGCTCGCGACCAATCTGCCGACGGCGTCGCTTTACGCCGACGCGCGTCGGGTCATCGACGTGGACGAGTCCGCGCGTTCGCTTGCGGCGGTGCTGACCGGCGCCGACATCGACGATCTGCGCCAGCGTCTGGCCGGCGGGCGGAGCTTCGTCTGGCTCCAGCGCGGGATTACGCCGTCGCTCGCGGCGGACATCCACGCGCTTGGCCTGCCCGGCGTCGACTTCATCGAGGAGGAGCGGCGGGTCTACCCGCAAGGCGCGCTGCTCGCCCACATGCTCGGGTTCACCGACGTCGACAACCAGGGCATCGCCGGAATCGAACGCAGCGCCGACGAGCGGCTGCGGCGCGGCGCCGTCGAAGGCGAGGGCCCACTCGCGCTCAGCATCGACGTGCGTCTCCAGGCCGTGCTGCGCCAGGAGATCGCGGCGTCGATCGAGACGTTCCAGGCGATCGGCGGCGCCGGCATCATCATGGACGCCGAGGGCGGCGAAGTGCTGGCGCTGGTGTCGCTGCCCGACTTCGATCCCAACCAGCCGAACGCCGCCGTTTCGCCCGATGCCCGCTTCAATCGCGCCACACTCGGCGTCTACGAAATGGGCTCGATCTTCAAGGTCTTCACCACGGCGATGACGCTCGATTACGGCGTGGCCGGGCTCGACGACAGCTTCGACGCGACCGAGCCGATCCACGTGGCGCGCTTCACGATTAACGATTCGCACCCCAAGGCCCGGGTGTTGTCGGTGCCCGAGGTGTTCATCTATTCGTCCAACATCGGCGCGGCGAAGATGGCCCTGGCGGTGGGCGCCGAGCGCCAGCGCGCCTTCCTCAAGAAGCTCGGCCTGCTCGATCCCGCGTCGATCGAGCTGCCGGAAATCGGCGCGCCCATGGCGCCCGTGAACTGGGGCGAGCTCGCCACCATGACCGTGGCGTTCGGCCACGGCATCGCCGTATCGCCGCTCCAGACGGTGGCCGCGTTCGCCGCCGTGGTCAACGGCGGCACGCGCGTCGAGCCGACGCTGTTCAAGCGAGCCGCGGCGCGGGAAGGCGGCGAACGTCTGCTCGACGGGACGACCTCGGACGCCATGCGCGCCTTGCTCCGGCTCGCGGTGCTCCGGGGCACGGGCCGGGCGGCGGACGTGCCCGGCTACGCCGTCGGCGGCAAGACGGGCACGGCGGAAAAAGTGGCCGAGGGCGGCTACCAGCACGGCGCGCTGCTGTCGTCGTTCATCGGCGCCTTCCCCATGTCGGCGCCGCGCTACGTCATCCTGATCACGATCGACGAGCCGAAAGGCAACGAATCCACGTTCGGTTACGCCACGGGCGGCTGGACGGCGGCGCCGACGTTCGCGCGCATCGTCGCGCGGATGGCGCCGCTGGTCGGCGTCGCGCCCGAGCCCGGCGCGGGGGACGGGTTGGACGAGATGGGGTCGATCCTTGCGTCTCTCCAGCCTCGTTGACGCCATGACGATGGCGACCCTCGGCCTCCCCGGCGACCCCGACATCCGCGGCTTGAGCGCGGATTCACGCACCGTAAGCCCCGGGTTCCTATTCGCCGCGCTCGCCGGGTCGCACAGCGACGGCGCCCGCTTCGTCGATGAGGCGATCCGCCGCGGCGCGGCCGCCGTGCTGGCGTCCGACCAGGCGGCGGCGGCGCTCCGCCCGCTCGGCGTCCCGATCGTCGCGGATGCCAACCCGCGCCGGCGTCTGGCGGAGATCGCCGCGCGCTTTCACGGCCCGCAGCCCGATCATCTGATCGCCGTGACCGGGACCAGCGGCAAGACCTCGGTCGCCTGGTTCGTGCGCGAAATCTGGCGGGTGCTGGGCATCGCGGCGGGTTCGCTCGGCACGCTCGGCGTGATCGCGCCGGGGCTTCATCGCTCGTTGGCCCACACCACGCCCGATCCGATCACGCTGCACGCCCGGCTCGCCGAGTTGAAACAGCGCCGGGTCGAGCACGTCGTCGTCGAGGCCTCGAGCCACGGGCTCGACCAGTACCGGCTCGACGGGCTGCGCCTGGAAGCCGCGGCGTTCACCAACCTGACCCAGGACCACTACGACTACCATCCGACGCCCGCCCACTACCGGCGCGCCAAGTTCCGTCTGTTCGATGCCCTGCTGCCGGCCGGCGCGACCGCGGTGCTCAACGCGGACTCGCCCGAGTACCCGGCGCTCGCCGCCATCGCCGCGGCGCGCGGATTGCGCGTGCTCGGCTACGGCCGGACGGGACGCGACCTCGGGCTGGTTTCGGTTCGTGCCGCGCCCGCGGGCCAGGACCTGACCGTGGCCACCGCCGGCGGCGAACGGAACGTGCGCCTGCCGCTGGCCGGCGCGTTCCAGGCGCACAACGCGCTGGCGGCGGTCGGGCTGGTGGCCGCGACCGGCACGCCGATCGCGGATGCGCTCGACGCGCTGCCGGGGCTCGAAGGCGTGCCCGGCCGGTTGCAGCAGGCGGCCGTTCTCGCCAGCGGCGCCCGTGTCTACGTCGACTATGCGCACAAGCCCGACGCCCTCGAGACGGTTCTGATCGCCGCCCGGGCCCTGACCCGCGGCCGGCTCGTCGTCGTGTTCGGCTGTGGCGGCGATCGCGACCGCGCCAAGCGGCCGCTCATGGGGCGCATCGCCGCCCGCCTGGCCGATCGCGTTTACGTCACGGACGACAACCCGAGAAGCGAGGATCCCGCCGCGATACGGCGGGCCATCCTCGCCAAGTGCCCGGACGCCGTGGAGGTCGGCGACCGGGCCCAGGCGATCGCGCGGGCGATCGCCGAACTCCGGACCGACGACCTACTCATCGTCGCCGGCAAGGGCCACGAGCAGGGGCAGATCGTAGGCCCGATCACTGTGCCCTTCGACGACGTCGCCGTCGTGCGCGACATCGTCACCAACTTGAAAGGCGGTATCCCATGACCGAAACGACGCTCTGGACCTCCGAAACGGCCAGCGACGCCACCGGCGGCAGCGTGACGCGACCGTGGCAGGCGACCGGCGTCGCCATCGACAGCCGGGCGGTCGGCCGCGGCGACCTGTTCGTGGCGCTGGCCGGCCCCAAGCGCGATGGCCACGACTTCGTCGAGGCGGCGCTTACCAAGGGCGCCGTGGCGGCCGTCGTCGGGCGCGACCGCGCGCCGCGATTCGCCGCCGGCCTGCCGTTGCTGATCGTCGACGACACCCAGGCCGCGCTCGAGGCGCTCGGGCGCCGGGCGCGCGAACGCAGCGCGGCGCGCGTCGTCGCCGTCACGGGCAGCGTCGGCAAGACCGGCACGAAGGAAGCGCTGCGCCTCGCGCTCGAGGACCAGGGGCCGACCGCCGCCAGCGTCAAGAGCTACAACAACCAGTGGGGCGTGCCGCTGAGCCTGGCGCGCATGGCGCCCGACGCGCGCTTCGGCGTGTTCGAGGTCGGCATGAACCACCCGGGCGAGATCGCGCCGCTCGCCCGGCTCGTGCGCCCCGATGTCGCGCTGATCACCACGGTCGAGCCGGTCCACCTCGGCCACTTCCCGTCGATCGTCGCCATCGCCGACGCCAAGGCCGAGATCTTCGACGGCATGACCGCGGGAACCGCGGTGCTCAATCGCGACAACCCCTTCTATCACCACCTGGCCCAGGCGGCGCGCGCGCGTGGCGTGCGCCGGGTCGTCGGCTTCGGTGCCCATCCGGATGCGACCGTGCGTCTGATCGCGGCCGAGATCGGCGCCGAGGCGAGCCACATCACGGCGATGGTCGGCCGCGAACGGGTCACGTACGTGCTCAACGTGCCCGGCAAGCATTGGGTCTCGAACAGCCTCGGTGTCCTGGCCGTGCTCGACGCGCTCGGCGCCGACGTGGCGGCGGGCGCCCGATCGCTCGCCCGGCTCGCGCCCTTGCCGGGGCGCGGCGAACGCCACCGGGTCAACCTCGGCTGTGGCGATCTGGTCGTCATCGACGAGAGCTACAACTGCAGCCCGGCGGCGCTCAAGGCGGCGCTTCAGGTGCTCGAGTCCGCGATTCCAGTGCGCGGTGGGCGGCGCATCGCCGTGCTCGGCGACATGGCGGAGCTCGGCGACCAGGCGCCGTCGATGCACGCGGCGTTCGCCGCCTGCGCGAAGTCCAAGGGCATCGACCTGGTGTTCACGGTCGGCAAGCACATGGCGCACCTGCGCGACGCGCTGGCGCCGGCGATGCGCGCCGGCCACGCCGCCGACGCCGACGGCATCCTCGGCGCGGTGATCGAGGAAGTTCGGGCGGGCGACGTGGTCCTGGTCAAGGGCAGCCGGGTCATCGGCCTCGAGCGCGTCGTCGCCGCGCTGATCGATCTGCGACCGCAACCCCTGTGCTGCACCGGCTAGGCGCGTTCGACCGATGCTGTTCAACCTGCTGGCCCCCCTGTCCGAAGAGTCCGCCGTCTTCAACCTGTTCCGCTACCTGACGTTCCGGACGGGCGGGGCGATCCTGACCGGTCTGCTGGTCAGCTTCGCCCTGGGGCCGGTGCTCATCCGCTGGCTCAAGGCACGCCAGGGCAACGGCCAGCCGATCCGCGCCGACGGGCCGCCCGATCACCTGCTGCGCAAGGCCGGCACGCCGACCATGGGCGGGCTGCTGATCCTGCTGGCGCTCGTGGTGGCGACGCTGCTGTGGGCCGACCTCGCGAACCCCTACGTCTGGGCCGTGCTGCTCGTGACCGTGGGCTACGGCGCGGTCGGCTTCGCCGACGACTACATCAAGGTCATGCGCCGGCACAGCCGGGGTCTGCGCGGCTGGAACAAGCTGGGGCTCGAGGTCGCCATCGCCGCCGCGGCCGCGCTGTGGGTGGCGCAGGTCACGCCGGCGCCGCTCGGCTACGGCCTGACCGTGCCGTTCTTCAAGGACGTTCTGCTCGATCTCGGCTGGCTGTTCATCCCGTTCGCCGTGCTCGTCCTGGTCGGCGCCTCGAACGCGGTCAACCTGACCGACGGGCTCGACGGCCTCGCCATCGGCCCGATCATCATCGCCACCGCCTGCTTCGGCGTCATCGCCTACCTCGGCGGCAACGCGGTGTTCGCCGGGTACCTCGGCATCCCGTTCGTCGCCGGCGCCGGCGAGCTCGCCGTGTTCTGCGGCGCGCTGCTGGGCGCCGGGCTCGGGTTCCTGTGGTACAATGCGCCGCCCGCCCTGGTGTTCATGGGCGACACCGGCAGCCTGGCGGCGGGCGGGGCGCTGGGCGCCGTCAGCATCGTGACCAAGCACGAGTTCGCGCTGGCCATCATCGGCGGCCTGTTCGTGCTCGAAACCGTGTCGGTCATCGTCCAGGTGGTGTCGTTCAAGACCACCGGGCGGCGCGTGTTCCGCATGGCGCCCCTGCACCACCACTTCGAGCACAAGGGCTGGTCCGAGCCCACGGTTGTCATTCGCTTCTGGATCATCGCCGTCGTGCTGGCGCTCGCCGGCCTGGCGACGTTGAAGCTGCGCTGACATGATTCCGGTTCCCGCCTTTCGCGGTCGTCGCGTCGCGATCCTGGGCTTGGCGCGGTCCGGGCTCAGCGCCGCGCGCGCCCTGGCCGCGGGCGGCGCGGAGCCGATCGGCTGGGACGACGACCCGGCCGCGCGGGACCGCGCCGCGGCGGCCGGATTGTCGCTGCACGATCCGGCCCAGGGTTGGGGCGACGCCGCGATCCTGGTGGCGAGCCCGGGGATCCCCTTGCACGCACCCCGGGTCCACCCGGCGGTGGTGGCGGCGCGGCAACGGGGGCTCGACGTGATCGGCGACCTCGAGCTGTTCGCCCGGGCCCTGCCCGGCGCCCGCGTCGTGGGCATCACGGGCACCAACGGCAAATCGACGACGACGGCGCTGGTCGGCCACGTGCTGAAGGCGAGCGGGCTCAAGGTCGCCGTCGGCGGCAACATCGGCACGCCGGCGCTCGATCTCGAGCCGCTGCCGGCGGGCGGCGTCTACGTGCTCGAACTGTCGTCGTACGGGCTCGATCTCGCGCGCTCGCTCGGCTGCGCGGTCGCGGTGCTGCTCAACGTCACGCCCGACCACCTCGATCGCCACGGCACCATGGCCGATTACGTCGCCGCCAAGCGGCGCATGTTCACCATGCAGCCCGGCGGCGCGGTCGCGGTGGTCGGCGTCGACGACGAGGCCGGGCGCGAGACCGCGCTCCGCCTCGCCGCCGAGGGCCGGCTCCGCGTCGTGCCCATCGCCGTCGGACGTCCGGTCGAGCGTGGCGTCTACGCGCTGGACGGGCGCATCCACGACGCCACCGGCGGCGACGCCGTCGCGGTCGTCGACCTGGCCGGACACGGCGCGCTGATCGGCGGCCACAACTGGCAGAACGCGGCGGCGGCGGTCGCCGTGGCGCGCGCGCTCGGGTTGTCGCACGCGGCCATCGCCGCCGCCGTCGCCAGCTTTCCCGGCCTGCCTCATCGGCTCGAGACCGTGGCGACCGTCGGCGATGTCCGCTTCGTCAACGACAGCAAGGCGACCAACGCGGACGCGGCGGCGCGCGCGCTGGCGTGCTTCGAGCGCGTCTACTGGATCGCGGGCGGCCGGCCCAAGGCGGGCGGGCTCGCCGGCACCGAACCCTTCTGGCCACGCGTGCGCCGCGCCTACCTGATCGGCGAGGCGGCGGCGGCATTCGAGGCGGCGCTCGCCGGCCGGGTCGCGACGACGCGCTCGGCGAACCTCGACCAGGCCGTGGCCGAGGCCGCCGCCGAGGCACGCCGGGACGGGCGCGCCGCGGTCGTGCTGCTGTCGCCCGCCTGCGCCTCGTTCGACCAGTTCCGCGATTTCGAGGCGCGCGGCGAGGCGTTCCGCGGGGCGGTGCGGGCACTCGCGGCGGGGGACGCGGCATGACCGCCTTCGCCCGCGCCGACCGCAGCCTGCTGGCCCGCTGGTGGTGGTCGGTCGACCGCTGGACCCTGGTGGCGCTGCTCACGCTCGGCCTCATGGGCGCGCTGCTCGGCATGGCGGCGAGCCCGGCGGTCGCCGAGCGCATCGACCTCGAGCCGTTCCATTTCGTGCGCCGGCAGCTCGCCTACCTGCCGCTCGCCTACGCCGTGCTGATCGGCGCCTCGCTGCTGCCGCCGGAAGGCGTGCGCCGGCTCGGCATCGCCGGCCTGGGGCTCGCGCTCGTGGCGCTCGCCGCCACGCCGCTGATCGGGCCCGAGATCAAGGGCGCCACGCGCTGGCTCGTGTTCGGCGCGCTGTCGGTGCAGCCGTCCGAGTTCGTCAAGCCGACGTTCGTGGTGGTCGCCGCGTGGCTGTTCGCCGGCCAGCGCCGGGATCCGGCGTTCCCCGGCAACTGGGTGGCGTCGGCCCTGCTCGCCGTCATCGTCGGCCTGCTCGTGCTGCAGCCGGACTTCGGCATGGCGGCGGCCACGACCGTCGTCTGGTGCGCCCAGTTCTTCCTGGCCGGGCTCGCCGTCGGCTGGGTGCTGCTGTTCGCGGCCGGCTTCGTCGGCCTGATCGGCGCGGGCTATGTCCTGGTGCCGCACGTGCGCGGGCGCATCGACCAGTTCCTCGACCCGTCGCTCGGCGACACCTACCAGGCCGACACGGCAATGATGGCGTTCGAGCAGGGCGGTCTGTTCGGGCGCGGCCCGGGGCAGGGCGTGGTCAAGGAAATCCTGCCGGACGCCCACGCCGACTACATCTTCGCCGTCGCCGCCGAGGAGTTCGGCATCCTCACCTGCCTGGTGCTGATCGGGCTGTTCGCCTTCGTCACGCTGCGCGGCCTCGCCCGCGCCGGCGCCGAGCGCAACCTGTTCGCCCTGCTGGCGGTCACGGGGCTCGCCATGCAATTCGGCCTGCAGGCCGTGATCAACATGGCGGTCAACGTCCGGCTCTTGCCGCCCAAGGGCATGACGCTGCCGTTCGTGTCGTACGGCGGTTCATCGCTCATGGCGATCGCGCTGGGGATGGGCCTGATGCTGGCGCTGACCCGGCGGCGCTTCGACGCGGGGGCCGAGCCATGACCGGGCGCCGGCCGATCCTGCTCGCCGCGGGCGGCACCGCGGGGCACGTTTACCCGGCGCTCGCGCTGGCGGCGGCGCTGGGGCGGCGGGGCATCGCGTGCGCCTTCGTCACCGACCGGCGCGGCGGCGCGATCGATCTGGGCGCGGCAGGCGTCGCGGTGCACGTCGTGCGCGCCACGCCGCTGGTCGGGCGCGGGCTCGGCGGGCGGCTCAGGGGCGCCCTCGATCTGGCGGTCGGGACGTTCGCGGCCCGGCGGCTGTTGCGCGAGCTCCAGCCCGCCGCGGTCGTCGGCTTCGGCGGCTACCCGTCGGTGCCGCCCGTGCTCGCCGCGGCGCGGCTCGGCATCCCGACGCTGATCCACGAACAGAACGCCGTGCTCGGCCGGGCCAACCGTCTGCTCGCGGCCCGTGCCGACGGCATTGCGCTGGCGTTCAACCCGACCGAACGGCTGGCGCCGGCCCTCGGCGGGCGCAGCCGCATGGTCGGCAACCCGGTGCGCCCGGCGATCGCGGCGCTGGCCGTGGCGGCTTATGCGCCGCCGCGTAACGGCGGCCCGTTCCGCGTCCTGATCGTCGGCGGCAGCCAGGGCGCCAGGGTGATGGCCGACGTGGTCCCAGCCGCGATCGCCGCCGTGCGCGCCGGCGTGCGCGAACGCCTGGCGATCGCCCAGCAATGCCGGCCCGAGGACGTCGAGCGGGTGCGCGCCGCCTATGCCGGCCTCAGCGTCCAGGCGGACTGCCAGGCTTTCTTCCACGACATGGCGGCCAGGCTCGGCGATGCCCATCTGGTCATCGCGCGCGCCGGCGCCTCGACCGTCGCCGAGCTGGCGGTGGCCGGGCGGCCGGCGATCCTGGTGCCGTACCGGTTCGCGGCCGACGACCACCAGACGGTCAACGCCCGCCTGCGCGAGGCCGAGGGCGGCGCCTGGGCCATGCCCGAGGCCGCGTTCACCAAGGACGCGCTCGCCGCCCGGCTCGAGGCCCTGGCCGACGCGCCCGAGACGCTGGCCGCGGCGGCGGCGCGCGCCCGTGCCGCGGGCCGCGCCGACGCGGCGGATGCCTTGGCCGACGCGGTGCTGGCGCTGGCCCTGTCCAATGGCGGGCACGCGCCGAGGAGGGCGGCATGAGAGCCCTGCCCCTCGAGGTCGGGCCGATCCACTTCGTCGGCATCGGCGGCATCGGCATGAGCGGCATCGCCGAGGTGCTGCACAACCTGGGCTACCGGGTCCAGGGCAGCGACGCGGCGGAAAGCGCCAACGTCCGCCGCCTGCGCGCGCGGGGCGTCCGGGTCGCGATCGGCCACGACGAAGCCAACCTGGGCGAGGCCCAGGTCGTCGTCGTGTCCTCGGCGATCCGCCCGGGCAACCCGGAGGTCCAGGCGGCGCGAACCCGGCTGCTGCCGATCGTGCGTCGGGCCGAGATGCTGGGCGAGCTGATGCGGCTCAAGTGGTCCATCGCCGTGGGTGGCACCCATGGCAAGACCACGACGACGTCGCTGATCGCCACGGTGCTCGACGCCGCCGGCTACGACCCGACCGTGATCAACGGCGGCATCATCAACGCCTACGACACCAACGCGCGGCTCGGCGCCGGCGACTGGATGGTCGTCGAGTCCGACGAATCCGACGGCAGCTTCCTCAAGCTGCCGGCGACCATCGCCGTGGTCACCAACATCGACCCCGAGCACATGGAGCACTACGGCTCGTTCGAGGCGGTGCGCCAGGCCTACGCGCAGTTCGTCGAGAACATCCCGTTCTACGGCTTCGCCGTGCTGTGCATCGATCACCCGGAGGTGCAGGGCCTGATCGGCCGGGTCGTGGACCGGCGCATCGTCACCTACGGTCTCAGCCCGCAGGCCGCCGTGCGCGGCGTCGAGCTGCGCCCCACGCCCGGCGGCTACCGCTTCGACGCCATCGTCACCGACCGCGCGACCGGCGCCGTGACGACGCTCGCCGATCTCGCGCTGCCGATGTACGGCCGGCACAACGTGGTCAACGCGCTGGCCGCCATCGCGGTGGCGCACGAAATGGGCATCGACGCCCCGAGCATCGCCCGGGGCCTCGCGGGCTTCAAAGGGGTCAAGCGCCGCTTCACGATCACCGGCGTGGTCGGGGGCGTCACGGTCGTCGACGACTACGGCCACCATCCGGTCGAGATCGCGGCCGTGCTCGCCGCGGCGCGCGAAGCGTTCCACGGCCGCATCGTCGCCGTGGTTCAGCCCCATCGCTTCACGCGCCTCCGCGACCTGTTCGGCCAGTTCTGCACCTGCTTCAACGACGCCGACACCGTGATCGTGGCCGACGTCTACCCCGCGGGCGAGGAGCCGATCGAAGGCATCCACCGCGACGCGCTGGTCGAGGGTCTGCGCGCGGGCGGCCATCGTCACGTCGAGGCCCTCGCGGCGCCCGACCAGTTGGCGTCGATGATCGCCGCGGCCAGCGGCCCCGGCGACGTGGTCATCTGCCTCGGCGCGGGCTCGATCACCCAGTGGGCGAACGCCCTGCCCGAGGCCCTGACACGGCTTGGCGACGGCCCGGCGCGGGCGGGAGCCGGGGCATGATGGCCGCCCTGCGCCACGTCTCGCTGATCGAGCGGCTGCCGCCGGTGCAGGGCCGGCTGACCGCCGACGCGCCGCTCGCGCCGTTCACCTGGTTCCGTGTCGGCGGCCCGGCCGAAGTGCTGTTCCGTCCGGCCGACGAGACGGACCTGGCCGCGTTCCTGGCGGCGCTGCCGCCGGACGTGCCGGTCACGGTGATCGGGGTCGGCTCAAACCTCTTGGTGCGCGACGGCGGCATCGAGGGTGTCGTCGTCCGGCTCGGGCGCGGCTTCGCCGCGACCGAGGTCATGGGTCGCCGGCTGCGCGTCGGCGCGGGCGCGCTCGACTCCACCGTCGCCCTGGTGGCGGCCGAGGCGGGAATCGGCGGGCTCGAGTTCCTGTCCGGCGTGCCGGGCACCATAGGCGGCGCGCTCCGCATGAACGCCGGCGCCTACGGCACCGAAACCTCCGCGATCGTGGCCACGGCGCGCGCGGTCGATCGCGGCGGCGCGGTGCACGAGGTTCCGCGCGAGGAACTGGGCTTCGGCTACCGCCACACCGCGGCGCCCGAAGATTGGATTTTCACCGCCGCGACTCTCGTCGGGGAACGGGGCGAGGCGGCGGCGATCGCGGCGCGCATGGCGGCGATCCGGGCCGAGCGCGAGTCGAGTCAGCCGGTCCGCAGCCGCACCGGCGGCTCGACCTTCGTCAACCCGCCGGGCGCCAAGGCGTGGCAGCTCATCGACCGGGCCGGCTGTCGCGGCCTGGCGCGCGGCAGCGCCAAGGTCTCGGAGCAGCACTGCAACTTCCTGATCAACACCGGCGGCGCGACCGCCGCCGACCTCGAAGCGCTCGGTGAGGAGGTGCGCCGGCGCGTGCTCGAGGCGACGGGCGTGGCGCTGACGTGGGAAATCCGCCGCGTCGGTCATGCGGCAAGAGGCCGGCCATGACCAAGCAGGTCGCCGTGCTCATGGGCGGCTGGTCGGCCGAGCGCGAGGTCTCGCTCGTCACCGGCCGGGCCGTCGCCAAGGGCCTCGAAGCCGCCGGCTACCGGGTCGCCACGATCGACGCCGGGCGCGATCTCGGCCACGCGCTCGAGACGCTCCGCCCCAGGCCGGACGTCGTGTTCAACGCGCTGCACGGCCGCTGGGGCGAGGACGGCTGCGTCCAGGGCCTGCTCGAGATCCTCGGCATCCCCTACACCCATTCCGGGCCGCTCGCCTCGGCGCTGGCCATGAACAAGGTCATGGCGAAGCGCGTGTTCGCCAGCGCGGGCATCCCAATCGCCGAGGGCATCGTCGTGCACCGCGACAGGACGCCCGCGGGGCCGCCCCTGCCGCCGCCCTTCGTCGTCAAGCCGGTGGCCGAGGGCTCGAGCGTCGGCGTGCGCGTCGTCCGGCCCGGCGACAACCGGCTCGCCCTGGTCGCCGAGGACTTCCGTTATGGCAACGAGGTTCTCGTCGAGGACTACGTCGCGGGCCGCGAAATCACCGTCGCGGTCATGGGCGCGCGCGCGCTCGGCGTGACCGAGATCCGCCCCAAGGCCGATTTCTTCGACTACGTCGCCAAGTATACCGAGGGCCACGCCGAGCACGTGCTGCCCGCGGCGATCCACCCGCGGGCCTTCGGCGAGGCGCAGCGCCTCGCGCTCCTCGCGCACGCGACGCTCGGCTGCCGCGGCGTGACCCGCGCCGACCTGCGCTACGACGACACGGCGGGCGAGCCGGGGCGCCTTTGCGTACTGGAGGTCAACACCCAGCCGGGCATGACGCCGATCTCGCTCGTCCCCGAGCAGGCCAACGCCGCCGGCATCGAATTCCCGAAGCTCGTCGCCTGGATGGTCGAGGAGGCCCGATGCGGCACCTGATGAGCGAGGTTCGGCCACGCCGGGCCCGGCCAGCGACGCGGCGCGGGCGCTGGCCCTCGTCGCCATGGGCGAAGCGCGGGCTCGTGGCCATGACGGCCGCCCTGCTGTTCTCCTCGGCCGCGCTCGTCCTGCTCGCGCCGGGGCCGGCGGCATGGCTCGGCGCCCGGCGCGATCACGTCGTCGGCATGGTGGCGCGCGCGACGGCCGACGCCGGCTTCGGGCTCGGCGAAGTCTACGTGCGCGGCCGGCACGAAACGCCGGCGGACGACGTACTCGCCGTGCTCGACATCGCGCTCGGCGATCCGCTGCTGTTCCTCGATCTCGAGGCCCGCCGCCAGGCGCTCGAGGCGCTGCCGTGGGTCGAGCACGCGGCGATCGAACGCCGCCTGCCCGACGTGCTCGTGGTGCGGCTGGCCGAACGTCGGCCGCTCGCGCTGTGGCAGAACGCCGGCACGATCACGGTCATTGACCAGGGCGGCGCGGCGATCCCGGGTGTCGACCCGGACCGTTTCGGCGACCTGCTGCTGGTCGTCGGGCCCGATGCGCCCGGCCACGCGGCCGAACTGCTCGCCACGCTCGGCGCCGAGCCGGAGCTCGCCCGCCGCGTCGTCGCGGCGCAGCGCGTCGGCGAACGGCGCTGGGAGCTGCGCTTTGACAACGGCGTCGCCGTCGCCCTGCCGGCCGAGGGCTGGAGCGAGGCCTGGCGCCGGTTCGCGGCGCTCGAGCGCGAGCACGGCCTGTTGGGCCGCGCGCTGGTCCGGGTCGATCTGCGCCTGCCCGACCGGGTGATCCTGCGGCTGACCGAAGCGGCGGCCGAGGCGCTCGAACGGGCGGCGACGGCGCCCGGCGGGGAAAGCACATGACGGGGAAGGCGGGGCGCATGAGCGTGGCGGGGGTTGGGCCATGGGCAGGCTGAGGCGCAATTCCTGGGGCCTGCTGGCCGCGCTCGACATCGGCACGTCGAAGATCGCGTGCCTGGTCGCGCGGCGCGAGGACGAAGGCGGCGTCCGTGCCCTCGGCGTCGGACAGACCGTCTCGCGCGGCATCGAGGCGGGCGCGGTCGTCGACATGGACGCGGCCGAGCGGGCCGTCGCCACGGCGGTGCAGGCGGCGGAGCAGTCGTCCGGCGAGCGCATCGACGAGGTCTGCGTCAACATCTCGACCGGCGGGCCGGAATCGCAATCGGCCCTGGTCGAGGTCGCCGTCGACGGCCACGAGATCACCGAACGGGACGTCCGCCGCATCCTGGGGCACAGCCGCGGCGCCGCCGATCGGCCCGACCGCGCGGTGATCCAAAGCTTCACCGTCGGCTACACCATCGACGGCGGCAACGGCGTGCGCGACCCGCGCGGCATGGTGGCGGAGCGGCTCGGCGTCCACGTCCACCTGGTGACCGCGGCGACGACGCCGCTGCGCAACCTGGAAGGCTGCATCGGGCGCAGCCAGCTCGGCGTGGCGGCCCGCGTGGTCTCGCCATACGCGGCGGCCCTGGCCACGCTGGTCGACGAAGAGATGGCCCTCGGCGCCACCGTCGTCGACATGGGCGCGGGTACGACCTCGGCGGCGGTGTTCGTCGACGGCACCTGCGTGCGCACCGAAATCCTGCCCATCGGCGGCCAGCATGTGACCAACGATGTCGCCCACATCCTGGCGACGTCGGCGACGCACGCCGAGCGCCTGAAGACCCTGTACGGCAGTTGCGTGGCGAGCCGCGACGACGATCGCGAGCTGATCGAGGTGCCGACGCTGGGCGAGCCGTCGTCCTCCAGCGTCAACCTCGTGCCGCGCTCGCTGCTGGTCGGGGTCATCCGGCCGCGCGTCGAGGAGACGCTCGAGATCATGCGCAGCCGGCTCGACGACGCCGGCGTTCTCAAGGGCTCGGGACGGAAATTGGTGCTGACCGGCGGCGCTTGCCAGCTTCCCGGCGTGCGCGATCTGGCCGCGCAGGTGCTTGGCAAGCAAGTGCGCATCGGCCGGCCGCTGTGGGTCAAGGGCCTGGCCGACACCACCGGCGGGCCCGCGTTCGCCACCTGCGCCGGGCTGCTGCGCCACCTGCAACGCGAATCGGAAGTTCCCTCGGTGGCCCCGTGGGTCGCCGAAGCCAGCCTGCTCGACCGCTTCGGAAGGATCGGCCAATGGCTGCGCGAGACGTTCTGACACGGGTTCCGGGCCAAGCGCCCGGGTGCCCGTCGTCGTGCCCCGGAAACGGGCGGTGGGCCGGGCCGTCGTGCCGGTCGAATGGGGGGACGGCAGTCCGCGGGACGGCCGGACCGGGTGCAAAGCGACTCTAAGGAGGAGTGAACATGGCTATCAGTTTGGGCATACCTGAAACGCCGCGCATGCGGCCACATATCGTCGTCATCGGCGTAGGCGGCGCCGGTGGCAACGCCGTCAACAACATGATCCGCTCGCGGCTCGAGGGGGTCGACTTCGTCTGCGCCAACACCGACGCCCAGTCTTTGTCGCAAACGCAGACCGAACGGCGCATCCAGCTCGGAACCTCGACCACCCAGGGGCTCGGCGCCGGATCGCGCCCCGACGTCGGCCGCGCCGCCGCCGAGGAATCGATCGAGGAGGTGCTCGCACATCTCCAGGGCAACAACATGTGCTTCATCGCCGCCGGCATGGGCGGGGGCACGGGCACCGGTGGCGCGCCCGTGATCGCCCGCGTCGCGCGCGAACTCGGTCTGCTGACCGTCGGGGTGGTGACCAAGCCGTTTCACTTCGAGGGCACGCAGCGTATGCGCATCGCCGAGGACGGCATCGCCGACCTGCAGCAATATGTCGATACGCTGATCGTCATCCCCAACCAGAACCTGTTCCGCGTCGCCAACGACAAGACGACGTTCGCGGAAGCGTTCAAGATGGCCGATGACGTGCTGCACGCCGGGGTGCGCGGCGTCACCGACCTGATGATCCAGCCCGGCCTCATCAATCTCGACTTCTCCGACGTGCGCACGGTGATGGCCGAGATGGGCAAGGCCATGATGGGCACCGGCGAAGCCGCGGGCGAACGGCGCGCGGTCGACGCCGCCGAGGCCGCGATCAGCAACCCGCTGCTCGACGACGTATCGATGAAGGGCGCGCGGGGCGTTCTCATCAACATCACCGGCGGCCCCGACATGACCCTGTTCGAGGTCGACGAGGCGGCCAACCGCATCCGCGAGGAGGTCGATCCCGAGGCCAACATCATCTTCGGCGCCACGTTCGAGGACGGGCTCGAGGGCCGGTTGCGCGTCTCGATCGTCGCCACCGGCATCGACGCGCAAAGCGCGGCGCAGGATGCGCCGTTCCGCAGCCAGGCTCCGGTTCGGGCCCCGTTGCGTCCGGTGCTGGTCCAGACCGCCGCGCCGGCCGAAGCGGTCCCGGCCGAGCGGGGGGCGAAGCCGGAGGAAGCGGCTCCGCGCGCCGGCGTCGCGGCCAGCGCGCGCGGCTCGACCCGCGTGCTGGAAAGCGATGGCCTGCCCGAACCGCCGGCGGCGGCCGAGCCCGTGCCGCTGCCGGCCGTGCGGATCGAACCCGTGGCCGAACCGATGCGCGAAGAGCCGCGTCCCGCCGCGGCGCGGCTGGCCGAGCCGGCGCCCGAGCCGGAAAGGGAGCAGCAGCGCGCGGCGGCGACCAGGGGTGTGGAGCCGACGCACCGGCCCGCGCCCCCGGCCGCGTCCCCGGCCGTGCAACGCGATCCGTTCATCCCGCCCCGTCCGTTCGAGCCTCGTGCTCCCGAGACCCGTCAGCCCGAGACCCGGCGCGAGCCGGCCTCCGGCGACGGCCGGCGCACGCCGAACCTGTTCGAGCGCATGACGGGAAACCTGCGCCCGCCTAAGGAACGCCCGGCGGAGGAGCCCCCGGCCCGCGCGCTGGCGGCGAGCGAGCCGGCCTTGAGGCCGCAGCAAGGCGATCGCATGGCGGTCGATAGCTTCGAGGACGTGCTCGACATTCCGGCGTTCCTGCGCCGCCAGGCCAACTAGGCGGAGGCAAACCGACGGAATGAGTTGGAAACAAAGCGTGATTTGAGTCGAACCCGCGCCTCTTGGTAGAACGATCAGGGAGTTCCGCGCCCGTTACCCTGTCCCGGCTTCCGGGACAGGGTCGGGCCGGACGCCCGGAGCGCAATAGCGTAGGATCGCCACCGTGCCAGGGCGCCATCAGACCACGCTTGCCGCCACGGTCTCGTGCCGCGGCGTCGGGCTGCACAGCGGTGCCCCGGTGGGGCTTACGCTGCGCCCCGCGCCGGCCGCAACCGGCGTCGTCTTCGTCCGCGTCGACGGCGCGGGCGATTCCCGCCCGATCCCCGCCCGCTACGACCTTGTCGTCGGTACGACGCTCTGCACGACGCTTGGGTTCGACGGCGGCCCGACCGTCGGTACGGTCGAACACGTCATGGCCGCCCTGGCCGGGCTCGGCATCGACAACGCGACGCTCGAGGTCGACGGACCCGAGGTTCCGGTCATGGACGGCAGCGCCGCGCCGTTCGTCGAGTTGATCGATCGCGCCGGCGTCGCCCGGCTGGAGGCGCCGCGGCGCGTGTTGCGCATGCTGAGGACGGTGACGGTCGCCGATGGCACGCGCTGGGCCTCGCTCGTGCCCGCCGAGGCGTTCGCGATCGCCATGGCGCTCGACTACGACGGCCCGCCGATCGGGCGGCAAAGCGCCACCTTCACGGTCACGCCCGAGGTCTTCCGGCGCGACATCGCCCCCGCCCGCACCTACGGCTTCCTCGACGAGATCGCCGCGCTGCGCGGCCGCGGGCTGGCGCGCGGTGGCTCGCTCGACAACGCCATCGTCATCAGCGGCGCGGGCGTGCTGAACCAGGAGCCGCTGCGCTTCCCCGACGAATTCGTCCGCCACAAGATTCTCGACGGCATGGGCGATCTCGCGCTGGCCGGCGCGCCGATCGTCGGCCACTTCGCGGGGCAGGCGACGGGACATGCCTTGAACCAGGCGCTGCTCCGTGCGCTGTTCGCCGACGCTTCCGCCTACGCCTACGAGTGGGCCGGCGCGGCGGTTGCGGACCCGGCCGGCGGCGCGCTGGCCCCATGGGACCTGGCGCGGGCCGCCACCGCCTGAGGGCGCCGACCACCGATCGGGTAAGCTGCTCTATACCGTTGGATCTAGCAGGGTGCTGAAAAACCCCGAGGCTGTCATTGCGAGGAGCGCGTAGCGCGACGCGGCAATCCAGAATCGCGCGGAAGTCCGCAATTGCCCTGGATCGCCACGCCGCCTACGGCGGCTCGCGATGACGATGATGGGGTTTTTCAACAGCCTGCTAGAGCGACTTTATCCGATCGATTGGAACCATCCCGGTTCCAATCGATCGGGTGTTGCTCTAGTCTTGCGCCATGGTCGCTGGATCATTCTCGCGGGCGCTCGCGCTGGCCATCGCGCTCGGGCTCGGGGCCTGCGCCGACGACGAGCCCGGATACGTCGAACGACCGGTCGAGGACCTCTACAACAGCGCGGTCGATCTGCTCAACGGCGGATCCTACGCCGCGGCCGCGGAGGCGTTCGACGAGGTGGAGCGGCAGCATCCGTACTCGCAGTGGGCGACGCGGGCGCAGATGATGGCCGCCTACGCCCATTACCAGGCCAACGACTACGATGCGTCGGTGATCGCGGCCGACCGCTTCCTGCAGCTCCACCCGGGCCACCGCGACGCGGCCTATGCCCGCTACCTGATCGCGCTCTCGTACTACGAGCAGATCTCCGACGTTGGGCGCGATCAACGCCTGACCCGGCTGGCGCTCGAGGCGTTCGAGGACGTCGTGCGCCGGCACCCGGACACCGATTACGCGCGCGATGCCCAACTCAAGATCGACCTGACCTACGATCACCTGGCGGGCAAGGAAATGGCGATCGGCCGGTTCTACCTGAAGCGCCACGACTATGTCGGCGCGATCAACCGGTTCCGCACCGTGGTCGACGTTTTCCAGACCACCAGCCACGTGCCCGAGGCGTTGTACCGCCTGGTCGAGACCTACCTCCTGCTCGGCGTCGAGGACGAGGCTACCAAGTCCGCCGCCGTGCTCGGCCACAACTTCCCGGGCAGCCCGTGGTACCAGGACAGCTACCGTCTCCTGGTCGAGCACAACCTGGCGCCCGAGGGCGGGAGCAAGACGTGGTGGGCCCAGGCCTGGGATTCGGTTTTTTAGCGCCGGCGCCATGCTGCGGCGGCTGATCGCGCGCGACGTGGTCCTGATCGAGGCCGCCGACGTGGCCTTCGCTCCCGGCCTCAACGTGCTGACCGGGGAGACCGGCGCGGGCAAGTCGATCCTGCTGGACGCGCTGGGGCTCGCCATCGGCGCGCGTGGCGACGCGAGCCTGGTGCGCCAGGGCGCCCTGCGCGCCAGCGTGACCGCCGAGTTCGACTTGCCCGCGGCCAGTCCGGCGCGCGCCGTGCTCGACGAGGCCGGGATCGCGGCCGGGGATTCGCTCGTCGTGCGGCGCGTCGTCGCCTCCGACGGGCGCAGCCGGGCGTTCATCGACGACCAGCCGGTCACGGTCGGGCTGCTTGGCGCGGTCGGCGAGGCCCTGGTCGAGGTCCACGGCCAGAACGATCAACGCGGCCTGCTCAGGCCCGAGATCCACCGCGACATGCTCGACGCCTACGGCGGCCACGGGCCCATGCGGGACGCCATGGCCGGGGCGTTCGGGCGCTGGCGTGAGTCCCGGGCGGCCAGCGACGGCGCGGCGGCGGCGGCGGCCGAGCGCGAGCGCGAGCGCGCGACGGTCGAAGCCGTGCTCGCCGAGTTCGCGGCGCTCGCGCCCAGGACGGGCGAGGACGCCGAACTCGCCGGCCTGCGCGCACGGCTCGCCAACGCGCGCAAAATCGCCGAGGCG
>CAZGYG010000036.1:15654-25650 GCA_964530335.1 uncultured Rhodospirillaceae bacterium | reverse complement strand
GCACGTCGAGCGCGCCGCGGAAGATGTAGGGAAATCCGAGCACGTTGTTGACCTGGTTGGGGTAGTCCGAACGGCCGGTGGCGACGATGGCGTCGGGGCGCACGGACTTGACCTCCTCGGGCGTGATCTCGGGGTCCGGGTTGGCCATGGCGAACACGATCGGACGCTTGGCCATGCTATCGATCATGTTCGCGTCGACCGCGCCCTTGGCCGAAAGCCCGATGACCACGTCGGCGCCCTTCATCGCCTCGGCCAGCGTGCGCGCCTTGGTCTCGATCGCGTGCGCCGACTTCCATTGGTTGAGCCCGTCGCGCCCGACGTAGATGACGCCCCGGCTGTCGCACAGGATCGCGTGGTCGTGCGGCAGCCCCATGGTCTTCAGCAGCTCGAGGACCGCGATCCCGGCGGCGCCGGCGCCGTTCACCACCACGCGCACCTCGCGCATCTCGCGCCCGGTCAGGTCGAGCGCGTTGACGAACGCCGCCGCGGTGATGATCGCGGTGCCGTGCTGGTCGTCGTGGAACACCGGAATGTCGAGCAGCTCGCGCAGCCGCTGCTCGATGATGAAGCACTCGGGCGCCTTGATGTCCTCGAGGTTGATGCCGCCGAACGAGGGCGCGACCAGGCGCACCGCCTGGATGACCTCGTCCGGGTCCTCGGAGTTCACTTCGAGATCGATCGAATCGACATCGGCGAACTTCTTGAACAGCACCGCCTTGCCTTCCATCACCGGCTTGGCGGCGAGCGGGCCGAGGTTGCCGAGCCCGAGCACCGCGGTGCCGTTGGTCACCACGGCGACCAGGTTGCCCTTGGCCGTGTAGTCGTAGACCAGCGCCCCGTCGCGGGCGATCTCGCGGCACGGCGCCGCCACCCCCGGGGAATAGGCCAGGCTCAGGTCGCGCTGGGTGTTGAGCGGCTTCGTCGCCGCGATCTCGATCTTGCCCGGCCGCCCGCTGGCGTGAAACTGCAGGGCCTCGCGGTCGGTCAAATGCTCGTGGGCGGACATTTTCGGGCTTTCCTCCGGGGCAACGACAATGCGGGGCCAACGCCATCCTGGCAAGGGCCGGCGCTGTGCTACGGTGGCCGCGACGCGCCGCCCGAGCCATGGACGATACGCCCGACGCCAGCCCACCGGACGCCAGCCCGCCCGCCCTCGCACCCGCCGCCGCGGCCGAGGCCGCGACGCCGGTCATGGCCCAGTTCCTGGCGATCAAGGAGGCCCACGCGGATTGCCTCCTGTTCTACCGCATGGGCGACTTCTACGAATTGTTCTTCGACGACGCGGTCAAGGCGGCGGAGGCGCTCGGGATCGCCCTGACCAAACGGGGCAAGCACCTGGGCGCCGACATCCCGATGTGCGGCGTGCCGGTGCACGCGGCCGAGAACTACCTGCACAAGCTCATCGCCCGGGGCTTCCGCGTCGCCATCTGCGAGCAGACCGAGGACCCGGCCGAGGCACGCCGGCGCGGTTCCAAGGCAGTCGTGGCGCGCGAGGTCGTGCGCATCGTCACCCCCGGCACGCTGACCGAGGAGTCGCTGCTGGACGCGCGCGGCGCCAACCACCTGGCGGCGCTGGCGCGCGCCGGCGGCGCGCTCGGCCTCGCCTGGCTCGATCTCTCGACCGGGGCGGTCGCCGCCGAGCCGGTCGAAGCCGCAAACCTCGGCGGCGCGCTCGCCCGCCTCGGCCCGGGCGAAATCCTGGTGCCCGACAGCCTGATCCAGGAACCCGCGCTGTTCGAGACCTTCGCGGCCTGGCGCGACCGGCTGCATACCGAGCCCGACGCCCGCTTCGACAGCCAGGCCGGAAACCGGCGGCTCCTCGAGCACTACCGCGTCGCCGCGCTCGACGCCTTCGGCGCGTTCGGCCGCGCCGAGGTGGCGGCGCTCGGCGCGTTGATCGGCTACGTGACGCTGACCCAGAAGGGGCGCCTGCCGTTTCTCGAACCCCCGCGCCGCGTCGAGCCCGGCTCGGTCATGGCGATCGACGCGGCGACCCGGCGCAATCTCGAGCTCACCCGTTCGCTCGGCGGCGAACGCGAGCCCAGCCTGCTCTGGGCGATCGATCGCACGCTCACGGCGCCGGGCGCGCGGCGGCTCGCCGAACGGCTCGCGGCGCCCTCGACCGATCCGAAGTCGATCGCCGAACGGCAGGCCCTGGTCCGAACGTTCGTCGACGCGACCGAGGCGCGGCGCGATCTGCGGGCGATCCTGCGCCGGGTGCCCGATCTCGCCCGCGCGGCGGGGCGGCTCGCGCTCGGGCGCGGCGGACCGCGCGACCTGGCGGCGATCCGCGACGGGCTCGACGCGGCCGGGCGCATCGGCGACCGGATTGGGCGTGAGCAGCGTGATACCGGGCTCGCTGCGCTCATAACCGCGCTCGGCCACCATGGCCCGCTGGTCGGCCGGCTCACGCGCGCGCTCGCGGCGGAACTTCCGCTGGCGGCGCGCGACGGCGGCTTCATCGCGGCGGGCTACGCGGGCGAGCTCGACGAGACCCGGGCGCTCAGGGACGACTCTCGGCGCTTGATCGCCGAGCTCCAGGGGCGTTACCAACAAGAGACGGGGGTGGGCGCGCTCAAGCTCCGCCACAACAACGTGATCGGTTACTACGTCGAGGTGCCCGCCGCCCACGCGCCGCGCCTCGGCCCCGCGTTCCGCCACCGTCAGACCATGGCCGGGGCGATGCGCTTTACCACCGACGAGCTGGCCGGCATCGAAAGCCGCATCGTCGGCGCCGCCGACAAGGCGCTCGCGCTCGAACTGGCGCTGCTCGACGACCTGATCGCCGAGGTCACGGGCCGCGCCCAGCCGATCGCCGAGGCCGCCGCTGCGCTGGCCGAGCTCGACGTCGCCACGGCGCTCGCCGACCTGGCGGTCGAGCGCCGCTGGGTTTGCCCCGTGGTCGATGGCACCTCGGCGTTTCGCATCGTCGGCGGCCGGCATCCGGTGGTCGAGGCCGCGAGCACGGAGCCGTTCGTCGCCAACGACTGCGAGCTTTCGCCCGAGCGCCGGCTGTGGCTGGTCACCGGGCCGAACATGGCGGGCAAGAGCACGTTCCTGCGCCAGAACGCGCTGATCGCCGTGCTCGCCCAGATGGGCAGCTACGTGCCGGCCGAGCAGGCGCGCATCGGCGTCGTCGATCGGCTGTTCAGCCGGGTCGGTGCGGCGGACGAGCTCGCGCGCGGACGCTCGACGTTCATGGTCGAGATGATCGAGACGGCGACGATCCTGAACCAGGCGGGTTCCCGCTCGCTCGTCATCCTCGACGAGATCGGCCGCGGCACGGCGACCTTCGACGGGCTGGCGATAGCCTGGGCCACCCTCGAGCACCTGCACGAGGTCAACCGCAGCCGGGCCCTGTTCGCCACCCACTACCACGAGCTGACCGCGCTCGCCGCGCGCTTGCCGGCGCTCGCCTGCCACACCCTCGAGGTCAAGGAATGGCGCGACTCGATCGTGTTCCTGCACCGCGTCGTGCCCGGCGCGGCGGATCGCTCGTACGGCGTGCACGTGGCGCGCCTCGCAGGGCTTCCGGCCGCCGTCGTCGCCCGCGCCGAGGAGGTGCTGGCGGCGCTCGCCGAGGGCGAACCATCGGGCGCGCTCGCCCGGCTCGCCGATGACCTGCCGCTGTTCCGCCGCGCAGCCAGGGCGCCCGTCGCGCCCGCGCCGCTTGAGGCCCTGCTGGCCGAAATCCGCCCCGACGAGCTCGCGCCCAAGGACGCGCTCGACCTGATCTACCGGCTGATCGCGCTCGCGCGCGAACGCGGCCCATGATACCGGCCCACCAAGAATTTGACTCACGTGACGCGCGGACGCGCTACCCCTCACCCCGCCCCTCTCCCACGAGGGGAGAGGGAGGTTTCGAGCAAGGGCGAGATCTTACCCTCTCCCCACATGGGAGAGGGGGGGACCCATGGCGAAGCCATGGGAGGGTGAGGGGGCGAACATCGACGGATCGATGATTAAGCGCGACGGTATGACCACGCTCGCCCGGCGTCTCGCGGCCGTGGCGCCCGGCGATCGCGCCGCCGTCGCCGCCGCGCTGGCGCCCGAGCTCCGGGAGCTGCGCGCCGCGACCACCCGGCGTCTGGCCCAGCGCGAGCCCGGGCCCGCGGTGGTCGCCGCCGCCAGCCGCGCCATGGATCGGATTATCGCCCGTCTCGCGGCGCATGCGTGCGAGCGGGCGTTTCCGCTGCGCGCACGCACGCGGCCGCTGCGCCTCGCCATCGTGGCCCAGGGCGGCTACGGCCGCGGCGAGCTCGCGCCTTACTCCGATCTCGACCTGCTGTTCCTGATGCCGCCCGGGGCCCCGGCGCGCGCCGGGCGGATCGTCACCTTCGTGCTGCACGTGCTGTGGGACCTCGGGCTTCGGGTCGGCCACGCCAGCCGCGACATCGAGGACGCGCTCTATCGGGCGCGCAAGGACAAGACGATCCGCACCGCGCTTCTGGAAGCGCGGTTTCTGTGGGGCGACCGGGCGCTCGCGGCCGAACTGATCCGGCGGTTCCGGCGCGAGCTGGTCCCGGGCACCGAGGGTGAGTTCCTGGCCGCCAAGCTGGCCGAGCGCGAGAAGCGTATCGCCCGCTTCGGCGCCACCCGCTACGTGGTCGAGCCGAACGTCAAGGACGGCATCGGCGGCCTGCGCGATCTGCACCTGCTCGGCTGGCTCGCGCTCTACCGCCGAGCGCGCCCCAGGCCGGGGGACCTCGGCGTGCTCGGCGTGCGCCCGGGGCGCGAGGCCGAGCGGCTCGCCCGCGCCCGCGCCTTCCTGACTACCGTGCGCTGCCACCTCCACGATATCTCCGGGCGGGCCGAGGAGCGGCTCGGCTTCGACGTCCAGCCCGAGATCGCGCGCCGCATGGGCTACCGCGAGCGCGAGAGCAACCGGGCGGTCGAACGCTTCATGAAGCGCTACTTCCTGGCGACCAAGGACGTGGGCGACCTGGTGCGCCAGATCACCGCCACGCTCGAGCAGCCCGCCGAGGCGGCGCAACCGTTGCCCGGCGCCCCCGGCTTCGTCGTGATCGGGCGGCGGCTCGCCCCGGGCGCGGGCGCGCTCCTTCGCGAGGATCCGGTCGCGATCCTGCGCCTCTTTCACCTGGCGCTCGGCAGCCGCATCGAGCTCCACCCGCTGGCGCTGCGTCAGGCGGCCCAGGCGGCGCGGCACCTCGACGGGCGCGTGCGCCGGAACCCCGAGGCGAACCGGCTTTTCCTCGAGGTTTTGTGCGCGCGCGACGGCGCCGAGCCGGTGCTGCGCGCCATGAGCGAGTCCGGGGTCCTCGCCCGCTTCGTGCCCGAATTCGGCCGCGTCGTCGCCCAGATGCAGTACGACCGTTACCACGCCTATACGGTCGACGAGCACACGCTGCGCGCGGTCGCGGAGCTCGCCGCGATCGAGCGCGGCGAACACGGCGAGGACTTGCCCCTGGCGACCGCGACCTTTCCCAAGATCCGCTCGCGCCGCGCGCTCTACCTCGCCGTGTTCATGCACGACATCGCCAAGGGCCGTGGCGGCGACCATTCCGAGCTGGGCGCCCGGCTCGCCGAACGGCTCGCCCGCCGGCTCGGCCTCGCGGACGAGGAAGCCGAGACGGCGGGCTGGCTGGTGCGCCACCATCTCGTGGCCAGCCGCACCGCGTTCAAGCGCGACCTGGGCGAGCCCAAGACCATCGAGGATTTCGTCGCCGTGGTGCAATCGGAGGAACGGCTGAGGCTGCTCCTCCTGCTGACCGTCGCGGACATCCGCGCCACCAATCCGGAGCTGTGGAACGGCTGGAAGGGCCAGCTTCTGCGCGATCTTTTCTGGCGCGCCGAGGAGGTCATCACCGGCGGCCACGTGGCCGAGCACAAACGGCCGCGGGTCGAAGCCGCGCGCGCCCAGCTTCGCGAGGCGCTCGCCGACTGGGACGACGCGCGGTTCGCCGCCTACGAGGCGCGCCACTTTCCCCCCTACTGGCTGAGCTTCGAGACCGAGTCCCACGTCCGCCACGCGCGTTTGCTCGACCGGCGGGCGCAAGCGGGCGCGACGACCGCGATCGACCATCGGGTGGATCCGTTCCGCGACGTGACCGAGGTGACCGTCGCCACGCCCGACCGGCAGGGGTTGTTCGCCGCCATCGCCGGAGCCATCGCCGCCGCCGGCGCCGGCATCGTCGATGCCCGCATCCACACCCTCGCCGACGGGGTCGCGCTCGACACCTTCTGGATCCAGGACCACGCGCGCCACGCCTTCGGCGAACCGCGCCGGCTCGACCGCCTCGACGCCACCATCGCGGGCGTGCTCGACGGGCGCATTTCGCTCGAGCGCGAGCTGGCCAAGCGTCGCCGGCCGACCTGGTCAACGACTGGGCCGACGACTGGGGCGACGACAGGGGCAACGACAGGGGCAACGACAGGGCAAATTTCGGTCGCGCCGCGCGTGCTGATCGACAACGACGCCAGCACCAAGAACACGGTGATCGAGGTCAACGGCCGCGACCGCCCGGGCCTGCTCTACGAGCTCACGAACGCGCTCGCCGAACTCAGAATCTCGATCGTCACCGCGCGCATCGCGACCTACGGCGACCGCGCGGTCGACGTGTTCTACGTGCGCGACCGCTTCGGCCTGAAGGTGACGCACCCGGCCACGCTCCGCCGGCTCTCGGAGCGGCTCGGCCAGGTGCTCGCCGACGGCGGCGCGCGCGCGGCCGCGTAGCCGGTACGCCCGCCATGGCGCTGCTCCGGGCCGTCGCGACCGTCGGCGGCTACACCATGGCGAGCCGCGTATTCGGCTTCGTGCGCGACGTGCTCATCGCCGCGCTGCTCGGCGCGGGGGCCGGGGCGGATGCGTTCTTCGTCGCGTTCCGGCTGCCCAACTTCTTCCGCGCGCTGTTCGCCGAGGGCGCGTTCAGCGCGGCCTTCGTGCCGCTTTACGCCGGCCTGGTCGAAACCCGTGGCCGCGCGAGCGCGCTCGTTTTCGCCGCCGAAAGCCTGGCGGCGCTGCTGGCGGCGCTGCTCGCGCTCACGTTCGCCTTCGAGGCGGCGATGCCGTGGGTCATGGCCGTGGTGGCGCCGGGCTTCCTGGACGACCCCATGCGCTTCGACCTGGCGGTCGCGCTCGCGCGGATCATGTTCCCGTACCTGCTGTTGCTTTCGCTGGTCGCCCTGCTCGGCGCGCTGCTCAACGCCGCCGGTCGCTTCGCCGCGTTCGCGGCGGCGCCGATCCTGCTCAACCTGGTGCTGATCGTGGCCGCGCTGGCGGCCCGCCCGCTCGGGGTCGCGCTGCCCCAGGCCCTGGCCTACGGGGTCGCCGTGGCCGGGGTGGCCCAGTTCCTGCTGCTGGTCGGGGCGGCGCGGCGCCATGGCGTTCTGCCCGCCCTGCCGCGCCCGCGACTCTCGCCCGACGTGCGCGAGCTCGGCCGCTTGCTCGGGCCGGTCGCGCTGGGCGCCGGGGTGACCCAGGTCAACCTGTTCGTCGGCGTCATCATCGCCACGTTCCTGCCGACCGGCGCGGTGTCGTGGCTCTACTACGCCGACCGGCTCTATCAGCTCCCGCTCGGCGTCGTCGGCATCGCCATCGGCACCGCGCTGCTGCCGCTCATGTCGCGCCAGCTCCGCGCCGGCAACCCGGCGGCGGCCAACGCCAACCAGAACCGGGCGATCGAGGCCGGGCTGCTGCTCAGCCTGCCGGCGGCGGTCGGGCTCGGCCTGCTCGCCGGGCCGATCGTCGATGTCCTGTTCCAGCGCGGCGCGTTCGACGAAGCCGACGCCCGGGCGACCGCGGCGGCGCTGCGCGCGTTCGTCGCCGGCTTGCCGGCGGCGGTGCTCGTGCGCGCGCTGACCCCCGGCTTCTTCGCCCGGCGCGACACGGCGACGCCGGTGCGCTTCGCCGCCGTGTGCATGCTCGCCTACGTCGCGGTCGCGGTGGCGCTCGCCGTGCCGTTCGGCCACGTCGGATTGGCGGCCGCCATCAGCGTGGCGGCGTGGCTCAACGCGCTTCTGCTCGGCGGCGCGCTGATCCGGCGCCGCGACCTGGTGCTCGACGCCAGGCTGCGCCACCGCGCGCCCCGGCTCGTCGGCGCCGTCGCGGTCATGGCCGTGGTCGTCGAACTGGTCGAACGCGGGCTCCACGCCGCGCTCGCGGACGGGCCGATGGCCTGGGTTGCGCTCGGGGCGCTGATCGCCGCCGGGGTCGGCGCCTTCGTCCTGGCCGCCCTGGCGCTCGGCGCCGCCACGCGCCAGGACCTGGCGACCCTGGGCCGGCGCCCACCGCCCTCGTCCGAACCCGCTTCGCTTGACCCACCAGGGGGGCGGGGCCATAAGGGCGCCCCATGACGCGGGTCTTTTCGGGGGTGCAGCCCACGGGCAACCTGCACCTCGGCAACTATCTCGGCGCGATCCGGCGCTTCGTCGAGATGCAGCGCGACTTCGACTGCATCTACTGCATCGTCGACCTGCACGCCATCACCGTGCCCCAGGACCCGGCGGAGCTCGCCCATTCCACGCGCGAGGTGGCCGCAGGGTTCCTCGCGGCCGGTCTCGACCCCGCGCGCTGCATCATGTTCAACCAGAGCCGGGTGCGCGAGCACGCGCACCTGGCCTGGCTGCTCACCTGCTTCACGCCGCTGGGCTGGCTCAACCGCATGACCCAGTTCAAGGAGAAGGCGGGCAAGAAGCGCGAGGAGGCGGCGCTCGGGCTCTACGCCTATCCAGTGCTCATGGCGGCCGACGTGCTGCTCTACAAGACCACCCACGTGCCCGTGGGCGAGGACCAGAAGCAGCACCTGGAGCTCGCGCGCGACATCGCCGGCGCGTTCAACCGGCGCTACGGCCGCGACGTTTTTCCGTTGCCCGAACCGATGATCGCCGGCGCCGCCACCCGGGTCATGTCGCTGCGCGACGGCCGGGCCAAGATGAGCAAGTCGGATCCGTCCGACTACTCGCGCATCAACCTGACCGATGGGCCCGACCTGATCGCGCGCAAGTTCCAGAAGGCGCGCACCGATTCCATCGCCGGCGTGACCTACGAGCCCGAGGCGCGGCCCGAGGCGGCGAACCTGCTCAACATCTACGCCGCGCTCGCCGGCGAGACGCGCGAGGAGACCTGCGCGCGCTACGTCGGCGCCCAGTTCACGGCGTTCAAGCGCGACCTGACCGAGCTCGCGGTCGCGCGCCTGGGGCCGATCGGCGCCGAGATGAAGCGGCTGATGGCCGACCCGGGCTACGTCGACGGGGTGTTGCGCGACGGGGCCGAGCGGGCGCGCGCGCTGGCCCGTCCGATCCTCGACGAGGCGGAACGGGCGATCGGGCTGCACGCGCCGTAGGCCGGCCGGCACCGCTTGCCCGGGCCGGACGGCGGGCGCACAAGGAACGGCGCCCGCGGTGGGTGGGACCGGGGTTGAAGGGACCAGGGATGCGCAACCAGCCCTATGTGCCAAAATCGAAACTGCTGGTCGATGTCGAGCTGTCAACCGGGACTACGCTGCGCGGCTGGGTGTTCGTCGCCACCGAAAGCCGCGAGCTCGAGGTCTTCAACAGCGGGCCCGCGTTTCTGCCGTTTCTCGACGAACGGAACCACATCCGCTTCATCAACAAGGCGCACGTGGTCCAGGTCACACCCCTCGAAGGCCGCGGCGTCTAAGGGTTAACCACGTCTAAGGGTTAACACCGGGCGCCGTGGCGGTCGTGGCACCGGACTTGCTTTACGTCTTGTTAAGGATGCGACTTGGGGACGAGTCGCGGCCCGGTGCGCCCCGCCCGTTCCAGGCAGGGACACGGGACAAGAGTCAACGAGGGCCGGACAACCGGCCCCTGCCAAGGGAGGCCATGCATGGCGAGCATCCGGCTGCCATGGCGCGCGACGGCCATCATCGTCGCGGCCATGCTCTACCTCGACGGCACGACTCCCGCCCCACGCTCGGCGATCGAGGATGAGCGCGCCGCCTTGCGCGCGGCCGAGTCCGAGCAACTGGCGACGCTCGCGCCCGGAACCGAACGCGAGCGCCTGACGGCGCTCGA
>CAZGYG010000036.1:0-15554 GCA_964530335.1 uncultured Rhodospirillaceae bacterium | reverse complement strand
CGGAACCGAACGCGAGCGCCTGACGGCGCTCGAACGCAGAACCGAGTACGAGCGCCTGACGGCGCTCGCTGGCGAACCCGACTTGAGTGCGCGCAAGCGCCGGTTCGTGGCGCTTGTGCTGCCGCTCATCCAGGCGGAGAACACGGCCCTCCTGGCCGAACGCCGGACGGTCGAGACGCTGGCCGCCCGCCTCGCCGAGGGCACGCTCGGGCCGGTGGAACGGGCCAGGCTGGAACGGATCAAGCGTACCTACGGCGTTACGATCGACGATCCGGCGGCGCTGCTCGACCGGGTCGACGCGGTGCCGGTTTCGCTGGCCCTTGCCCAGGCCGCGATCGAATCGGGCTGGGGCACCTCGCGCTTCGCGCGCCAGGCCAATGCCCTTTACGGCCAGCGCTCGTGGCTGCCCGATCTGGGTCTGGTGCCCGAGGCCCACGCCGACGAGGCGAATTTCGCGGTCACGAGCTTCGCCAGCCTCCGGGCCTCGATCCGCGCCTACATGCGCAACCTGAACAGCCACCCGGCCTACGCCGAGTTCCGCGCCGAACGGCGCGGGCTGCGCTCGGCCGGGTTGCCGCTCGACGGCGAACGACTGGCGGCGACGCTGACGGCCTATTCGGAGGCCGGCCAGGATTACGTTCGTCTGGTGCGACGGGTGCTGCGCGACAACCGCTTCGACGCGCATGACGTGGCGTGGGCAAGCCTCGCGGGACGGTTCGGTTCCTCGCGCCGTGTGATACAAGGCTCGGGTTGATCGCCCCGCGCGTGAAGCGCACGACATGCTCGACGCCGCCGCTCTCGACCTGTTGTTCCGGGCCGCCCGCACCCACCGCTCGTGGCGGCCCGACCCGGTGCCCGAAGCCATGCTCCGCCAGGTCTGGGATCTGGCGCGCCTGCCGCCCACCAGCAGCAACACCTCGCCCATGCGCGTTGTTTTTGTCGTGACCGCGGCGGCGAAGGCCCGGCTCGAGCCCTGCCTCGACCGAGGCAACGTGCGCCAGACCATGACCGCGCCGGTGACCGCCATCGTCGCCCTGGACGAGCGCTTCCACGACCTGATGCCCAGGCTCGACCCGGGCACGAACGCGCGCGCGGCATTCGCCGCCGACCCCGCGGGCGCCGCCGAGACGGCGTTGCGCAACGGCAGCCTGCAAGGCGCGTACCTGATGCTCGCCGCGCGCGCGCAGGGGCTCGACATCGGGCCGATGTCGGGCTTCGATCGCGCCATGGTGGATCGGGCGTTTCTCGCCGGCACCTCGTGGCGCTCGAACTTCCTGTGCAATCTGGGGTACGGCGACGGCCGGCGCATTGCGGCGCGCGCGCCAAGGCTCGACTTCGACGAGGCGTGCCGGGTCGTTTGAGCGCCATGAGGATACTCGCCCTCGACGCCGCGACGGCCGCGTGTTCGGTCGCGTTGCTGTCCGGCGGTGGCGTCGTTGCCTATCGGCTCGAACGGCTGGGGCGCGGCCATGCGGAGCGCCTGATGCCCATGGTGCTCGAGGTTGTCGCCGAGGCCGGGATCGACTTTCCCGCGCTCGATCGGTTGGCGGTGACCATCGGGCCGGGCACCTTCACCGGGGTGCGGATAGGGCTGGCCGCCGCGCGTGGGCTCGCGCTCGCCGCCGCCCGGCCACTGGTCGGCGTCACCACGCTCGAGACCCTGGCCTTCCAGGCCCGCGACGCCGCTTCGCCGGGGGGCATTGCCGCCGCCGTGGCGGCGGGGCCGGGCTGGGTCTATCTCCAGGTGTTCGGCCCGGACCTGGCGCCGGTGGGTCCGCCCGCGGCGCTGCCGCTGGCCGAAGCGGCGCAACGCATCCCGCCCGGAGCCGTGCTGGCCGGCGATATCGAACCGGAGCTCGCGGCGAAGCTCTCGCCCGGCGTCGTGCTCCGCCCGGCCGTCCTCGACGCCCGCGCCGTGGGCTTGCTGGCCGAGCGCCATCCCTTGCCCGACCGGCCGCCCGCGCCGCTCTATGTCCGCGCGCCCGACGCCCGGCTTGCCCGGCGCCCGCCGTGGGCCGAAGCGCCCGGGTGACGCGGTCAGCGGCCCCCGCGGCGATCCGCCGCGCCGAAGCGGGCGATGCGCCGTTGCTGGTTCGCCTGCACGCCGGGTCGTTCGACGAACCCTGGAGCCGGGATGCCTTCGATCGCGCCCTGGCCCAGCCCAGTGGCTTCGGCTTCGTCGCCGGCCTCGAGGCCGACCCGGTCGGCTTCGCGCTCGCGCGCGTCGCCGCGGACGAATGCGAGGTGCTGACCTTGGCGGTGACGCCGAGCCAGCGCCGGCACGGCGTCGGCGCCGCGTTGCTCGCCGCCACGCTCGACCATGCCCAGGGCCTCGGCGCCCGCCATGTCTTCCTCGAGGTTGCCGCCGACAACCTGCCGGCCCAGGCGATGTACGGCGCGGCCGGGTTTCGCCGGGTCGGCGTGCGCGAGGGCTATTTCCGGCGCGGCGCCAGGGCGATCGACGCCTGGACCCTCGAGCGCGGTCTGGCCGGCTAGAGCAGCTTGCGAATGACCAGGCGATGGATGTCGCCGGCAGCGTCTTCCGGTTCGAGACTCAGAATTTCGTGTCCGAGTTCCTCTATAGATCGTGGTACGTTCTCTAAAGGTTCACGTCCACGCAGCCGCACCTCCATGGTGGCGCCGGCCGGCATTCGTTCGAGCAGCAACCGCGTCTTGACGAAGGTCAAGGGGCAGGTGTCGTCGGTGATGTCGAGCCGGTAGCGTGCCGGGACGCCTTCGCCTTCGTCGCGGGTCATGTCCTGATCGCCATGGGCTCCGGTTCGAGCCGGCCGGGGGCTCAAGATGGTTATGCCCCGTCACCGTACCCGGTATAGTAGGGTCAACGATGGCCGACGGAAACACGAGTCTGCCACGCGATGTCCCGTTGCGGCCCAATCCACCCGGTGGCGCGCCGCGGGACGTTGTCGCGCTCCGGGATGGGCGGCGAGGGAGCGGCACCATGACGTCGAGGATCGAGCAGGCCTGCCTCGCCAGGGGCATGAAGATGACCGAGCAGCGCCGCGTGATCGCGCGGGTGCTGTCCTCGGCCGACGACCACCCCAGCGTCGACGAGCTGCACCGGCGCGTGGCCGTGGTCGACCCGCACGTCAGCCTGGCGACCGTCTATCGGACCGTGCGCCTGCTCGAGGAGGCCAACATCATCGAACGCCACGAGTTCCGCGACGGGCGGTCGCGCTACGAGGTGGCGAGCGAGAGCCACCACGACCACCTGATCGACGTCAAATCCGGCGAGGTGATCGAATTCAAGAGCGAGGAGATCGAGACGTTGCAGCGTCAGGTCGCCGAGCGCCTGGGCTATCGGTTGGTCGACCACCGGCTCGAGCTTTACGCCGTTCCGGTCGCTGGCCCCAAGCGGTCCTGAGCCCGGCGCGTCCCCAGTCACATGGTCGCCCTACCCGTCGAACCCGCCGAGGACCTGGCCCCCAGGTGCGATCTCCTGGCCCGGGGGGTGCGCGTCGGCCATTTCGAGGCCCGGCTGGCGCGTGACGCCGCCGATGTCGACGCGGCCCAGGCGCTGCGCTATCGCGTGTTCTACGAGGAAATGAGCGCCCGACCCAGCGCCGAGATGAGCCGCCGGCGGCGCGATTTCGACGATTTCGACGAGCTTTGCGACCATCTGCTGGTGATCGATCACGCCAAGGGCGGGCAGGTGGTCGGCACCTACCGGCTGCTCAGGCGTTCGCGCGTGCCGGCCGGGCGGACGTTCTACACCGCGGCCGAGTACGACCTCTCCAGGCTGCTCGCCCGGCCGGGGGAGATGGTCGAGCTCGGACGCAGTTGCGTCGACGCGGGTTACCGCAGCGGCGCAACGATTCAGCTCCTCCTTCGCGGCATCGGCGCCTACGTCTTCCACCACGGCTGCGTCGCCATGTTCGGCTGCGCCAGCCTGCCCGGGACAGACGTCGACGGCATGGCGGACCAGCTCGGCTACCTCTACCACCGGCATCTGGCGTCGGAGGACATCCGGCCCCGTGCCCGGCCCGAGCTCCGCGTCGCCATGGACCGCGTGCCGGCGCAGGCGATCGACGCGCGCGCCGCAGCCGCAGCGCTGCCGCCGCTGGTCAAGGGTTACCTGCGCGCCGGCTGCCAGATCGGCGATGGCGCGGTGATCGACAACCAGTTCCAGACCGTCGACGTGTGCGTCGTGCTGCTGACGGATCGCGCCGCCGCCCGTTACCGCAGCCGCTACGTCGGCGAGGACGAGGACGCGTGACCGAGCTGATGTCGCCGGTGATGGCGGTCGTGCGGCTCGTCGGTTATCTCGGCTGGACGTTGCTGCTGGTGCCGGTCCAGGTGGTGGCGGTGCTGACCTGGCGCCGGCTGTCGTTCAGCATTCCCCAGCTCTACCACCGCGGCGCCCTGTGGGTGCTCGGGCTTAGGATCGAGCGCAAGGGCGTGCCGGTGCTGAGCCGGCCGGTGCTGTTCGTCAGCAACCATGCTTCGTACCTCGACATCCACGTGCTCGGCGCCCTGCTCAACGGCTCGTTCGTCGCCAAGCAGGAGGTCGCCGGGTGGCCGCTGCTCGGGCTGTGCGCTAGGTTGCAGCGCAGCGTGTTCGTCGATCGCCGCCGGGGCACCAGCGCCGGCCAGCGCGACGCGGTGGCCGAGCGCCTCGCCATGGGCGACAGCCTGATCCTGTTCCCCGAGGGCACCAGCAGCGACGGCAACCGGGTGCTGCCGTTCCGGAGCGCGCTCTTGAGCGCGGCCGAGCGTCCGATCGGCGGCCGGCCCCTGACCGTGCAACCGATCTCGCTGGCCTACGCGCGCCACAGCAACATGCCCATGGGCCGCGCGCTTCGGCCGTTCTATGCCTGGTACGGCGACATGGGCTTCGCCTCTCACCTGTGGCGGGTGCTCGGGCTCGGCCCCGCGGTCGTCGCCGTGCGCTTCCATGCCCCGGTCACGATCGAGGAATTCGGTGGGCGCAAGGCGCTCACGCGGCACTGCGAGCGCGCCATCGCCCAGGGCGTGATCGAGGCGCTCTACGGCGTCGCCCCGGCGGCCAGGACCGCCGCTTGACCAGCACCGACCCTGGGCTGGATGTTTTGCCATGACGAGTGGGCATGACGTCACCTGAAGCGGGCGCGGGCGAACGCGCCACGGCCGGCAGGACGCTCTTCCTCAAGACCTTCGGCTGCCAGATGAACGTCTACGACTCCGGTCGCATGGCGGATGCCCTGGCTCCGCTCGGCTACCGGCTTGCCGACGCGCCCGACGACGCCGATCTGGTGATCCTCAACACCTGCCACATCCGGGCCAAGGCGGCGGAGAAGGTTTATTCCGAAATCGGCCGGCTCAGGCCGCTCAAGGCGCTCAAGCGCCTGCGGGGCGGCCGGATGCTGCTGGCGGTGGCCGGCTGCGTCGCCCAGGCCGAAGGCGCAGAGATCGCGCGGCGCGCCCCGGACGTGGATCTGGTGGTCGGGCCCCAGGCCTACCACCGGCTGGGGGAACTGGTGGCCCGCGCCAGCCGCCAGGCGGGCGTCGTTCTCGACACCGAGTTTCCCGCCGAGCCGAAGTTCGACCATCTGCCGGCGGGCGATACCGCATCGCCGATCGCCGCGTTCCTCACGATCCAAGAGGGTTGCGACAAGTTCTGCACGTTCTGCGTCGTGCCCTATACCCGGGGCGCGGAGTACTCGCGCCCCGCCGCCGCCGTCGTGGCCGAGGCCGAAGCCCTGGTGGCGCGCGGCGCGCGCGAGATCACGCTTCTCGGCCAGAACGTCAACGCCTATCACGGCGCCGGGCCCGACGGCGGCACTTGGGGGCTCGGCCGGCTCGTCGCCCGGCTTGCCGATATTCCGGGCCTGCTTCGCCTGCGTTACACCACCTCGCACCCGCGCGACATGGACGACGAGCTGATCGCCGCGCACCGCGACGTCCCCGCCCTGATGCCCGCGCTGCACCTGCCGGCGCAGTCGGGTTCCGACCAGGTGCTCGCGGCCATGAACCGGCGCGCCACGGCGGACGACTACCGCCGCGTGGTCGCCCGCCTGCGCCGCGTGCGCCCCGACATCGCGCTGTCGTCGGATTTCATCGTCGGCTTTCCCGGCGAACGGGATGCCGACTTCGCGGATACCCTGCGCCTGGTGACCGAGATCGGCTTCGCGTCGTCGTTCTCGTTCATGTACAGCCCGCGCCCGGGCACCCCGGCGGCGGCGGCGGAGCAGGTGCCCGAGCCAGTCAAGGCCGAGCGCCTGGCGACCCTCAACCAACTCCTCGATGCCCAGGCGGCGGCGTTCCGTCACGCCTGGGTCGGGCGACGCGCGCGCGTGCTGTTCGACCGTCCCGGCCGCCGGCCCGGGCAACTCGCCGGGCGCTCGGCCCACGGCCACGCGGTCCACGCGGCGGTGCCGGAGGCGCTGCTGGGGCGCGACGTCGAGGTCGCGATCGTGCGCGCCGGGCCGCACAGCCTGATCGGACAGGCGGGCGCATCGGCGCCGGGCGAGGCAGCTTGAGACCGAAGGCGGAACCGAGGAGCGAGGCACGCGAGGGCGCGCCCCTGGTGCTGACGTTCGATGACAACGCCGTGCTGTCGCGCCTCTACGGCGAGCACGACGAGAACCTGGCGCGCGTCGAGCAGGGCTTCGGCGTCGCGCTCAAGTCGCGCGGCAACCGGCTCGCCATCAGCGGCTCGCCGTGGGCGATCGAGGCCGCCAAGGGCGTGCTCGAGGCGCTCTACGACAAGCTCGACCGCTCGACCGGGTCGCTCAGCGCGGGCGAGGTCGAGGCCGCCATCCGGCTCAGCCTCCAGGGTGCCCAGCCCGGCGCCGGCGCCGAGGAGGTGCGCACACCCAGGCGGCGCATCGAGCCGCGCTCGGCGACCCAGGCGGTCTACCTCGGCGCCATGCGCGAGCACGAGCTGGTGTTCGGCATCGGCCCCGCCGGGACGGGCAAGACCTATCTCGCGGTCGCCAAGGCGGTCGCCATGCTGGTCGCCGGCGCGGTCGATCGCATCGTGCTGTCGCGCCCGGCCGTCGAGGCCGGCGAACGGCTAGGCTTCCTGCCCGGCGACCTGCGCGAGAAGGTCGACCCTTACCTGCGCCCGCTCTACGACGCGCTCTACGACATGATGCCCGGCGACAACGTGATGCGACGCATGGCCGACGGCGATATCGAGGTGGCGCCGCTCGCGTTCATGCGCGGACGCACGCTGACCAACGCCTTCGTCATCCTCGACGAGGCGCAGAACACCACCGCGGTGCAGATGAAGATGGCGCTGACCCGGCTCGGCGAAGGCTCGCGCATGGTGGTCACCGGCGACCTGACCCAGGTCGACCTGCCGCGCGGCGTCGAATCGGGGCTGTCCGACGCGATCGCGATCGTGGCCGACATCCCCGGGGTCAAGGTGGTCACGTTCTCGAAGGCCGACGTCGCCCGCCACGGCCTGGTCACGCGCATCGTCGCCGCGTACGAGGCGCGCGACGCGGACCCCGAGCGGCGGACGTGAAACCCGAGATCGCGGTGACGGTCGCCGACCGGCGCTGGGCGCCGCCGGTCCGCCGGCTGGCCCGCCGGGCGGCGGCGGCGGCGCTCGGCGCGGCGCGGCCCGAAGGCGGGGGCGCCATCGCCGTGCTGCTGACCGACGACGCGGAAGTCAAGGCGCTCAACCGGCGCTGGCGCCGGATCGACCGGCCGACCAACGTGCTCGCCTTCCCGAGCGGGGTGGGAGTCGTGGCCCCAGGGGAACCGGCGCCGCTGGGCGACGTGGCGCTGGCCTACGAGACGGTCGCCGCCGAGGCGCTTGGCCAAGGTAAATCGCTCGACGCGCACCTGGCGCACCTGGTGGTGCACGGCGTGCTTCACCTGGTCGGCTACGATCACGGCGACGCGGCCGAGGCACGCGAGATGGCGGCGCTCGAGGTCGTGGTGCTGGGGCGCCTCGGCTACAGCGACCCGTACCGCCCGGCGGGCCAGGCGGGGGCGGCGTGAGCGAACGCGCCCCGGGCGAACCGGCGCCCGAACCGCGCCGGCCCGAGGACGAAAGGCCGCTCGGGCTTTCGGGGCGCATCCGCGCGCTGCTTGGGTTCGGCCCCGGCGAACGCGGGTCACGCCAGGCGCTGCAGGACATGCTGATGACCACGGCCGAGGGGCCCGAGGCCCTGGCGCCGACCGAGCGGGTCATGCTCGCCAACCTGTTGCGCTTCGGCGAGCTGCGCGTCGATGACGTCATGGTGCCGCGCGCCGACGTCGTCGCGGTCGAGCACACCATCGGCCTCGACGACCTGGTGCGGGTCATGATCGAGCAGGGCCACTCGCGCCTGCCGGTCTACCGCGACACCATGGACGACGTGATCGGCATGGTCCACGTGCGCGATCTGTTGCCGTTCTGGGGCGGTGCCCAGCCGTTCGAGCTCAACCGGATCCTGCGCCGCGCGTTGTTCGTGCCGCCCTCGATGCGCGTGCTCGACCTCTTGCTCCAGATGCGCACCTCGCGCACGCACCTGGCCCTGGTGGTCGACGAGTACGGCGGCGTCGACGGGGTGGTGACCATCGAGGACCTGGTCGAGGAGATCGTCGGCGAAATCCAGGACGAGCACGACGTCGAGGAAGGGCCGATGCTGGTCGAGCGGCCAGGCCGGGTGATCGAGGCCAACGCGCGCGCGCCGATCGAGGAGCTCGAGGCCAAGCTCGGCGTGCGCCTGCTCGACCCCGAGGAGGTCGAGGACGTCGATACGGTCAGCGGCATGGTCACGTCGTTCCTGGGCCGCGTGCCCGTGCGCGGCGAACTGTTCAGCCATCCCGCCGGCGTCGAGTTTGAGGTGCTCGACGCCGACCCGCGCCGGGTCAAGCGGGTGCGCGTGCGCCGCATCGACGCCGAGCCCGGGCCGGCGTGAGGCGTCAAGCCTGGCTCGCCGCTCGCTCGGGCTGGGCGCGCGCGGCGCTGGCCCTTGGCCTCGGCGCGCTCGGCGCGCTCGCGCTGCCGCCGTGGACCCTGCTGCCCGCGTTCGTCATCGCGTTCGTCGGGTTGGCCTGGCTGATCGATGCCGCGCGCACGGGTCGACAGGCGCTGCTGACCGGCTGGCTCTACGGCTTCGGCGGCTTCGGCGCCTCGCTTGCCTGGCTCGGCAACGCGTTCATGGTCGATGCCGAACGGTTCGGCGCCTTCGCGCTGCCCGCGCTGGTCGGGCTCGCCGCCGGGTTGGCGCTGTTTTCCGCCGCCGCGGCCTGGCTCGCCAGGTTGGCGCGTCCGGGGCTTTCGCGCGTGTTCGCGCTCGCGCTGGCCTGGACGGCGCTGGAATGGCTGCGCGGCCACGTGCTGAGCGGCTTTCCGTGGAACTTGGCTGCGACCGTCTGGGCGCCCTTCGCCGCGCCAAGCCAGGCCGCCGCGGTGGTCGGCGCCTACGGGCTGGGCTTCGCGACCGTGCTGGCGGCGGCGTTGCCGGCGGCGGGCGTGCGCGCGGCCGTGGCCGGGGCGCTGCTGGTCGGCGCGCTGTGGGGCGCGGGCGCCGCCCGGTTGCCGTCGGGTCCCGCCGATGTCGTCGCCGGGGCGAGCCTGCGCATCGTGCAGGGCAACGTCGCCCAGCACCACAAGTGGCGCGCCGAGCTGCGCCGGGCCCACCTCGCCAGATACGTGGAGCTCAGCGCCAACGCCCCGGGGCCGCGCCCCAAGCTGTTGATCTGGCCCGAGAGCGCCGTGCCCTATTTCCTCGACGAGGAGCCGGGGTTGCGCGCCCGGCTCGGCTCGCTCGTCGCGCCGGGTGGCGTGTTCGTCAGCGGCGTCGTGCGTCGCCGCGTCGATGACGGCGCGCTCGGCGCGGTCTGGAACAGCGTGATGGCGATCGGCGACGCGGGGCGCGTCATCGCCGTCTACGACAAGGCGCGGCTCGTGCCGTTCGGCGAATTCATGCCGCTGCGCGCGTGGCTGCCGTTCCGCAAGCTGACCGAGGGCTCGGTCGATTTCAGCGCCGGGCCCGGGCTGGCGACGTGGCACCTGCCGGGCCTGCCGCCGGCAAGCCCGCTCGTGTGCTACGAGGCGATCTTCCCGGGTGCGGTGACTAGGCTCGACGATCGGCCGGACTGGCTGCTCAACGTCACCAACGACGCCTGGTTCGGCGCCAGCGCCGGGCCCTACCAGCACTTGGCCGCGGCCCGGCTGCGCGCCATCGAGGAAGGACTGCCGCTCGTGCGCGCCGCCAACACCGGCATCTCGGTCGTGACCGACGCTTACGGCCGCGTCGTGGCCAGGCTGGGCCTCGGAAAGTCGGGGGTGATCGACGCCGTGCTGCCGGCGGCCCTGGAACCGACCCCCTATGCCAGGACCGGCGACCTTATTCTCCTGCCCATGGCCATGATCGCCGTTGGCTTGATCTGGCTCGGCCAGGCCAGGGACGGGCGCGGCAAGGACCTACAACTCTAGCGGGCTCCGGATACCCTTGACGCACGCTATAGTATGTGTGCAACTAAGCTCCTGCAACTTCGCGGATTCCACGATCTTCATGGCCGACCACCCGGACCCGATTGACGTCCATGTCGGCCAGCGCGTGCGACTGCGGCGGACCTTGATGGGATTAAGCCAGGTCAAGCTCGCGGGCATGCTGGGGCTGACCTTCCAGCAGGTGCAGAAGTATGAAAAGGGCTACAACCGCATCGGCTCGAGCCGGCTCTATCAGATCGCGCGCGTGCTCGACGCGTCGGTGGCGTTCTTCTTCGAGGATATAGCGCCCGCCGGCGGGCGCGGCACGGCGCACGCCGCCGAATCCGCCGCCCCTTACGAGCCCGACCCGATGGCCAAGCGCGAGACGCTCGAACTCGTGCGCGCCTATTATCGCATCGCCGATCCGGCGCTGCGCCGGCGCGTGTTCGATCTGGTCAAGTCGATCGCCCGCGCCGATGGCGCGGTGCCCGCGCCCGGCGACTGAACATCCGTCCCACGCGAGGGGCCCGTCCCACGCGAGGGGCCCGTCCCACGCGAGGGACTTGACCGCGCGCCCCGCCCGCGCCTAAACCCGGCGCCCAGCCGGCCGCGTTGCCCGCCGGTCATGGGGGAGGGACCGACGTGCCGCGCGGCTCGTATCTGTTCACCAGCGAATCCGTCGCCGAAGGCCACCCGGACAAGGTCTGCGATCGCATCTCCGACGCGATCGTCGACTTGTTCCTGACCGCCGACCCGGCGGCCCGCGTCGCCGTCGAAACGCTGTGCACCACCAACCGCATGGTCATCGCCGGCGAAGTTCGCGGCCCGGCCGCCATCACGCACCAACGCATCGAGGAGACTGCGCGCGCGTGCGTGCGCGAGATCGGCTACGAGCAGCCGGGCTTCCACTGGCGCGACGCCAAGGTCGAGGTGCTGGTGCACGCCCAGTCCGCTGACATCGCGCGGGGCGTCGATGCCGCCGGCAACAAGGACGAAGGCGCCGGCGACCAGGGCATCATGTTCGGCTACGCCTGCCGCGAGACCCCGGTCCTGATGCCGGCGCCCATCCACTACGCCCACAACATCCTGAAGAGCCTGGCCGAGGCGCGGCACTCCGGCGCCGAACCGGGGCTCGGCCCCGACGCCAAGAGCCAGGTGACGCTGATCTATCGCGAGGGCAAGCCGGTCGGCGCCGCCTCGGTCGTGGTCTCGACCCAGCACGCCGAGAACCTGAGCCAGGACGACGTGCGCGCGATCGTCCGGCCCCACGTCGCCAACGTCCTGCCCGACGGCTGGATGTGCCCGGAGGAGCGGTTCTACGTCAACCCGACCGGGCGCTTCGTCATCGGCGGCCCGGACGGCGACTGCGGGCTCACCGGGCGCAAGATCATCGTCGACACCTACGGCGGCGCCGCGCCCCACGGCGGCGGCGCGTTCTCGGGCAAGGACCCCTCCAAGGTCGACCGCTCGGCGGCCTACGTCGCGCGCTACCTGGCGAAGAACGTGGTCGCCGCCGAGCTGGCCGACCGGTGCACGATCCAGCTCGCCTACGCGATCGGCGTCGCCGAGCCGTTGGCCGTGTACCTCGACACCTACGGCACCGGGTGCGTCGACGAGGAAAGGCTGGGCGGCGTCTTGCGCGAACTCGTGGATCTCACGCCACGCGGCATCCGCACGTGCCTGGGGCTGAACCGGCCGATCTATGCGCGCACCGCCGCCTACGGCCATTTCGGCCGCCAGCCCGAGGCGGACGGCGGGTTCTCGTGGGAACGGCTCGATCTCGTTGACCGGTTGCGATCCGCATTGGCCTGAATCCCGCGCGCCGCGCCTCTACGGCCGGCGCAAGGGCCGGGCGCCGAGCGCGCGCCGGTGCCGGCTGCTCGCGGAGCTGCTGCCCAAGCTGGCCGTACCGTTGCCCACGGCCGGTCCGCTCGACCCGTTTCGCCTGTTCGACCCGGCGCCCGCCGAGGTCTGGCTCGAAATCGGCTTCGGCAAGGGCGAGCACCTGGCGTTTCAGGCGGCTGCCCATCCCGATGTCGGCCTGATCGGCTGCGAACCCTACCAGGACGGCGTCACCTGCCTGCTCGCCGCGATCGACGACGCCGGGTTGGCCAACGTGCGCATCCATCCCGGCGACGGGCGCGTGCTGCTCGAAGCCCTGGCGCCGGCCTCGCTCGCCCGCGCCTTCGTGCTGTTCCCCGATCCCTGGCCCAAGACGCGCCACCACAAACGCCGGCTGGTTGCCCCGGCGACGCTCGAGCTGCTGGCCCGCGCGCTCGCCGATGGCGGCGTGCTGCGCCTGGCCAGCGACGACGCGCCTTACCTGGGGGAAATGCTGGCGCTCGGCCTGGCCCACCCGGCGTTCGACTGGCCGGCCGAGGGCGCGGCCTCGTGGCGCCGCCCCGCCGACATGGGGCCGGCTTCGCGCTGCGAGGCACGGGCGCTCGCGCTAGGGCATCGCCCAGGCTACCTGGAGTTCCGCCGCCGCCCGCGGCTTCAACCCTCGTCGTCGGGCAGGTGACCGGGCCGGACGTGCCGGGCCTCGGGCCCATCGGGGCCCTGGACGACGGCGAACGTCACGGCCGCGTCCCGGTCGAGCGGCGCTTCGCCTGGCGCCAAGTGCACGAACACGTCCTCGCCGCCGTCCGCCGGGGCCAGGAACCCGTAGCCCTTGGCCGGGCTGAACCAGCGGACCGTGCCGTGCATGTGCTGACCTCGGGCGAAACATCGGGGGCGAGATATCGGGGGCGAATTGGGGCTTGAAGGCGGGCGGAAAACCGCTAACATATGCCCATAAGAAGCTCGGTCCAACGAGCCGAGCCTGTCGACGGGGTGGGCTTTTGCCCACTTTATTTTTGGCTGGCATGTCGAAAACGCCCCCGCGGCCTCGGCCGGTGCAGGCGAGTGCGCCCGCGCCCGTCCGGAGCGCAGAGCTTGAAGGATTAATCGCATCCGTGGTCGCCGAACTCGGTTGCACGCTGGTCCGTGTCCGCTTCGCCGGGCGGCATCGCCCGACGCTGCAGGTCATGGCCGAGCGCGCCGACGGCGCACCGGTCACGATCGAGGATTGCACGCGCATCAGCCGCGCGCTGTCGCGCATGCTCGAGGCGCGGGATCCGGTGTCCGGGGCCTGGGTGCTCGAGGTATCCTCGACCGGGATCGACCGGCCGCTGGTCAGCCCCGCCGACTTCGACCGCTTCGCCGGCCAGCGCGTGGCGCTGAAGGCACGCGAGCCGGTCGACGGGCGCCGGCGCTTCCACGGGCGGCTGGTCGGGCGCGACGGCGACGCCGTCGTCATCGAGACCGACGACGGCACGCACCGCGTGCCGCTGGATATGCTCGCCGAAGCCCGCCTCGACGCGAGCGCGCACTTGGCGCCGGCGCGTCGCGAGCGCCGCCACTAGCCGCCACAAGGGAACCGAGATGGAAACCGCTGCTATCCCCCAGGTCGAAATCCTGACCGTCGCCGACGCCGTCGCGCGCGAGAAAGGGATCGAGCGCGACACCGTGCTCGAGGCCATGGAGCAGGCGATCCAGCACGCGGGCAAGCGCAAGTACGGCCACGAGCACGACATCCGGGCCGAGATCGACCGCAACAGCGGCGATATCCGGCTCTACCGCTACCTCGAGGTCATCGAGGAGGTCGAGAATCCGTCGACCCAGATTTCGGTCGAGGACGCGCGCGCGCGCAACCCGGCGGCCCAGGCCGGCGACTTCCTGAGCGAGGAGCTGCCGCCGATCGACTTCGGGCGCATCGCCGCCCAGACGGCGAAGCAGGTCATCGTCCAGAAGGTGCGCGAGGCCGAACGCAAGCGCCAGTACCTGGAGTACAAGGACCGCATCGGCGAGATCGTCAACGGCCTGGTCAAGCGCGTCGACTACGGCAACATGGTGATCGACCTCGGCCGGGCCGAGGCCGTGCTGCGGCGCGACGAGCAGTTGCCGCGCGAGATCTTCCGGCGCGGCGACCGGGCCAGGGCCTACATCTACGACGTGCGCGAGGAACCGCGCGGTCCGCAGATCTTCCTGTCGCGCACCCATCCGCAGTTCATGGCCAAGCTGTTCGCCCAAGAGGTGCCCGAGGTCTACGACCACATCATCGAAATCAAGGCGGTCGCGCGCGATCCGGGCAGCCGCGCCAAGATCGGCGTCTATTCGCGCGATTCGAGCATCGACCCGGTGGGTGCGTGCGTGGGCATGCGCGGCAGCCGCGTCCAGGCCGTGGTCAACGAGCTGCAGGGCGAGAAGATCGACATCATCCCGTGGTCGCCCGAATCGGCGACCTTCGTGGTCAACGCGCTCGCCCCGGCCGAGGTCACCAAGGTCGTGCTCGACGAGGACACCCGGCGCATCGAGGTGGTCGTGCCCGACGACCAGCTCAGCCTGGCCATCGGCCGGCGCGGCCAGAACGTGCGGCTGGCCTCGCAGCTCACCGGCTGGGACATCGACATCATCACCGAGACCGAGGAATCCCAACGGCGCAAGGCCACGGTCAAGGCCGCGTCGGAGCTGTTCATGAACGCGCTCGGCGTCGACGACGTGACCGCCCGGCTTCTGGTCGCCGAGGGCTTCTCCGACGTCGAGGAGGTGGCCTACGTTCCGGTCGAGGAATTGGCGGCCATCGGCGGCTTCGAGGAGGCGTTCGCCGCCCAGTTGCGCGGCCGCGCCGAGGCCTTCGTCGCCGAACGCGACGCCGGCTACGACGCGCGCCGGCGCGAGCTCGGCGTCGACGACGAGGTCGCGGCGCTCGAAGGGCTGTCGCCCGCCATGCTCGTGGTGCTCGGCGAAGCCGGCGTCAAGACGCTCGACGACCTCGGCGACCTGGCCAGCGACGAACTCCAGGACGTGCTCAAGGACGCCCACCTCACCCCGGACGAAGGCAACGCCATCATCATGGCGGCGCGTGCGCACTGGTTCGCCGACGAAGTCGAAGCCGAGGCCGACGTCGTGCCGGGCGAGGGGCCGGGCGAGGAGGGCGACCAGGCGTGACGATCGAGGCGACCACGGACGTGGCGCGTGACCCGATCCGCCGCTGCGCCGCGACCGGCGAGCGGGCGGCGCGCGCGACCATGGTGCGCTTCGTGCGCGGCCCCGACGGCGCGGTGGTGCCCGATCTCGCGGCACGGCTGCCCGGGCGCGGCGCCTGGGTCGCCGCCCGGCGCGAGGCGGTGGCGCGCGC
>CAZGYG010000035.1:18811-25941 GCA_964530335.1 uncultured Rhodospirillaceae bacterium | reverse complement strand
CATCAAGCTCGCCGCATCACGAATCTGGATGCGCGCTTATGAGTCGGTGACCTAGTCCGAACAGCTGGTCCGCGCCGCCCAGCCCGAAGATCGTGTCGACGCCCGAGGTGCCGTTGAGCGAATCGTTATTGGCGGTGCCATTGATCACGGCCATGGTAAATCCTCCCTATGTGGCGGCGTGCCCGTGCCGCGCGGGTTTTCGGTGCCGCTACGCATCCCCGATGGAGCGGTCACCATCCATTATTGAGAACGAATATTACCATGACTGCGGCCAGACTGACGAGTCCGTCTTCGGGGCGGATGATGGACCCGCCCCCGCCGTTTGCGAGGCAAGACCGCTAGCAGGCTGCTGAAAAACCATTCCACTCGTCATCGCGAGGACGCGTAGCGTCCGTGGCGATCCAGGGAAATGGCAGAATTCCGCAAGATTCTGGATTGCCGCGTCGGCCTTCGGCCTCCTCGCAATGACGGGTTCGGGGTTTTTTCAACACCCCGCTCGACGCCAGGGGCGGCGGGTCAGCCCAGGTCGAGGCCGGCCAGGACGCGTCGGTAGTCGGCGCCCTTCTCGACGTAGTGCTCGACCGTGGCGCGGAAGTTGGCCAGGTCGTCGGGCCTGAGCTCGCGCATCAGCCTGGCGGGCGAGCCGCTCCACAGCTCGCCCTTGCGCACGCGCTTGCCCGGCGTCACCAACGCGCCTGCGGCGACCATGGCGCCGCCCTCGATCACGGCGCCGTCCATCACCGTCGCGCCCATGCCGACGAAGGCGCCGTCCTCGAGCCGGCAGGCGTGCAAGAGGACGCAATGCCCGATGGTCACGTCGGCGCCGATCACCGTCGGCAGGTCGGCGCTGTCGACGTGGGCCATGGTCATGTCCTGGACATTGGCCCGGGCGCCGACCCGGATCGGCCCGGTGTCGCCGCGCAGCACGCAGCCGAACCAGACGTTGGCCTGGCTCGCGATCTCCACGTCGCCGACCAGCACGACCCCCGGCGCGACGAAGGCATCTGGCGCGATCCTGGGCGTCGCGCCGTGGTAGGGAACGACGATCACGCCCGGCGGGGCGCCGCCCGGCGCCGTCACGGAAACACCGCGACGTGGTCGAGCCCCGTTGCCTCGCCCTGCCCGGTCATCACGTTCATGTTCTGCACCGCCTGCCCCGCCCCGCCCTTGACCAGGTTGTCGATCGCCGAGATCACGATGGCGCGGCCCGAGATCCGATCGTCGAACACGCCGATCACGCAATCGTTCGAGGCCCGCACGTGGCGCGTCGCGGGTGCGTCGCCTTCGGGCAGGATGCGCACGAAGCGTTCCTGCTCGTAGCGTTCGAGCAGCGCCGAGCGCAGCGCCGCCGCGTTGGCCGCCCGGTCGAGCCGGACGTAGATGGTGGCCAGGACGCCTCGGTTCATCGGCATCAAGTGCGGCGTGAAGTTGACCGTGACCGGATGGCCGGCGGCGCGGCCCAGTTCCTGATCGATCTCGGGCCCGTGCCGGTGGCCGGCGATGCCGTAGGCGTGGATGCCCTCGCCGACCTCGGCGTAGAGCGAGGCCTCCTTGGCGGCGCGGCCGGCGCCGCTGACGCCGGATTTGGCGTCGATGATGATGTCGTGCTCGACGATGAGTCCCTGCTCGACCAGCGGGATCAAGGGCAGGAGCGCGGCGGTCGGATAGCAGCCCGGGTTGGCGACCAGCCGGGCGCCCGCCACGTCCGCGCGGAAGATTTCGGTCAGGCCGTAGACGGCTTCCCGTTGCAACTCCGGCGCCTTGTGGTCGTGGCCGTAGACGGCCTTGTACGCCGCGGCGTCGTCGAACCGGAAATCGGCCGACAGGTCGATGACCTTGACCGCGCCGGGCACGCCGGCGGCCAGGTCGCCGCGCCCTTCGTGCAGCAGCTCGTCCACCAGGTCGTGGCCGGTGGTGTGCAGCAGCCCGGCGACGACCTCCTGGGTCGTGCCGTGCGGCAAGGCGCAGAACACCACGTCGATGTCGAGCCCGGGCCACTCGACTTCCTCGATGGCGATCAGGTCGGGCAGCCCCAGTCCGCCGAGGTGGGGAAAGACGCGCTCGAGGGGCTGCCCGGCGTGGCGGTCGGCGGTCAGGACCGCGATCTCGGCGCCGGGGTGGCGCGCCAGGATGCGCACCAGCTCGGCCCCGGTGTAGCCGCTGGCGCCCAGTACGGCGCAGCGCAGTCGGTTGTCGATCGCGGCCATGGTGTCCTCCGCTCCGGTCCGGCCGGGATGATAGCAAACGTCCCGAGGCGCGCGCCCCGGCAACGGCTAGCGCTTGGAGAACTGGAAGCTGCGGCGGGCCTTGCGCTTGCCGTACTTCTTGCGCTCGACCGCGCGGGAGTCGCGGGTCAGGAACCCGCCGGCCTTGAGCTGGGGCCGGAGCTCGGGCTCGAACAGTGTGAGCGCGCGGCTGATGCCGTGGCGCAGCGCGCCGGCCTGGCCCGAAAGCCCGCCGCCGTTCACGGTGCACATCACGTCGTACTGGCCCTCGCGCTTGACCGCACCGAACGGCTGGTTGATCAGCATGCGCAGCACGGGGCGGGCGAAGTAAACGAGCTGGTCGCGGCCGTTGACATCGATGCGGCCCGCGCCGGGCTTGAGCCAGACCCTGGCCACAGACTCCTTGCGCCGGCCGGTGGCGTAGACCCGGCCCTTGGCGTCGCGCTTCGCGGCCGGCCGTTCCTGTTCCGCCTCGGCGGCCGGGCCCGGCGTGCGCCGGACCAGCGTGAAGCCTTCGCCGATGGTCGCCATCAGTGTGCCCTCATGTTCTTGGCGTTGCGCGCCGCCAGGTCCAGGGCCTCGGGCTGCTGGGCCTCGTGGGGGTGCGCCGCGCCCTTGTAGACGCGCAGGTTGCGCATCTGCTGCCGGCCCAAGGGGCCGCGCGGCACCATGCGTTCCACCGCCTTGAGGATGGCGCGCTCCGGGTGGGCGCCACTCAGTGTCTCGCCCATGGTGCGGCCCTTGATCCCGCCGGCGTAGCCCGTGTGCCAGTAGAACACCTTGTCGGTGAGCTTCTTGCCGGTGACCTTCACCTTCTCGGCGTTGACGACGATCACGTTGTCGCCGCAGTCCAGGTGCGGGGTGAAGGTCGTCTTGTGCTTGCCGCGCAGGAGGTTGGCCACGGTCACGGCCAGGCGGCCGAGCACCGCGTTCTCGGCGTCGATCACGAACCACTTTTTCACGATGTCGGCCGGCTTGGCCGTGTAGGTCTTCATTTCGGAGGAAACCGCCGCGATTCGCGCCCAAAAAACCGCCTGCCGCCGCGCCGGAATCGGCCGCGGTCGAAGCGGCGCAGTATGCCCATTCCCGCCGCCCTGTCAACGATCCCCGGCGCTTTCGACACCCGCCTGGCCCGCCTTGTACCGGGCGGGCGCGACCGCCATCATGGCTTTCGTCACCGGAGCCTCCCATGGCCGCGAGCAACGAACCGAACCTACTCAGCGCGACGAGCAACGCCGTCGCGACGCTCACGCTCAACCGCCCGGCGGCGCGCAACAGCCTTTCGCTCGACCTCATGGCGGCGCTCCAGGAGGCGCTCGACGGCATCGCCGCCGATCAGGCCGTCAAGGTCGTGGTCATCGCCGCGAACGGGCCCGCGTTCTGCGCCGGCCACGACCTGAAGGAGCTGCGAGCCAACCCGGGTCGCGCGTTCTACGAGCGTACCTTCGGCGCGTGCAGCCGGCTGATGACAAGCATTGTCCGGCTGCCCAAGCCGGTGATCGCCAAGGTCCACGCCATGGCCACCGCGGCCGGTTGCCAACTGGTGGCGAGTTGCGATCTGGCGGTGGCCGCAGAGGGCGCGCGCTTCGCCACGCCGGGCGTCAACATCGGGCTCTTCTGCTCGACCCCCATGGTCGCGCTGAGCCGCGCCGTGCCGCGCAAGCAGGCCATGGCGATGCTGCTGACCGGCGAGCCGATCGACGCCGCCGAGGCGCAGGCGCGCGGCCTGGTCAACCGGGTCGTCGCGCCCGAGGCGCTGGATCGGGAAACGATGGCGCTGGCGGAGTCGATCGCCGCCAAGTCGCCGCTGACCCTCGCCATCGGCAAGGAGGCGTTCTACCGCCAAGCCGAGCTCGGGCTGGACGAGGCCTACGCCTACGCCAGCGAGGTCATGACCCGCAACATGATGTCGCGCGACGCCGAGGAAGGCATCGACGCCTTCCTGGCCAAGCGCCCGCCCGTGTGGCGCGGGCAGTAGCACCGAGCACGAAACCGCAGCGCGCCGCCCGATGATCTCCGAGATCGACGCTCGCAAGTCCGACATTCACGCCCTGTGCCGGCGCCATCACGTCCGCCGGCTCGAACTGTTCGGTTCCGCGGCCGTCGGGGCGTCGGGCGCGACCGTCAACGATCTGGATTTCCTGGTCGAGTTCGACGACCGCCCCGAGGGCGGCTACGCGGATGCCTACTTCGGACTCCTGGAAGCGCTCGAGGACTTGTTCCGGTTGCCGGTAGACTTGGTGGTCGGGTCGGCGATCAAGAACCCTTATTTCCGGCAATCGGTCGAAAAGACCAGGACGCTGCTCTATGCCACTTGAGGTCAGGAAATACCTCCACCATTCCTCGATGTCCACGAACGCCCCCCTCGCCTATCCGGACGCGCTCATCCGCGACATTCTGCGGCGCTGCCGGGTCATCGCCATGGTCGGCGCCTCGCCCAACTGGGTCCGGCCCAGCAACTTCGCCATGAAGTATCTGCAGAGGAAGGGTTATCGGGTCATTCCGGTCAACGCCGCTGCGGCCGGCCAGGAGATCCACGGCGAACGGGTCCACGCCAGCCTTGCCGACGTGCCCGAGCGCTTCGCCATGGTCGATATCTTCCGCGCCTCGGGCCAGGTCGGGCCGGTGGTCGACGAGGCGATCCGGCTGAAGGACGCCAAGGGCATCGAGGTCGTCTGGATGCAGCTCGGCGTGCGCGACGATGCCGCGGCGGCGCGCGCCGAGGCCGCCGGGCTCACCGTCGTCATGGACCGCTGCCCCAAGATCGAGTACGGCCGGCTCTCCGGCGAGTTGTCGTGGAGCGGCGTCAACACCGGCATCATCAGCGCCAAGCGGTTGCGCGCACCATGAGCGACCCACCCCGCCCGGCCAGACCCGGCTTCGAGACCCGGGCGATCCACGCCGGCGCGCGTCCCGACCCGGCCACCGGCGCGCGTTCGACGCCGATCTACCAGACCACGTCGTATGTGTTCGACGACGTCGATCACGCGGCGTCGCTGTTCAACCTGCAGACCTTCGGCTACATCTACTCGCGCATCACCAACCCGACGGTCGCGGTGCTCGAGGAGCGGGTGGCGAGCCTGGAAAAGGGGCGCGCCGCCGTGGCCGCCGCGACCGGCCACGCCGCGCAGTTCCTGGCGTTCTTCACGCTGCTGGAGCCCGGCGACGTTTTCGTTTCCGCGCCAAACCTTTACGGCGGTTCGGTCACCCAATTCACCAAGAGCTTCCCTCGGCTGGGCTGGCATTGCCGGTTCGCCGATCCGGCCGATGCCGACGCCATGGCGCGCGCCGTCGGCGACGATGCCAAGGCGATCTTCGTCGAGGGCCTGGCCAACCCCGGGGGCGTCGTCGTCGATCTCGAGCCGTTGGCCGCGCTCGCCCGGGCCAAGCGCATCCCGCTCATCGTCGACAACACCCTGGCCACGCCCTACCTGTGCAACCCGTTCGACTGGGGCGCCGACCTGGTGGTCCATTCGGCGACCAAGTTCCTCGGCGGTCACGGCAACGCCATGGGCGGAATCGTGGTCGAATCCGGCCGCTTCGACTGGTTCGCCAGCGGCCGGTTCCCGTCCCTGACCCAACCGGACCCGGCGTACCACGGGCTCACCTTCGCCGAGACGTTCGGCGACTTCGGGTTCACCATGAAGGCGCGCGCGGTCGCTCTCCGGGACTTCGGGCCCTCGCTCGCGCCCATGAACGCGTTCCTGATCCTACAGGGCATCGAGACCTTGCCACTGCGCATGGCGCGGCATTGCGACAACGCGCTTGCCGTCGCCCTGTACCTCGAGCGCCACCCGAAGATCGCCTGGGTCAGCTACGCCGGGCTGCCGTCGAGCCGCTACCACGCCCTGGCCAAGAAATACCTGCCCAAGGGGGCCGGGTCAGTCTTCACGTTCGGGCTCAAGGGCGGCTACGAAGCCGGAATAAAGGTGGTCGAATCGGTCGAACTGTTCTCGCACCTCGCGAACGTCGGCGACACGCGCAGCCTGATCATCCACCCGGCATCGACGACGCATCGACAACTCAGCGACGAGCAGCGAACGACGGCCGGCGCCGGCAACGACGTTGTGCGCCTGTCGGTGGGCCTAGAGACCGTCGACGACCTGATCGCAGACCTCGACCAAGCCCTGAGGCTGGTCTAGCAAATCCTTGTTTATATGCCATCTTTGGGCTGAGTCCTGGTCAAGTCGAGCGCCAGGCGTTGAATCTCGCTTTGCCCTGGCGTCGCCACCTCGGTGAAACCGAGGGCACGGTAGAGCCGCTGTGCCGCCGCCATGCTGGCGTGGGTCTCGAGCACGACGCGGCGATATCCGGCTTGGCGCGCCGCGGCCAGGGCGGCGAGCGCCAGGCGACGTCCGAGTCCGACGCCATGTTCGCCCGGCTTCACGAACAGGCGCTTGATCTCGGCTGAGTCCGGATCGACCGGACGCATGGCGATGCAGCCGACCACCCCGCCGGCCCGATCGCGGGCGATGAGCAGGGCACCCTTCGGCGGAGCGTAGGCTCCCGGCAGAGTCGCGAGCTCGCGCTCGAAGTCCGCGAAACACGCCGGAACCCGCGCCGCGTGCTCGTAGTCGCGGAAGATCGCCTGGACAGCCGCCAGGTCGGCCGGGAACCGGGCCGGTTCTATTCCAGCCAGTTGCGGTCTCGGCGCGGGAGTACCCGTTGCCATCGTGGAACCTCGGTCCAGGGGCGCGGCGGCAATCAACGTAGCTCGCGGGCCGCGGTCCCGCCAAGGCCGCACCGGTTCCGCTTGTCGCCGGCAACGGGCACGCCTATATGGGGTGGTTTCCCGCCGCCGAGTGCCCGGTTCGTGTCCGATCTGGTCTCGCTGTCCGAACTCTCCGCGTTCTTCAGCATCGTCGTCATCGACATCGTCTTGTCGGGCGACAACGCCATCATCAT
>CAZGYG010000035.1:0-18711 GCA_964530335.1 uncultured Rhodospirillaceae bacterium | reverse complement strand
TCTTCAGCATCGTCGTCATCGACATCGTCTTGTCGGGCGACAACGCCATCATCATCGGCATGGCGGCGGCCGGGCTGCCACCCGATTTGCGCCGGCGCGCGATCGGGTTCGGCATCATCGCCGCGACGATCCTGCGCGTCAGCTTCGCCGCCGTGACCATGCAGCTCCTGGCGGTCGTCGGCCTGACGCTCGCCGGCGGGCTGTTGCTGCTGTGGGTGTGCTGGAAGATGTGGCGCGAACTGCGCGCCGCCAGCAGCGCCGCCCACGCCAACCCGTCCGGCTCCCGGCACGAGGCCAAGACGTTCCGCCAGGCCCTTATCATGATCGTGGCCGCCGACGTTTCCATGTCGCTCGACAACGTGCTCGCCGTGGCCGGCGCCGCCCGCGACCACATGGGCATCCTGGTGTTCGGACTGGCCCTCTCGATCGCGCTCATGGCGGTGGCGTCGAGCTACATTGCCCGCCTGCTCGAGCGCTACCACTGGATCGGCTACGTCGGCCTGCTGATCATCGCCTACGTGTCGGGGATGATGATCTGGGAGGGCAGCCACGAAGTCGCCGCCGCGACCGGCGTCGACCTGTTACCGTAGTCGCGTGGCCGTCAAGCCCGGTCGGCGGGCGCCAGGATGCGTCGGCTCCGGCGGGTCAGGGACTCGGTCGCGGCGGGCGCCCTGCCGTTCGACGCCAAGTAATCGGCGAGCGGGCCGGGGCGGCCGAAGTGATAGCCCTGGCCATAGCGTACGCCGCACCCCAGGAGGAATTCGGCGGTCGCCTCGTCCTCGACCTGCTCGGCCACCACATCGACGCCCGTGTCGAGGCACAGGCTGGCCATCGCCTTGAGGAACGCCCGGCTGCGGGTTCCGGCCACCGCCCGCGTGACGTAGCTGCCGTCGATCTTGATGGCATCGACCTCGAAGGTGCGCAGGTAATCGAAGGCCGCGGCGCCGGCGCCGAAATCGTCGAGGCAGACCTTGTGCCCGGCCCGGCGCAGCGCCTGGACGGCGCGGTTGGCGGCCCTGATGTCGCGGATGCGCGCGGTCTCGGTGATCTCGATCACGAGCCGGGCCCGAAGCTCCTCGCGGGAGCCGAGCCGGGCACCAAGGACCGCGACGATGTCGTCGCGCTCGACCGTGCGCATCGACAGATTGACCGCGAGCGACAGGTCTTCGCACCCGGCGGCTTGCGCGCCCACCATCATGGCAACCGCGCGTTCGACCACGCGAACGTCGAAGTCCGCGATCACGCCGACCTCCTCGGCGAACGCGATCATGGACTGGGGCGAGGCCCCCGCGGCGTCACCGAAGCGACTCAGCACCTCGTAGTGCCGGACCCGCCGCGTGGCGATGTCGACGATCGGCTGGACGACAATCCGGAAATCGTCCTCGGTCACCGCCCGCTTGAAGCGCGCGAGCCGGTCCATGCTGTCGGAAACCATGACCGTGCAGCACTCCGAGAGCGTGCCGAGGGCAACCGAGCTGTCGGGCGAGTCGGCGAACTTGCGCATGGCGTAGAGCACGGCCTGGGCCGTTTCTTCCCGCGACAGCGCGCCGCCGTCCAGGACGATGGAGCCTTCGCGCACGCGGGCCCCGCGTCCCGCCGGGTCGGCGGCGCGCACGATTTCGTCGAGCGTCCGGGTCATCTCCCCGACATCGACGCTGTCGTGGCGGACCACGCCGAAGGTCTGCGGTCCGGTACGGCCGGCGAGCGTGCCGCCGGTCGCCGAGCCGCGCAGCACCGCGCCGACGCGCTCCATGAGGCGATCGGAGTCCACGCTCGGCAGGCGGTCGCGGACATCGTCCAGACCCGCGACGTCGATCAGGGTCATGGCGCCGGACAGATCGCCTTCGGCCACCGCCTTCGACACTGCGGCTCGGAAGTCGTCGCCGTCCATGAGTCCCGTCTCGGCGTCCACGTCGGGCGCGTCGGCCGGGGCGGCGTGCAGGGCGAGGAAGACGTGCCCGTCCAGGTCCGGCAGGCACCAGCCGGAGAGGATCCTGGGCGTGGATGATGGTTCGCCGTCGGCGAACCGGACGATCTGGGCGGCGATTCGACCGCCGTGCCTCGCGCCTTCCAGGGCAGCGAGAATCGAAGCCCGGTTCTCCGCCACCACCATATCGGCGAAGTCGCGGCCTACGATGTCGGCGCCGCCGATCGGCTGCCCGGCGGCATAGCGCACGCGGCGGTCACGGTCGAGCTCGATCAGCGTGTCAGCGGCGGCAAACGCGAACCCGACGAAGCGGTCGCGGTCCCGCTTCAGATCCTCGCGCTTATCGGATCGCGCGCTGGTTGCCATGGGGTATCGGCACGCCTATCCGGCCTCGGGCGACAGAACGCGACGAGTCTCGGACACGAGATTGGTGGCCTTGCGCTTGAGCGACCGGAGGACGCCTTCGATCGGGCGCCGCGGCCCGAAGGCGGTGCCCTGCCCGAAATGGACGCCGCACGCGGCAAGGAATTGGCTGGTGCGCTCGTCGTCGACGCCGTCGCCGATCATCTCGACGCCCAGGTCATGGCAGAACGACGCCAGGGCCTTGAGGAAGGCGCGACGCCGGGGATTCGAAACGGCGCGCGCGACCGTGTGGATCCCAACCCTGACGGCGTTGACCTCGATCGTCCGCAGGTTGTCGAACGAACCCGAACCGACGCCGAAATCGGACAGGCATACGACGTGGCCCGCCCGGCGCAAGCCTTGGACGGCATCGTTGACCGCCGCCTCCTTGTCGCCCGGCACCCGGCCCGCGAATTCCAGCACCAGCTTGGACCGCAGATGCGCGACCTTGCGCAACCGCACTTCCATGCCCGCGAAATACTCGGTCGACGCCAGCGACGCGAGCGGCAGGGTCACCGATATCGACAGACCCTTGCCGACCTTCGCGCGCAGGCTGTCGAGCGCCGCGATGCTCTTGTCCAGGGTCTTCAAGGCCAGGTCCTCGGCCAGGCCCACGTGCTGCGCGTATTCGGCCACGCTTTCCGACGGCCCCAGGTCGTCGGGATAGCGAGGCAACGCCTGGAAGAACCAGGTCGACCGGTTCGCGACGTTGGCCACGGCCTGAATCTCGAGCGTGAAATCGCCCTCGGCGACGACGCGCTTGAGGCGAGCCAGGCGATCGACGCTTTCCGTCACCAGCGCCGCACAGTTCTCGGACAGGGAACCCAGCACGGACGCGCCGCCCCGCGTTTCGCCGAACTTGCGGATGGCGTAGAGCACGGCCTCGGCGGCCTCGTCGGGCGAGATCGCGCCACCGTCGAGCTTGACCGAGGCGTTGCGCACGACCAGCCCCTTGCCCGCCGGAGCGGCCTGCGACACGGCCTGGCGCAACGTCGCCGTCAGGCCGCTGACATCGACACCGGGATCATGCACGACGCCGAAGGTATCGCCGCTCGTGCGCCCGGCAAGGGCGCCGCCCGTGGCGAAGCCTCTCAGAGCGCCGCCGATCCGCTTCATCAGCGAGCGTGAATCCTCGACCGTCAACGCGCGGCTGGCCTCGGTGAGGCCCTCGATGTCGAGCAGGGTCATGGTGCTGGGCTGTTCGCCCGCCGAAACCCCGGCGACCGCCGATTTGAAGGCGTCGATTTCGAGCAGACCGGTCTCCTCGTCGGTGCTCTCGCCGGGATCGGCGTGGGCGCCCGTCGGCTCGCGCAAGGCCAGGAAGTAGCGGCCGCCGAGATCGGGCAGGCACCATCCCGACAGGATCGCGGCACGAGGGCCGTGCGGTCCCGTCGCGAAGTGGAGCCGCGTCGGCGCAATCCGGCCGCCGCGCGCCGCGGCCGCCAGCGCGGCGCCGGCGACGATGCGGTCCTCCTCGCGCAGCAGTTCGACGAACAGGTGCCCCTTGGCCTTGTGCGACTGCCCGGTTACGCCGACGCCCATCACGTCGACGACGCGGTGTTCCTTGTCCAGTTCGACGAGCGTCTCCGCGGCCGCGAAGGCGAAGCCGACGAAGCGGTCGCGATCGTCCTTCGCGACGCTGTTGAGGGGGCGCCGACCGAGCATGCCGAAACCTTTCTGCCGGCACCCGAAATCGGGCGTCCGGGGCTACCGGGACCTAGGTATCGCTGATTATCGAAGAAAGTCGTTAAGGACCGTTTAGCGCCATTCGATGGCTCAGAACGGCGGCGGGTCGAAGCCGCACGCCGCGAGCTCGCCCGCCAGATCGCGCTTGACCCGGGCGAGCCCCGCCTCGTCGGCCGCCTCGCACCGCCCGACCACGACCGCCTGGGTGTTCGACGCCCGCAACAGCCACCAGCCGTCCGCCGTGTTGACCCGCACGCCGTCGATGTCGATGACGTCGGCGCCGCGAGCCGCGAGCCGCCGGGCGACCGCGCGCACCAGGTCGAACTTGCGCTCCTCGGCGCAAGGAAACCGAAGCTCGGGCGTGGCGACGGTGGCCGGCAGATCGTCCCGCAGCGCCGCGAGCGAGCGGCCCGACGCCGCCACCACCCGCAGCAGCCGCGCGGCGGCGAACAGCGCGTCGTCGAACCCGTAGTAGCCATCGGCGCAGAACACGTGGCCGCTCATCTCGCCGGCGAGCGGCGCGCCGGTCTCGGCCATCTTCGCCTTGATCAGCGAATGCCCGGTGCGCCACATCAGCGGTCGGCCGCCGAGCCGGGCGATCTCGTCAAACAGCGCCTGGCTCGCCTTGACGTCGGCGATGATCGTCGCGCCGGGATGGCGGGCCAGCACGTCGCGGGCCAGGATGGCCAGGAGCTGGTCGCCGTGAAGAATCCGGCACTGGCCGTCGACGACGCCGATGCGGTCGCCGTCGCCGTCGAAGGCGAGGCCGAGGTCGAGCCGGTGGCTTCGCACCGTGGCGATGAGCTGTTCCAGGTTCGCGGCTACCGTCGGGTCCGGGTGGTGGTTGGGGAAGCGGCCGTCGATGGTCTGGTTGAGCATGACGTGGCGCCCGGGCAGGATGGCCGCGAGGCGCACCATGGCCTCGCCCGCCGCGCCGTTGCCGGCGTCCCACGCCACGGCGAGCCCGGGCCCGCTCGGGTGATCCGCCGCGATGCGCGCGACGTAGCGATCGAGCATGGCCACGGGCCGGCATGCGCCTTGCCCGCCGGTGAAATCGCCCTTGGCGCTGAGCGCGCCGAGCGTACGGATCGCCTCGCCGTAAAATGGTCCGCGGCCGAGCATCAACTTGAAGCCGTTGTGATCGGGCGGGTTGTGCGAACCGGTGACCATGACGCCACCGCCCGCCGCGGTCTCGAACACCGCGAAGTAGAGCATGGGTGTCGGCCCGACCCCGATGTCGAGCACCTCGACGCCGGCCGAACACAGGCCCTGGATCAGCGCCGCCGCGAGCTCCGGCGAACTCAGCCGGCCGTCGCGCCCGACGCAGACGGTCGGCGGTTGGCCGGCACGGCGTGCCATGGTGCCGAACGTCGCACCGACCGCGCGGGCATCGGCCGGCCCGAGCGTGCGGCCGACGATGCCGCGGATGTCGTATTCGCGCAGCACCGTCGGATCGAACGCATGGGCGCCGCTCACGACCTAGGCGTCCCCTGGACGGTTCCGTGTGGGTGTGGGCGCGGGCTTTCCGCCGTGCCCCGCCCGACGCCCGAATAGACGAAGCCCGCGCGGCGCATGGTCTCGGGCTCGCAGACGTTGCGCAGGTCGACGACGACCGGCGCCCGCAGCACCCTCTTGGCGCGCTCGAGGTCGAGCGCGCGGAACTCGTTCCATTCGGTCAGGATGACGACGCAGTCGGCCCCGGTCATGGCGTCGTAGGCGTCGTGGCAGTACGCGATCCCGTCCAGGTGCCGGCGCGCCTCGTCCATCCCGGCGGGGTCGAACGCGCGGATCGCGGCGCCGGCGGCGAGGAGCGCGGGCACGACCGTCAGGCTCGGCGCCTCGCGCATGTCGTCGGTGTTGGGCTTGAACGTGAGCCCGAGCACGGCCACGGTCTTGCCCGCGACCGAGCCGCCGCACGCCTGGGCGACGCGCGCGGCCAGCGCGGCCTTGCGCGCCTCGTTGACCGCGATGACCGTCTCGACGACGCGCAGCCGCGCGCCGTGATCGCTGGCCGTGCGCACCAGCGCGGCCGCGTCCTTCGGGAAGCAACTGCCGCCGTAGCCCGGGCCCGGGTGCAGGAACTTGCGCCCGATGCGGCCGTCGAGCCCGATGCCGCGCGCGACGTCGTGGACGTCGGCGCCGACCCGTTCGCACAGGTCCGCGATCTCGTTGATGAAGGTGATCTTGGTGGCGAGAAAGCCGTTGGCCGCGTACTTGATGAGCTCGGCCGTTTCGCGATCCGTGAACACGAACGGGGTCTCGATCAGGAACAACGGCCGGTAGAGCGCGCGCATGACGTCGCGCGCGCGCTGGCTGGCCGCGCCGATGACGACCCGGTCGGGGCGCATGAAATCGGCGATCGCCGCGCCTTCCCGCAGGAACTCCGGGTTGGCGACGACATCGACCTCGAGATCGGGCCGCAGCGCCCGGATGATGGTCTCGACCTCGCTCCCGGTGCCGACCGGTACCGTCGACTTGGTCACCACGACCGTGTAGCCCTGAAGCGCCGGCGCGATGTCGCGGGCCGCGCGATAGACGTAATCGAGGTCGGCATAGCCGTCGCCGCGCCGGCTGGGCGTGCCGACCGCGATGAACACGGCGTCCGCGCCGGGCAAGGCCTGAGCGGCATCGGCGGTGAAGCGCAGGCGACCGGCGGCGACGTTGCGTTGGACCAGATCGTCGAGGCCCGGTTCGAAGATCGGGACCCGGCCGGCGTCGAGCGTGGCGATGCGGGCGGCGTCGGTATCGACGCACGTCACCTCGACGCCGAACTCGGAGAAGCACGCGCCCGAGACCAGGCCGACGTACCCGGCACCGATGACGACAATCCGCAACCGCGCCTCCTCGTGGGCTACGCGATGGTCTTGAGGAACGCGCCGAGCTCGACCTTGAGGTCGTCGCGTTCCATGGCGAAGGCGACGTTCGCCTTGAGGAAGCCGAGCTTGGTGCCGCAGTCGAAGCGCGTGCCTTCGAACCGCAGACCGTGGAAAGGCGTCCGGCCGATCATTTCCGCGAGCGCGTCGGTCAATTGGATCTCGCCCCCCGCGCCCGGCGCCTGGCGTTCGAGGTGCGCGAACACCTCGGGCTGCAACACGTAGCGACCGATGATCGCAAGCGTCGAGGGCGCCTTGGCCGGTTCCGGCTTCTCGACCAGGCCCGTCACCTCGGCCAGACGGCCGTCGTCGGCGCCAACGGCGAGCACCCCATAACGCCGGGTTTCGGCCCGCGGCACGTCCATCACGGCGACGATGTTGCCCCCCGTGCGCTCGTGCGCTTCGATCAGTTGCCCGAGGCACGGCCTGGGTCCAAGCATCAGGTCGTCGGCCAGCACCACCGCGAACGGCTCGTCGTCGACCAGCTCGCGCGCGCACAGCACCGCGTGACCGAGACCCAGGGGCCGCTGCTGGCGCGTGTAGGCGACACGCCCGGCGGCGGGCATCCAGGCGCGCAGTTCGGCGAGCTCGCGCTGCTTGTCCTGTTCGAGCAGCGCCTGCTCGAGCTCGCGCGAGTAGTCGAAGTGATCCTCGATCGGCGCCTTGTTACGGCCCGTGACGAAGATGAATTGCTCGATCCCCGAGGCCTGGGCTTCCTCGACCGCGTGGTGGATCAGCGGCTTGTCCACCACCGTCAGCATTTCCTTGGGCATGGCCTTGGTCGCGGGCAGGAACCGGGTGCCCAGCCCGCCCACGGGAAACACCGCCTTGCGTACGCGTCGCCGTGACGTCACGTCATGGCCTCGCCCATCCTTAACGTGCCGGGGCAATCCGCGGCCCGCCATTTAAGCCGAACCCGCCCGCCGTGTCGCCTGGCGACGAAGCCGGGTTCAGGCGCTGAGCAGGCAATCGCGGGCTTCGTTGATCTTGGCCGCCAGGTACGCTGAGCCGCCGTGATCGGGGTGATTGGCCATCATCAACCGATGGTGCGCCGCGCGGATCGCCGCCGGCGCCGCGTCGGCGGCGACGCCCAGGATGCGCCGCGCCTCCTCGGGCGTCATCGGCCCGGCTCGGCCCGCCGCCGCGCCGCCCGGCGTCCGCTCGCCCAGCCGGTCGCGCCACGTCGCGGCGTAGGCGCCCCGGTCCAGGAACGCCTCGACCAGGCGCGCCGACGACTCGTCCTCGCGCAGGCATTCGAGGTAGAGCGCGACCAGGTCGGCCTCGCCCAGCGAGGCGAGCTCGTGACCGGCGAAGGCGCCTTGCAGCACGGTGCCCGTGACGGCGCCGCTGGCGTGATCGAGGCTGGCCCGAAGGAACGCGGTCTCGACCTCGGACGTCGCCCCGCCCCGCCCCGGCGCGGCCCGCCCGCCCAGGGCCGGCCAGGCCCGGCGTAACTGCGCGAACAGCAGCCCGGCTGCGGCCAGCACCGCCACCGCCTGGAAAATTCGGCCGCTGACGATCAGGTAGACGCCAACGGCGAGTGCCACGCACGCCGCGATGCCCCGGATCCATTTGGCGAGCGTCGAGGGGCTCGCCCGCTGGAACCCCGACACCAGCGCAAGCCCGAGGACGAGGATGCCCAGGCCAAGCAGAAGGTAGGTCATCCGGCGCCGACCCTAGCCCTGGCGCGGCGCGCCGAGCAGCCGCACCTGGTCGAGCATGCCGGCCGCGGCGCTGGACTTGCGCGCGTGGTGCTCGAGCGCGGCGCGCCCGCCCGCGGCATACACCGCGACCGCGCGCAGCAGGTCGCGGAGCTGCTGGGCGCTGCTCGAGTCGAACGGGCAATAGGCGCCGCCCGAAACCCGCGCCATCTGGCGGAACGTGGCGCCGGCCGCGGGATCGCCGCCTTCGTGGAAGACGAACATCGGCGTGCCCTTGAGCCCGAGCTCGCCGGCCAGCCGGCACAGCAGGTCGGTGTCTTCCTCCATGGCGTCGCCGACGAAAACCAGGGCGGCGACCTTGCGCCTGTCGGCCTCGGCCCCCGCGTGCTCGAGCACCCGCGCGATCTGTGTCTTGCCACCCAGGCACGTGACCCCGGTCATGGCGCGGACCAGGGGGTCGGCGTCGGCGATCCAGCCGGTGGCGCGAAACTCCGCGAACCCCCGATAGTAGGCAAGCTGCACCTCGAGCCCCCCGAGCTCGCCGGTGACGCGGAACATCTCGCCCTGCAGCCGGCACGCCCGGTCCCAGGTCGGTTGCCGGCTGGCCGTCGCGTCGATCGCGAACAACAGGCGCCCGCGCCCGCTCGGCGCCTTGGCCGGCATGGCCGCGAGCTGGCGCAGGAAGGCATCGACGTCGCTCGCGCGTCGGGCGTCGGGAAGCCGCTTGTCTGACGAACCCATGGCGCGGTCGCCGGCCGCTCGGGCGGCTCGGCACCATCCCCTCGTTTACGCCCGATAATGTGGCCGTGGCCGGCCGTCGCGGCAAGCCTGTCGCGCCCTCAAGCCCAGCCCATCCGGTCGCACGGCAGGAACCGCCCGCGGCCCGGCCGGCCCAGCACCTCGCCATCGCGCCACACCACCTCGCCGCGCGACAGCGTGATGATCGGCCAGCCCTTGACCCTCATGCCCTCGTACGCCGTGTAGTCGGTGGCGTGGTGGAGCATGGCGTTGCTGATGGTCACGTCGCGCTCGGTGTCCCAGATGACCAGGTCGGCGTCGGCGCCCACCGCGATCGTCCCCTTGCGCGGATAGAGCCCGTAGATGCGCGCCGGATTGGTCGCGCCCAGCGCGACGAACTGCTCGAGCGTGATCCGCCCCTTGCCGACGCCCTCCGAGTAGAGCAACGGCATGCGCGTCTCGATGCCGGGGACGCCGTTGGGTATTTTGTGGAACGGCGTACGCGGGCCGCCCGCGGTCTTGTCGACGTAATGCCACGGCGAATGGTCCGACGAGAACACCTGGAAGGTGCCGTCGGCGAGCGCGCCCCAGATCGCCGCGTGGTCGTCGGGCCCGCGCGGCGGCGGCGTGCAGACGTACTTGGCGCCCTCCAGGTCGTGGGTGTCCATGTCGTCCTCGGTCAGGAACAGATACTGCGGGCAGGTCTCGGCCATGACGCCGAGCCCGCGCGCCCGCGCGGCGCGAATCTGCTCGGTCGCCGCCCGCGTCGAAACGTGAGCGATCAGGACCGGGACCTCGGCGACCTCGGCCAGAGCGATCGCCCGGTGCGTCGCCTCGCGCTCCCCGGCGCGGCCGCGGGCCTCGCCGTGGTAGCGGAGCGCGGTCTTGCCTTCGGCGAGCAGCCGGTCGGTGAGCCAGCGGATGCAGGCGTCGTTCTCGGCGTGGACCATGACCATGGCGCGCTCGCGCCGCGCGACGTCGAGCACCTCGAGCACCTCGCGGTCCGACAGCACGAGCAGGTCGTAGGTCAGGTAGACCTTGATCGAGGTGCAGCCGCCGGCGATCAGCGGCGGCAGCTCCTGGCCGAGCACCTGGGCCGAGGGGTCGCCGACGATGAGATGAAACGCGTAGTCGATGACCGCCTTGGGGCCGGCCCGCCGGTGATAATCCTCGACGACGGCGCTGAGCGACTGGCCGCGAAGCTGCATGGCGAACGGAATGACCGTGGTGGTACCGCCGCACGCCGCCGAAACGGTGCCCGAGAGGAAATCGTCGGCCGTCTCGCGTCCTTCCCACGCCTGCTGGTCCATGTGGCAATGGCCGTCGACGCCGCCCGGCGTCACCAGCCGGCCGCGCGCGTCGATGGTCGCCTCGGCCGGCGGCAGATCGTCGCCCAGCGCCACGATTTGCCCGTCCTTGATGCCGATGTCGGCGTGGAAGACGTCGGCGCTGGTCGCCACCGTGCCGCCGACGACCTTGAGATCGAGCCGCGCCATGGTCACGGCACCGCGCCCAATCGTTCGGCGATCAGCGCGCGCACGCCGGGGCCGTCGACCTCGACCAACACGTCCATGTTGGGCGCGCCCGTGGCGGACCGCACGGTGCGGCCGATCTCCGGCCCGTCGGCGGTCACGACCGCGACATGGGCCGCGCGCGCGACGAACAGGTCGGGCCGCACCAGCCACGCCATGACGCAGGGATCGTGCAACGCGAGATCCGGCGAGGCGCGATACATGCCCGCGACCGCCCGCGCCGCGATGCGCCCCGAGGCTTCGAGACCGGCGAGCCACGCCTCGGTCGCCAGCACCCGCCGCGTCACGTCGAGCGGCACCAGGGTGATCGGCGCGCCGCAGGCGAACACCTTGGCCGCCGCGTGGGGATCGACGTAGACGTTGAACTCGGCGAACGCCGTCATGTTGGCTTCGCGGAAGCCGCCGCCCATGACGACGATGCGCTCGACCTTGCCGGCGATCGCCGGTTCCAGGGCGAGCGCGACCGCCAGGTTGGTGACGGGCGCGAGCGCGGCGATCGTCGGCGGGCGGGGCGCGGCCAGGATCGCTTCGATGAGCGCGACCGGCCCGTAGCGCCCGCTTGCCGCTCGCGTCGACGGGGCGAGGCTGGCGCCGTCCATGCCGCTGGTGCCGTGGACGTCCGTCGCCGTCTCGAGCGGCCGCAGCAGCGGGTAGGGGCAGCCGGCGTGCACCGGCACGTCGGGGCGGCCGGCCAGGCCCAGGACGGTCAGGGCGTTGCGCGTCGTGTTGCCGAGCCCGACGTTGCCGCCCACGGTCGTCACCGCCTGGATGTCGAGCTCGGGGGATGCCGTGGCGAACCAGATGGCCACGGCGTCGTCCTTGCCCGGATCGCAGTCGATCAGGATCGGCCGTGCCACCACGCCCTCCTTGCCTCGCCGATCCCGCCGTTGGCGGTCTCTGCCGCCCAGTCTAGCCGATGATGGGCGCCCGGCGCGTGGCCGACTCGGGCGACTCCGCACCGCGATTTCCCCATCGATCTCCTGACATCCCGTGATTCCAGGCCGCGGCGAATCGGGCCAAATTGGCTCCCCGAGCCGATCTGGCCGGCGGAGCCGGAAAATCTCCTTCTCAACCCCGTGGATTTGGACGATGCTTTGCACGCCGGCTCGCTGCCCTCCCTTGGGTGGGCCGTAGTGGCGACATGTCGGCGCAGCAGGCGGTACGGGCCCACGAATGCCCGTACGGCATGACACTCGGGGGTGAACATGGCGGAGAAAGAATCCGTCGGCGGGGTTCAGTATACCTCGGTCGATGCCGGCTACTTCGAGAAGCGCGGGCTCAAGCGGTACGCCGGGGTCTGGTCTTTGTGGGCGCTGGGGGTCGCCGCGGTCATATCCGGCGACTTCTACGGCTGGAACTTCGGACTCGCGGTGGGCGGCTTCGGCGGCCTGCTGGTCGCGACCGTCATCATCACGGTCATGTACGTCGCGCTCTGCTACTCGATCGCGGAGATGGCGACCGCGCTGCCCCACACCGGCGGCGCCTATTCGTTCGCGCGCACGGCTATGGGCCCGTGGGGCGGGTTCATCACCGGCCTGGCCGAGAACATGGAATACGTCGTCACGCCGGCGGTCGTCGTCGTGGCGATCGGCGCCTACATGAGCGCGATCAGCCAATCGCTGCTCGGCTTCGATCTGCCCATGTGGCTGTGGTGGGCGATCTTCTATGCCATCTTCGTCGGCATCAACGTCGCCGGCGTCGAGACGACGTTCAAGTTCACGGTCGTCATCTGCGTCCTGGCGCTGGCGATCCTGGCCGTGTTCTACGTCATGGCGATCCCCTACTTCTCCTGGTCCGCGGCCATGAACGTGGTCCCGGACCCGGGCAACAGCACGTTCCTGCCGAAGGGCATCACCGGCGTGCTCTACGCCTTCCCGTTCGCCATCTGGTTCTACCTGGCGATCGAGGAGCTGCCCCTGGCCGCCGAGGAATCGGTCGGCTGGCAGCAGAACCTGCCGAAGGGCATCCTGTGGGGCCTGGGGACCCTGATGGTAACGGCGGTGCTCACGCTCTTCCTCAACGGCGGCATCGCGCCCGATGGCGCCGCCGGCGTTGGCGCCTCGGCCGAGCCTCTGTTCACCGGCTTCAAGGCGATCCTGGGCGAGGGCGGTGCCACCCTGGCGGCGATACTCTCCCTGATCGCGGTGGCCGGGTTGGTGGCGAGCTTCCACACCATCATCTTCGCCTATGGCCGCAACATCTTCTCGTTGTCCCGGGCGGGGTACTTCCCTGCCTGGCTGTCGGCGACACACGGCACGCGCAAGACCCCGCACGTCGCCCTGATCGCCGGGGCCGTCCTGGGCTTCATCGTCTGCCTGATCATGCAGCAGGCGACCGGAAAGCTTCTGGGAGCCATCCTCTACATGGCGGTGTTCGGCGCCGTGATCGCCTACGTCATGCAGTTCGTGTCGTTCATCCGGCTGCGCACCACGCTGCCGAACATCGAGCGGCCGTTCCGGGCATGGACCGGCGTGGGCGGCGCGGTCATCGGCGGCATCATCGCCGCCGTGTCGCTGATCGTGTGCATCGTCAATCCGGACTACCAGCCGGGCGTGATCGGGATGCTGGTCTGGTTCGCCGCGGGCATCGTCTACTTCGCCGCCTATGGCCGCAATCACCTGGTCAAGTCGCCGGAGGAGCAGTTCGCCCTTCAGCACCGCAAGCAGGGCTGAACCGGCGTCCTACGGCAGAGGGCCCCGAGCGATCGGGGCCCTTTTTCTCGACCGCAAGGGCGTAACGAACGGGCGCGGCCATGGATGCATCGCAGGTGAAAACGGCGGAGGACGCCCTGCGCATCGTCGAGGCGCGCGGGCTCGATAACGTCAAGGTCGGCATCTTCGACATCGACGGCGTGTTGCGCGGCAAGTGGCTGTCCAAGGAGAAGTTCAACTCGCTCGCCACCGGCGGCATGGGGTTTTGCGACGTCATCCTGGGCTGGGATTCCGCCGACGAGCTTTACGATCCCGCCGCCGGCGTCGCGGTCACCGGCTGGCACACCGGCTTCCCCGACGGCAAGGTGCGGCTCCTGCCCGAGACCTGCCGCGAGGTGCCGTTCGAGTTCGAAGGCAAGGGGCTCCTGTTCCTGCTCGAGTTCGACGGCGGACCGCATGCCGAAATCTGCCCGCGCAACCTGCTGGGGCGGGTCATCGCCAAGGCCAAGAGCATGGGGTTTGGCGTGCGCGGCGGCTTCGAGTACGAGTTCTTCCTGTTCGACGAGACGCCCCATTCGGTCCGGGCGAAGAACTACCAGGACCTCACGCCGCTGACGCCCGGCATGTTCGGCTATTCGCTGCTGCGCACCTCGGTCTGGGCCGAGCTTTACACCGATCTGCTGGCGACGTGCCGGACCATGGGCTTTCCTATCGAGGGCCTGCACACCGAGACGGGTCCGGGGGTCATGGAGGCCGCGCTCAGCGTTGGCGACGGCGTGGACGCGGCCGACCGCGCCGCCCTTTTCAAGACCTTCGCCAAGGTCGTGGCCCAGCGGCACAAGGCCATGGCGACCTTCATGGCCAAGTGGTCCGGCAAGTATCCGGGCCAGAGCGGGCATTTGCACCTGTCGCTGACCGACGCCAAGGGCAACAGCGCGTTCCACGCGCCGTCCGAGCCCCACGGCATCAGCCGCACCATGCGCCACTTCATCGGCGGCTGCCAGGCGCTGCTGCCCGAGGTGCTCGGCATGATCGCTCCGACGATCAATTCCTACACCCGCCTGATCCCGGGCTTCTGGGCGCCGACCAACGCGACCTGGGGCATCGAGAACCGCACCACGGCCTTGCGCGCCATCCCGGGCTCGGCCAAGGCCCAGCGCGTCGAGTACCGGGTGTGCGCGGCGGACGGCAACCCCTACGTCTCGCTCGCCGCGGCGCTGGGCTCGGGTCTGTGGGGCATCGAGCACGAGCTCGAGCCGACCGCGCCGTCAACCGGCAACGCCTACGAGGCCAAGGTGCCGCGCCGGTTCGCGTTTCCGACCACGCTGTGGGACGCCGCGCAGCGGCTGCGCGCCTCCAAGGGCGCCCGCGCGCTGTTCGGCGATGCCTTCGTCGAGCACTTCGCGGCCACCCGCGAGTGGGAGGAGCGCGAGTTCCGCAAGGCGATCACCGATTGGGAGCTCAAGCGCTACTTCGAGATCATCTGATCGCATCGCCCTTGACGACAGGGCCCTGATGGTGGATTCGACGGCAGTGCGCCATCGAGGAATCGCCATGACCGCCATCGACCCCAAGAGCCTTCGCGGCAACTGGAACTACCCCACCCTGGTGCGCTTCGGCCCGGGCCGCATCGCCGAGCTGCCCGCGGCCTGCCGCCAGCTCGGCATGACGCGGGCGCTGCTGGTCACCGATCCGGGGCTGGCCAAGTTGCCGATCGTCGCCCGCGCCACCGCGATCAACGACGAGGCGGGACTGCCGACCGCCGTGTTCGCCGACGTGCGCGCCAACCCGGTCGCGCGCAACGTCGACGACGGCGTGGCGGCGTTCCGCGCCCACGGGGCGGACGGCGTGGTCGCGTTCGGCGGCGGCAGCGCGCTCGACGTCGGCAAGGCGATCGCGCTCATGGTCGGCCAGACCCGGCCGATCTGGGACTTCGAGGACCGCGACGACTGGTACACCCGCGTCAACGTGGCCGGCATGGCGCCGTGCGTCGCCGTGCCGACGACCGCGGGCACCGGGTCCGAGGTCGGCCGGGTTTCGGTCGTCGTCGACGAGTCGACCCACGTCAAGAAGCTGATCTTCCATCCCAAAATGCAGCCGGCCATCGTCATCGACGATCCGGAGCTCACGCTCGGGCTGCCGCCCGGGCTGACCGCGGCCACCGGCATGGACGCGCTGTCCCACAACCTGGAAGCGTATTGCGCGCCCGGCTTCCATCCGATGGCCGACGGCATCGCGCTCGAGGGCATGCGGCTGATCAAGGAGTGGCTGCCGGCGGCGGTCAAGGACGGCACGAACCTGGCGGCGCGGGCCTACATGATGGTTGCCTCGACCATGGGCGCGACCGCGTTCCAGAAGGGGCTCGGCGCCATGCATGCCCTGTCGCACCCGATCGGCGCCAACTTCGATACCCATCACGGCCGGACCAACGCCGTGGTCATGCCCTATGTCCTGCTGTTCAACCGCGGCGCCATCGAGGACAAGCTGGTGCGCCTGGCCCGTTACATCGGGCTGGCGCCGACCAGCTCCGCCGTCGTCGATTGGGTGCTCGAACTGCGCCGGACCATCGGCATCGAGCACACGTTGAAGGATCTGGGCGTGGGCGCCGAGCATGCCGGGCGCATCGCCGTCGAGGCCGCCAAGGACCCTTCGGCGCCGACCAACCCGGTGCCGCTCGACGCGCCCAAGCTCGAACGGCTGTTCCGCGACGCGGCCGAGGGCGTGCTCGCCTGAACGGGGACGGCATGACGGTGCTCGAATCGATCCTCGCCGAGATCAGGCAGCGCGCCGACGCCGAGCCGGCGCGCGCATTGCCGCCCGGCGCCTACCGCGACCCGGAGCTTCACGCGCTCGAACGCGACCGCATCTTCGCCGTCGACTGGCAGTGCGCCGGGCTGGCGGCGGAAATCCCCGAGCCCGGCGACTACCTGACGTTCGCGATCAACGACCAGCCGATCGTCGTGGTGCGCGGCGACGACGGCGTGGTGCGCTCGTTCTCCAACGTCTGCCTGCACCGCATGATGCGGCTGGCCGACGGGCGCGGGCGGTGCCGCAAGTTCACCTGTCCCTATCACGCCTGGACCTATGACCTGAACGGACGCCTGGTCGCCGCGCCGCACATGCGCGAAACCCCCGGCTTTCGCGTCGCGGACCACGCCCTGCCCGCCGTCCGCACCGAGCTCTGGGAAGGCTGGATCTACGTCACGCTGAACCCCGCGGCCCCGGCCACGGCGACGCTGTTCGGGCCGCTCCGCGACCTGGTCGGGCGCTACGAGATGGCCGGTTACGTGCCCTTCGTCACCCAGGACCACGTCTGGGCGACGAACTGGAAGATCCTGACCGAGAACTTCATGGAGGGCTATCACCTGCCGGTCTCGCATCGCGCCACCGTGGGCGCCTGGATGCCGATCGACAGCACGCGCTTTCCCCCGGCCGTCGGCGGCGCCTACACGGTACAGACCTTCGCCAAGATCGAGGGCGCCGGCTACGGCCTCGCCCACCCGGACAACCGCCGGCTGAAAGACGAATGGCGCGCCACCTCGGTGATGCCCACCGTGTTCCCGTGCCACATGTACGTGCTGGCGCCCGACCACCTCTGGTACCTGTCGCTCAGGCCCAAGGGCGTCGGCGAGGTCCACATTCGGTTCGGCGCCGCGTTCGCGCCCGAGGCCTGGGCGGCGCTCCCCGACCGCGCGACGACGGTGGCGGAGACCGTCGCCTTCTTCGACCGGGTCAACGCCGAGGACCGCGGCGTGGTCGAGGCGGTCTACGCCAACACCGCGGCGCCGCTCGCCGCCGGCGGGCGCCTGAGCTGGCTCGAACGCGAGCTCACCGACTTCGCCCGTTACCTGGCGTCGCGGCTGGCCGACGGCCGGGCGGCGGAGCGCGCCCAGCGCTGACAACCGTGCCCGTCGTCGCGATCCCGGCGGCCGCGCACCGCGTCATGCCGTGGCGAAACGGGCTCGGCGTCACGCGCGAGATCGCCGTGCGGCCGGGCGCCACGCGTTTCGCCTGGCGGGCCAGCATCGCGCGCGTCGAGCGCCCGTGCCCGTTCTCGTCGTTCCCGGGGTACGACCGCACCATCATGGTGATCGACGGCCCCGGGATGGTGCTGGAGGTGGACGGCCAGACTCACAGGCTCGATCGCCGGTTCGTCCCGCTCGCCTTCGCGGGCGAGGCGGCGGTCGCCTGCACGCCGATCGACGGCGCGACCGACGACTACAACGTGATGACGGATCGGGCGAGCCTTGGCTGCCGTGTCGCCATCCATCGGCCGGCGGAGGAAGGCGACATTCCGGGCCGCGCCGGAACGCTGCTGGTCACCTGCCTCGCGGGCACGGCCTCGGTCGCCGGGCACTTGCTCGGCCGCTGGGACAGCGTTCTCGCGGACGATGCCGACCGGGCGTTGCCCGTCACCGATGCGAAGGGCGCGATCCTCGCCGTGGTGACGATCGGACCGCGGTAGAGCATAATCCGATCAAGTTGAACGAGCAGGGACGCGTAGCCTTCTTGCCATGGCTCCCCGTGACTCTCAGCGAAACGCGCTGCGTTCGACCAAGAAGGAGTTAGTGGGGTGACTCAGACAAACAGTACCCTTTTCCGTCATGCGCGCCCCCGGGCACTTCGTCCCGGGGGTGACCCGCGCATCCACGAATGGCGTGAAAGCCGTGGATGGCCGGGACTTCGCCCGGCCATGACGCAGAAAAAGCGCGGAAATCTGGGGGTAGCATCCGTTTGATCCAATCCATTAGAAACATAAGTGTCTCTCGACTCAATGAGTCGGATGCTGAACGATTCTGAAGGATCGAGGCAATGAAAACACGTCGGCTGCTCTGGTTGCTGGCGGGTCCGCTATGGCTCACGCTGGCGCTCGGCCCAGTGCACGCCGAATCCCAATCATGGGAGAGCCTCGACTCGGCGGGGCTGGCCGCGTACCAGCAAGGGGACTACGCCGAGGCCGAAAAGCATTTTGCCGCCGCTCTCGAGGCTGCTGAAGGGTATGGAGAGGACGACCCCCGGCTGGGCACGAGCCTCAACAACCTGGCTGGGCTCTACCGCGCCCAGGGCCGCTACGGCGAGGCCGAGCCGCTCTACCAGCGTTCGCTCGCGATCTTGGAGAAGGCCCTGGGGCCCGAGCACCCGGACGTGGCCGTGAGCCTCAACAACCTGGCTGAGCTCTACCGCGTCCAGGGCCGCTACGGCGAGGCCGAGCCGCTCTACCAGCGTTCGCTCGCGATCCGG
>CAZGYG010000034.1:9028-26916 GCA_964530335.1 uncultured Rhodospirillaceae bacterium | reverse complement strand
CCTGGATGTAGCCCGACGGATAGCGCGCCGACTGCTGGCGCACGCGCTTGGGCGCCGCGATCCACTCCTCCATCGCGACGCCGGCGTAGAGCCCGTTCTGGGCGGCGACGTAGGGCGCGCCGATGACCACGACGTCGGCGCCCTCGAGCTCGGCCGCCGTCCGCGCCACGGGCTGACCCAGGAACGACGGCGTCTCTGGCGCGACCAGGGGAAACTTGTTCCTGGCGGCGAAGCTGGTGCGGAGAAACGTAGCCCAGTCGGGATAGGTCGTCATGGCGGTCCCCCGGTCGATCGAGGCGAGGCTAGCGGCGGCGGCCGGGGCCGGCAACGACCCTGGTGGACACTCCGAGCGCCCCGACCGAAGTGCGGTATGGTCATTGTCGTTACGGGGTCGTAACGGAGCGACCATGCCCGAGTCCTGCCTGCACCCCGAGATGCTCGCCTTCTGGGGCGACATGTCCCGGTGGCCCGCGTTCGCGAACTTCCGCGAGGAGCGCGCGTTCTGGCAGGACTGGTGCATCCAGCGCGGCAAACCGCGTCCGCCCGGCATGGCGGTGCACGACGGCGCGGTTCCGGGGCCCGACGGCGACGTGCCGATTCGCGTCTACCGGCCCGCGGCGGTCGCCGGATCGGGCGCGCCGTGCCTGATCTATTGCCAGGGCGGCGGGTTCGTCTCGGGCAGCCTCGACAGCGCCGACAACACCGTCTGGCACCTGGCCGAGCAGGCGCGGCTCGTGGTCGTCAGCGTGCAGTACCGGCTGGCGCCCGAGCAACCGTTCCCGGCGGCATTCGACGATGCCTACGCCGTCGCCGCCGCGCTGGCCGCCGACGCAGCGACGTTCGGCGTCGATGCCGCGCGCCTCGCGGTCGGCGGCGACAGCGCCGGCGCCAATCTGTCGGCGGCGGTGACGCTCGCGGCGCGCGATCGCGGCGGGCCCGGGCTCGCCGGCCAGCTTCTGGTCTACGGCGCGTTCGGCTTCGATCGGCCGCCGTCGGCGAACACCGACGACCCAGCGCTGTCCGAGGACGCCATGGCGGGCTACCGGCGCGCCTACTTCGGCCCGACCATGATCACCGACAGCCCGTACGGCGCTCCGGCCAAGGCGGCGAATCACGCCGGCCTGCCCCCGGCGTTCGTGGTCGCCGCGGCGTGCGACCCGTTGCTTGACGACAGCGCCGCCTACGCGGCTACGTTGCGGCGCGCGGGCGTGCCGGCCGAGCTGTGGGTCGCGCCGGCCATGGGCCACAGCTTTCTGCGCGCCTGGGGCCACGGTCCGGCGATCGACGCCGCGTGCGCCCGCGTCGCTGCCTTCGCCCGTCGCGCCTGCCGCGCCTGAGGATCGCCATGCCCAACGTCCTGATCGCCGAATTCAGTCACGAAACCAACACGTTCAGCCGCCTGCCCACGGACGTCGAGCAGTTTCGCCAGCGGCTCTGCCTGGAAGGCCCGGCGCTGGCCGAGCTCGCCGGGACGAACACCGAGATCGGCGGGTTCTTCGACGGGGCCGCGGCCCACGGCATCACCCTGGTTCCGGTCGTGGCCGCCTCCGCCGGGCCCGGCGGCGTCGTCACCGAGGCGGCGTACGAGGCCTTCGGCGGACGCATCGTCGCGGCGGCGCGCGCGACCGAGGGGCTCGACGGCATCCTGCTGGCGTTGCACGGCGCCATGGTCACCGCGACCGACGACGACGGCGAGGGCCGGTTGCTCGAAGCGCTGCGCGGTGTCGTCGGGCCCGCCATGCCCATCGTCGTGACACTCGACCTGCACGCCAACGTAACGGACCGCATGGCGCGGCACGCCAGCGCGCTGATCTCGTACCGCACCTACCCGCACACGGACGTCGGCGAGCGTGGGCGCGAGGCGGCCGATCTGATGGACCGGGCGCTGAGGGGCAAGGTTCGGCCGCATACCGCCGTGGCGCGCCGGGCCATGGTCGAAGGCGCCGACCACGGCCGCACCGGCGTCGACGGCCCGATGGTGCCCCTGCTGACCCGTGCCCGCGCGCTCGAAGCCGACGAGCCGGGCGTCCTTTCCGTCAGCATCAACGGCGGATTCGTCGACGCCGACATCCGCGACGCCGGGCCTTCGGTCGTCGTGGTCGGCGACGGCCCTCATCGGCGCTGGCAGGCGCTGGCCGACGACCTGATGGACGACGTGTGGCGGCGACGCGACGAGTTTTCGGTCACGTACCTCGGCCCGGCCGAGGCGGTCGCCACGGCCTGGCGGGCCGTGGGGCCGGGCGGGCCGGTGGTCGTCGCCGACTACGCCGACAACCCTGGCGGCGGCGCCTACGGCGACGCGACCGGGCTGCTGGCGGCCATGCTCGAGGCGCGGGTGGAAAATTCGGTGTTCGCGAACCTGCGCGATCCCGCGGCGGTCGAGGCCATGCACCGGGCGGGCGCCGGGGCGACGATGACGCTCGACCTCGGCGGCCGCCTCGACCCGAATCGCGGCGGCGGGCCCCTGCGACTTTCGGGCACGGTGGTTTCGGTGTCCGATGGCAGGTTCCGCTACCAGGGGCCGATGTACACCGGGGCGCGGGGCTCGGTGGGCCCGGCGGCCGTGTTCCGGGTCGGCGGCATCGACGTGGTGTCGGCCACGTACAACGCTCAGATTCTCGACCAGCAGATGCTGATGTCCCAGGGCATCGATCCGCGGCAGAACGCGATCGTGGCGGTCAAGTCGATGCACCACTTCCGCGGCGCGTTCCAGCCGATCGCGCGGGCGATCGTGGTCGCCGACTGCGGCGGGCTGACCAGCCCGGACGTGCGCAAGCGCCCGTACCGCAAGCTGCGCCGCCCGGTCTACCCATTGGATCCCGCCGAAGCCTGCGCCGCCGTGCGCTGAACGCCTCGTCGGCTCAGGCCCGTTTCACGCCGAACATCTTGCTCGAGGCCTTCACGAACAGGTTGCTCATGGCGTCCTCGACGTAATCGGGCGTGAACGTCGGCTCGACGCCGTCGAATTTGCACGATGCCAGCACCTGATCGACGATGAACTTGGGCTGGAAGTACGCCAACGGCGCCTCGTTGTCGCGGATTCCCGTGACGGCGATCTGGTATATCTCGTCGGTCAATTTCAGGCCGCGCTTGGCGGCCATGCCCTCGAACACCTTGCGGAACAGCTCTTCCGGTGGCTCGACGGTTTCTAGCTTGTAGGCGATGCGGCGCTGGAACGCCGGGTCCATCAAGTCGTTGGGGTGCAGGTTGGTCGAGAAGATGACGATCTCGTCGAACGGAATCTGCACAGTCTTGCCCGACTTCAGCGAGATGTAGTCGACCCGGCTGTTCAGGGGCACGATCCAGCGGTTCAGGATGTCCTCGGGCTTCGCCCGCTGGCGGCCGAAGTCGTCGATCAGGAACACACCGTTCAGCGCCTTGATGTGCAACGGAGCCTCGTAGAACTTGGCGAGCTCGTTGAACTTCATGTCGAGCATTTCGATGGTCAGCTCGCCGCCGGTGATGACCATGGGGCGGAAGCACGGCACCCAGCGCTGGTCGATGCGCTCGCGGCGGATGCCCTGGCCGCTGCCAAGGCCCGTTCCGCCGGCGACGGAGCGGTGAATCGTCGGGTCGTAGACCTTCATGATGTCGTTGTCGATGGCGACGCAATGGGGGACGTAGACGACGTTCTCGAAGATCTTGCCGACGATCTCCGCGACCGTTGTCTTGCCGTTGCCCGCGGGGCCATAGATCAGGATCGCCGACCCCGAGTTGACCGCCGGCCCAAGGCGAGCCAGGAACCTTTCGGGCATCACCAGGCCCGTGAAGGCCTCGACGAGCTTATCGCGCGTGATCAATTCGTTGGTAATGCGCTGCTGCAGGACCCGATCGCGCCAAGCGTTCAGGGTCACCGGGGCCGGCCCGAAATACTGGCTTTGCAGCATGACCTCGACCGCCCAGTCGCGCCCCGCCCGGGTCAGGGCGTGGCGCATCTCGCCCACGGTCGCCGCGTCCCCGGCCTGGCCCATGACCTCGACGAGCTTGCGGTTCTTGGCTTCCTGAATGAGTTTGCCGATCATGGTGCCCGGCAGCTTCAGGGCTTCGGAGAGCTGCGAGGGCGTCTCCATGTTCTCGGCGTACATGCCTTTGACCAGCAGATTCATCAGGAACAGGGTATCGATGCCCGTGTCCTCGACGCTCAAGGGCGACTGCGGGGCTTCGTTGAGGATTCCCTCGATCTGTTCCGAAGTCACGACCCCCAGGGCGATGAGGCTGTCGCCCAGGCGGCCGCCCTTCTCCCTTTGGTGCGTCAGGCCCTGGCCGATCTGATCGGTTGTCGCCAGCCCCTTCGCCACCAGGATGTCGCCCAGGCTCATTACCCTCTCCGTCGTTTTCCCGCCTTCGGGCACCAATGTGGCACAGGTGCCGCCGCGCGGGTCAAGCGCGCCGTCGCGCCATCATCGAGAACGTCAGCGGCAGCGTGGCCCGCACACCGGCGGGCAGGTTTGGAAAGTTGTCCCAGTAGGGCTCGGGATGCTCGCCGAGGTGCGTCACCTCGAGGCCAGCCCCGGTCAAGGCGCCGAACACTTCGGCGATGGTCCACGACCGTTCGTGCTTGCGCGCGGGCCCGGCCGGGCCCGCCGGCAGGTCGGGGATGTACGTGGTCGGCCAACCGACCGACCATTCCGCGTGGCGAAAGTACCCAAGCCCGGAGGGCACCAGGCGATCGGGCGCCATGTCGAACAGGTAGCTTACCGGGTGATCGTCGAGCACGTGGAAGACCCCGCCCGGCCTGAGCAGGCGCCGCACGACCCCGGCCCAGCCGGCCAGGTCGTGGATCCAGCACAGCGCGCCACGGCCGGTGTAAACGAGATCGGCGGCGCCATCCAACTCGGCCGGGGCGTCCAGGATGTCGCAGCGATGCCAAGTGGCCGGGGCGGCCAGCGCCTGGGCGGTGCGCCGGGCGTTGGCGATGTGCACGTCGGAAATGTCGATGCCGACCACCCGCTTGGCGCCTTCCAGCCACAGCGAAAGCGTATCCTCGCCCGAGGCGCATTGCAGGTGGACCGCGACGCCGCACCAGGGCTTGAGGTTGCCCATGTTGGCCCGCTCGATCGGGTGCAGCGTGCTGCGCCCGGCACGCAGCCCGGCGATGGCGGCGTCGAGGTGGCGCGTATAGTGGCCTGCCGCCTCGTTCCAGGCGGCGCGGTTGGCGGCGTGGCGGGCGCGCACCTCCGCCGGGGTCTCGGCCGGCGATTCGGCCTGGTACGTGACGCCCAATTCCGTCTTCACCGGGGGATCGCTCATGGCGCGAACTGCTCGTTCAGGATGCGCTCCTCGAGGTTATGGTCGGGGTCGAACAGCAGGGTCAGGCGCCGCTCGCGATCGACCCGCACGCTAACGTCGACGACGTCGCGCACCTCGACGTAGTCGGCGACGGCGCTGACCTGCCGCTTTTCGGGTTCAATCACCTCGAAGCGCACCGTGGCGGTGGACGGCAGCAAAGCCCCGCGCCAGTGGCGCGGCCGGAACACGCTGATTGGCGTCAGGGCCAGGATATCCGCGCCCAGCGGCAGGATCGGTCCGTGGACGGACAGGTTGTAGGCGGTCGATCCGGCGGGCGTCGCCACCAGGACCCCGTCGCACACGAGTTCCGGCGCGCGCACCTTGCCGTCGATGGTGATGCGAATCTTGGCGGCGAATCGGGTTTCGCGCAGCAGCGAAACCTCGTTGATGGCGCTGGCCGCGTGGTCGCGGCCCTGGCGGTCGCGAGCGACCATGCGCAGGGGGTGCAGCGGCGTCGGCTGGGCGGCGTCCAGCCGCTCGATCAGCCCCTCGGCGCGGAACGCATTCATCAGGAATCCGACGGTGCCGCGGTTCATGCCGTAGATCGGCACGCCACGATCGAGGAACCGGTGCAGGGTTTCCAGCATGAAGCCGTCGCCGCCAAGCGCCACGACGACGTCGGCCCGCTCCGGCTCGACGCCGCGGTACGTGCGCCCGAGCTCCGCGAGGGCAGCCTGGGCGTCGGGCGCATTGCTGGCGACAAAGGCGATGTTGCGCTGCGGCACGTGGCGGCCCCGGTGGCTGTTCGCGGACACTATAACCGAGCCGAACCGCGGCGGTGACAGGCGCCGAATTCGCGCATCAGTTCACGATACGTTAACGTGATTCTCGCAAAGCTTTGTGGTATCCTGACCTTGTCTGGAGATGCCACGAGATCGGCCGCTTCGTGATCGGGCTTGGCGTCAAGGCCGATTGAGTGACGGTCGTCATGGATGTTAACGATCTTGACGTGGATAATGGTCTGGTCGGAGTTCGGCAGCCCGCGGTGCGGGCCGAGTCCGGCATCCTGGCGGCGGAGCGGGCGCCGGCCCAAGGCGGGCCCATGGCGTCATATCTGCGGAGGTTTGCCATGATGGGGTGGTTTGCGAAGCTGCCGATTGTCGCGGGCAGGGCGGCGCTGTGGCCCGACCGGCGCGGCGCGGTCGCGATCTATGTGGCGATCGTGGGCGTTCTGGTCATGGGCTCGCTGGTGCTGGGCGTGGACATCGGCCGCATGGCAGTGTTGCGCGCGCAACTGCAGAACGCGGCCGACGCGGCGGCGCTGGGGGCGGCCACGGCGCTCGACGGCAGCCCAGGGGCGCGCGACCGGGCGACGGTGATCGCGACGACAACGGCGTCCGACAGCTCGCGCATGACCGTATTGGGCGGCGACCTGACCGTCAGCACGGTCGAGTTCTTCTCGGTCTACGTGCCGGGCGGCGTCCAGACAGCAGCGACCAACGACGTCGACGCCAACTTCGTGCGCGTGACCATGTCGCCGGAGAACATCGAGATCCTGTTCCAGCCGGTGCTTGCGGTCGTCACGGATGGTAATGCGATCGAGGAACTCGCCGTCAACGCCCTGGCGGTGGCGGGCAACAGCCCGATCGTGTGCAACGTGTCGCCGTTCATGGTCTGCGACTTCACCGAGGACCTGGACCTGATCGAGCAACTCATCGCCGGCCAGCACATCGGCCGCCAGGTCCTGCTCAAGCCGCAGGGCGGCGGCGGCTTCGTGCCGGGCAACTACGGGCTCCTGTGCGTCGACAGCGACTGCGGCGCGTCAGCGATCAACGCGGCCCTGCTGGCGATCGAAAGCGGGGCGTGCACCAGCGACCTGGTCGAGACGGCACCCGGCTCGAAGACCAACCAGGTGCGCGAAGGCATCAACGCGCGCTTCGACATGGGCAGCGCGCCGAATCCCAAGCGACCCGCGAACAACGTCATCGACTACCCGCGTGACGTGGACTTGGTCGGTGCAGTCATCCTCGGCAACGGCACCTGGGACCTCAACGGCTACTGGGCCGCCAAGCACGGCGGCCTGCCACCGGCCGAGCTGACCGCCGCCTTCCCGGAAAGCCTGAACGTCATCGCCTCGCGCTACCAGACCTATCTTTACGAACTCGGCGAAACCTTCGATCGCCGGGGGAAAGTGGCCATTTATCCGGTGGGTGTGGCGGCTCCGCCAGGTTTCGGACGCATCGATCCACCGGGCAACGTGGATTACGATGCCTCGCCGGTCTACGGCCTGGTGCCGGTCAACGTCGGCGACCCGAACAACAACAACGTCGACGGCGTGCCGAACCCGGCTTCGCTGCCCGTGGACGATCCGACCCGCCGCGTCGTCGTCGCCGCGATCCTGCTGTGCGAGGGGATCACGGGCCACGTCGAGACTTCGGCCTCCGGGTTCCTCTACCTGTTCATCACCGAGAACGTGCCGAACCCGCCCGCGGCCGACGTCTACGCCGAGATCGTCGGCCCGATCACGGGCCTCACCAACACAACGGACTTCCACATCAATGTGCGCCTCATCGAATAGTCTCGCCCGCGACCGTCGCGGCGGCTCGGCGATCGAGTTCGCGCTGATCGCGCCGGTGCTGCTGGCCTTGATTCTCGGCGTCACCGAGATCGCCCGATTCATCAATCATGCCGACGCGGTGGAGAAGAGCCTGCGCTCGGCGGCGGCGTTCGCGGCGCGCAGCGAGGTTCCGCTCGATGGGGCGACCCTGACCAAGGTCGAGAACCTGGTGCGCACGGGTACGCCCGACGGCACCGGTGATTTCATCGTGCCCGGCTGGGCCGAAGCGGGCGCGTCGATCCTCGTGCAAACCTTCACGGCCACGGTGGGCGGGGTGGACCACGAAGTGATCCGGCTGACCGCGACGGTGCCGTTCGTGCCGATCACGCCCGCGCTGGTCGAGATGTTCGGCCTGGGCGACCTTCAGATCTTGAGCTCCCATGAACAGACGCATATGGGCATCTAGCGCCCCGACGGCGCGCCGCGCCGCCGCGGGGGTTTTCGGCCGGCTAGGGCGGGCCTTCGGCCGCCTGGTGCGCGACCGGCGGGGCGTCGAGGCGATCGAATTCGCCTTCATCGCGCCCGTGCTGTTCGTCATGACGATCGGCGCCCTCGAGATCGGCATCCTGATGTTCGAGTTCCACCGCGCGGCCGAGGCGACCCGCAGCGGGGCGCGCATCGCCGTCATCGGGGATCCCATCGCCGCGGTCGAAGACCTCAAGACCGCCGGGATCACCTGCACGGGAGCGGGCGGCGCCGTGAACTGCGCCGGCGGGCCGGTCGTGCTGGCGGGAGTGTTCACGGATGTCCTGAACGCCATGCAGGTGACGCTGCCGGACCTGGCCAGCGAAAACGTCCAGGTGATCTACCAGCCGAGCACGGTGCTCGCCGACGACACAACGGGTCTCGTGACCCCGCTCATCACGGTCCGCATCATCAACTACACCTACGACCTGAGCATCCTGAGCTTCATCCCCGGCGTGCCCGCGACGATCACGTTTCCGCCGTTCGGGACCACGCTGCTGGGCGCCAGCTTCGATATTCCGATCCCGTAACCGGCGGCTCAGCCGCCGGTCACGCTCATGTGGCGCGCCACCGCCGGCCGCGCGTGCCGGCGGTCGATGACGAAATCGTGCCCCTTGGGCTTGCGTCCGATCGACTCGTGGATCGCCACCACGAGCGCCTCGTCGCTCTCGCTGGAGCGCAGCGGCGCGCGCAGATCGGCGCTATCGTCCTGCCCCAGGCACATGTAAAGGGTGCCCGTGCAGGTCAGCCGCACGCGATTGCACGATTCGCAGAAGTTGTGGGTCAGCGGCGTGATGAAGCCCAGGAGCCCGCCGGTTTCGCCGACCCGGACGTAACGCGCCGGGCCGCCCGTGCGGTAGGGCACGTCCTCGAGGGTCCAGCGTTCCTTGAGCCGGCCGCGCACCACCGACAGCGGCAGGTACTGCGCGGTGCGGTCGCCGTCGATGTCGCCCATGGGCATGGTTTCGATCAGCGTCAGGTCGTAGCCGCGCTCGCCGCACCAGGCGATCATGCGATCGATTTCGTCCTCGTTGACGCCCTTGAGCGCGACCATGTTGATCTTGACCCGCAGCCCGGCCGCCGTCGCGGCGGCCAGCCCGGCCATGACCTTATCGAATTTGCCCCAGCGGGTGATCGCGGCGAAGCGCCCGGCGTCGAGGGTGTCGAGCGAGACGTTGATCCGGCGCACGCCGGCGGCGTGGAGCTCGCCGGCGAAGCGGGCGAGCTGGCTGCCGTTGGTGGTCAGCGTGAGTTCGTCGAGAGCCCCGCCGAGGTGGCGGCCGAGGCTCCGGATCAGCCACAGGAGGTTGCGCCGGACCAGCGGCTCGCCCCCGGTCAGGCGGAGCTTGCGCACGCCCAGGCGCAAGAAGGCGGCGCACAGGCGATCGAGCTCCTCCAGGGTCAGGAGATCGGCCTTGGGCAGGAACGTCATGTCCTCGGACATGCAATAGACGCAGCGGAAATCGCAGCGGTCCGTGACCGAGACGCGCAGGTAGCTGACGTGGCGGCCGAACGGATCGATGAGCGCGGTCATGGCGACCTGGTCATGGCGACTTGGCAAAAAGGGCCCTTGGGCCGGAGCCGGACCTCGACTAGACCATAGACATAGCCGAGGCGGGGAACGATTTCGACCCCAGGCGCAAAAGGGTTAAGCCGGTGCCCGGAAACGAGCTGCTGCCAGAAAACGAACTTATGCTAGAAAACGAACTTATGACCGTGCGCGAGGTCGCCGAGCACCTCAGGATCAAGGAGCGGCGCGTCTACGACCTGGTCAAGGCCGGCGCGATCCCGTGTACCCGGGTGACCGGCAAGTGGCTGTTCCCCCGCGCCGGCATCGAGCGCTGGCTGGCCGAGCACGCCGGCGGCGCGGCGCGTTCGCGCCCGCCAGCGGTCATCGCCGGCAGCCACGACCCGCTGCTCGAATGGGCGGCGCGGGAATCCGGTTGCGGCCTCGCGCTGCTGGCCAGCGGCAGCCTCGACGGCATCGCCCGGCTCGCGGCGGGCGCGGCGGCCGTCGCCGCCGTGCACGTGCGCGACGCGGCGACCGGCGCCTACAACGTGCCGCTGATCGCGCGCGAGTTGGCCGGGCGCCCCGTGGTCGCGCTGACCTGGGCGTGGCGCCAGCAGGGCCTGGTCGTGGCGCCGGGCAATCCGCTCGGCGTCAGGGGCGTGGCCGATCTCGCGCGCGTGCGTGTCGCCGTGCGCCAGCCGGAGGCGGGGAGCCAGGTGCTGTTGCTCCAGCTCCTGGCGGCGGCCGGCGTCGAGGCGGACGCGCTCGTGGCGCCCGAGCCGCCGGCGCGCACCCAATGGGACCTGGCGTTGGCCGTGCGCGAAGGGCGCGCCGATGCCGGGCTCGCCGTCGCCGCGGCCGCGGGCCCGGCGGGGCTCGATTTCGTGCCGCTGGCGCGCGAGCGGTTCGACCTGGTGCTCGACCGCCGCGAGGCCTTCGAACCGCCGTTCCGCCGCCTGATGGCGTTCGCCGCGACCGCACCCTTCGCCGAGCGCGCCCGCGCCATGGCCGGCTACGACATCGCCGAACTCGGCGGCGTCGTCTACAACGGTCCGTAGGTCCGTCAGATGGGCGGTCGCCGCTCCCCGATCGGGTTCGCCATCTCGTAGGCGCGGGCGGCGCGCAGCACCAGGGCGTCGGCCGAACGCGGGCCCACGATCTGCAGCCCCACCGGGCGGCGATCGGCGGTGAATCCGCACGGCACCGAGATCGCGGGCTGCCCGGTCAGGTCGAACGGGAACGTCAGGTCCATCCACGACGTATCGGGTCGCGCGTCCCAGCCATGCGGCTTGTCGCGACCGGCCCCGAACGGCGCGACGCACACGGTTGGGCAAACCAGGAGATCGTAATCCTCGTGAATTTCGGCCAGCGCCGCGATCAGGTTGCGTCGCTGGGCCTCGGCCTTGATCACGTCGCCGGCGCCGAGCTTGCGCCCGCGCTCCGCCGCGGCGATCAGGTCGGGCTCGGTCACGTGCTTGGCCCGCGTGCCCAGGCCGTCGAGCACCAGCGCCGCGAGCGTGTCGTAGATCGGGTTGGCGATGGCGTTGGGGTTGCCGATCGAGACCTTGACGTTCTCGATCCGCGCGCCGAGCGAGCGGAACACCCGGCTGGCCTCCGCCACGATCTTGGCGATCGCGGGTTCGGTCGGCGCGAACCCGAGATCGGGGCTGAACCCGACGCGCAGACCCGCGACGCCCGTGTCCAGCCCGTTGAGCACGCTGGGCGCGCCTTCGGCCAGCGCGTAACCGTCGCGCGGGTCGGCGCCGGCCATGACGCTGAACGCGAGCGCCGCGTCGCGCACCGTGCGCGTCAAGGGGCCGCAGTGCTCGATCATCATCAACGGGCTCGGCGGCCACACCGGCACGCGGCCGAACGTCGGCTTGAACCCGACGATGTTGCAGAAGCTCGCGGGTTCGCGGATCGAACCGCCGGAATCGGTGCCCGTGGCGATCGCCGCCATGCCCGTGGCGATCGCCGCCGCGGCGCCGCCCGACGATCCCCCTGGGGTCAGCTTGGTGTTCCACGGGTTGCGGGTGATGCCCTTAAGCTTGCTCTGCGTCACCCCCTTCCAGGCGAACTCGGGGGTCGCGGTCTTGCCGAGCAGCACGGCGCCGCTGGCGCGCAGCCGCTCGACGACAATGGCGTCGACCTTCCACGGCCCCTTGGGGTCGATGGCGAGCGAGCCGTTGAGCGTTGGCCAGCCCTTGGTCTCGGTCACGTCCTTGATCGCGGTCGGGACGCCGTCGAGCGGGCCGAGCGGCTGGTTCTTGAGCCAGCGCTCGGTGCTGGCCTTGGCCTGGCGCCGGGCGGCCTTTTCGTCGACGAGCTGCCAGGCGTTCAGCTTCGGCTCCAGCTTGCGGATGCGCGCAAGAGCCGCGTCGATCACCTCGGTCGGCGAGAACTTGCGACGCCGATAGCCCGCCACCAAGTCGGCGGCGGCGAGGTAGACGACCTCATCGTCCATGACACTCCTCCCACCCAGGCGGCCATCGTGCTTCATCCGCCGCCCGATGTCATCGACGGGTTTCAGCCCCCGCGAGCGCCCGGCCGGAGCGCCGGCCGCCCCTCAACCGGCTCGCTGCGCTCGCCACCTTCTCCCAAGGGGAGAAGGAATCAGGGGACCGATCCAGCCTAACCTCTGCCATGGGGAGAGGTCGGCGGGCGGAGGCCCGCCGGGTGAGGGGTGAGCAGCAGTTCGGGCCGTTCGATGCGCGCGGCGCAGAACTTGTACTCGGGAATCTTGCCGATCGGGTCCAGCGCCGGGTTGGTCAGCATGTTCGCCGCCGCCTCGGCGAAGCAGAACGGCATGAACACCATGCCGCGCGCCACGGCCTGGTCGACTCGCGTCCGGGCCTCGATCGCGCCGCGCCGGGTGGCCACGCGAATCCGCTCGCCGGGCGCCAGGCCGAGGCGCCCGACGTCCTCGGGCGACAGCACGACGTAGGCCTCGGGCTCGAGCGCGTCGAGCACGCTCGCGCGCCGGGTCATCGCCCCGGTGTGCCAGTGCTCGAGCGCGCGCCCCGTGGTCAGGATCATCGGGTAGTCGTCGTCGGGCAGTTCGTCGGGCGGGATGATGTCGGCGGGCACCATCTTGCCGCGGCGCGAAAGCGTCGGAAAGCCGTCGCCGAACACGATCGGCTGGCCCGGATCGTCGTCGCCGGCGCACGGATAGGTGACCGAGTCCTCGCGCAGCAGCCGCGCCCACGAGATGCCGTGGATCGAATCCTGGGCCTGGCGCAGTTCCTCGTAGACGTCGCGCGGATGGCCGTAGTTCCAATTCTGTCCCAGGCGCCGAGCGATCTCCTGGATGAGCCACCAATCCTGCCGCGCCTCGCCCGGCGACTCGAGCGCCTTGCGGCCCATCTGGACCTGGCGGTTGGTGTTGGTGACGGTGCCGTCCTTCTCGGGCCAGGCCGAGGCCGGCAGCACCACGTCGGCGTGGAACGCGGTTTCGGTCAGGAACAGGTCCTGGACGACTAGGTGCTCGAGCTTGGCCAGGGCGGCCCGGGCGTGGTTGGTGTCCGGGTCCGACATGGCCGGGTTCTCGCCCATGATGTACATGCCGCGAATCTCGCCGGCCAGAACGGCGTTCATGATCTCGACCACGGTCAGGCCGCGCTTCGGATCGAGCGTCGTGCCCCACAGGTCCTCGAAGCGCCGGCGGATGTCGGGGTTCTCCACCGACTGGTAGTCCGGATACACCATGGGGATGAGCCCCGCGTCGGACGCGCCTTGCACGTTGTTCTGGCCGCGCAGGGGGTGCAGACCGGTGCCGGGGCGCCCGACCTGCCCGGTCATGAGCGCGAGCGCGATCAGGCAGCGCGCGTTGTCGGTGCCGTGCACGTGCTGCGAGATGCCCATGCCCCAGAAGATGATCGCCCGTTCGGCCCGCGCGTAGGCGCGGGCGACGGTACGGAGCGTCTCGGCGTCGATGCCGCAGACCGGGGCCATCGCCTCGGGGGTGAATGGCGCGATGTGGCGCGCCATCGTCTCGAAGCCTTCGGTGTGCGCCTGGATGTATTGCTCGTCGTAGAGCTTCTCCGCGACGATCACGTTCATCAGGGCGTTCAGCAGCGCCACATCGGTCCCCGGCTGGAACTGGAGCATGTACGTCGCGTACCGGGCGAGCGCATGGCCGCGCGGGTCCATCACGACCAGGGTCTTGCCGGCCTTGGCCGCGTTCTTGAAGAACGTCGCGGCGACGGGGTGGTTCTCGGTCGGATTGGCGCCGATGACGATGATGACATCGGCCTTGGTCGCATCGTTGAACGGCGCGGTGACGGCACCCGAGCCGATCGTCTCCATGAGCGCCGCCACCGACGAGGCGTGGCAAAGCCGCGTGCAGTGGTCCACGTTGTTGGTGCCGAAGCCCGTGCGCACGAGCTTCTGGAACAGATAGGCCTCTTCGTTCGAGCCCTTGGCCGAGCCGAACCCGGCCAGCGCCTTGCCGCCGTGCTCGTCACGGATGAGTCGCAGCCCGGCGGCGGCGGCATTGAGCGCCTCGTCCCACGTCGCCTCGCGGAAATGGGTCCACGGGTTCGCCGGGTCCAGGTCCGCGTCGGCGCTCTTGGGCGCGTTCGCCTTGCGGATCAGCGGCCTGGTCAGGCGGTGCGGGTGGGTGACGTAATCGAACCCGAAGCGGCCCTTGACGCACAGCCGGCCCTGGTTGGCCGGCCCTTCCTTGCCCTTGACCGCGACGATCCGGTTTTCGACCACCTGGTAGGTAATCAGGCAGCCGACGCCGCAGTAGGGGCAGACGCTGTCGACCTCCTTGGGCTGGAGCGGCTTCTTGACCCCGGCGGCGTCGACCAGGGTCGCCGGCATCAGCGCGCCGGTCGGGCACGCCTGCACGCATTCGCCGCACGCCACGCACGTCGATTCGCCCATCGGGTCGTCGAAGTCGAACACGATCTTGTTGCGAGCGCCGCGGAACGCCATGCCGATGACGTCGTTGACCTGGACCTCGCGGCACGCGCGCACGCAGCGCGTGCAATGGATGCAGGCGTCCAGGTTGACCGCCATGGCCGGATGGCTCGCGTCCGGCGCCGCCATGCCGTGCCTCGGGAACCGGCTGGTCGTCGCGCCCAGGCGCTCGGCCCACGACCACAATTCGGACGCCGGGTCGTGCGCGCGCTCGCGCGCCGGCTGATCGGCGACCAGCAGCTCCATGACCATCTTGCGCGCGGCCTCGGGGCGCGGCCCCTTCGTGCGTACCTTCATGCCCTCGGTCGGCGCGCGGATGCACGAGGCCGCCAATGTCCGCTCGCCCTCGATTTCGACCATGCACAGCCGGCAATTGCCGTCCGCCCGGTATGTCGCCTGGGTTGTGAAGCAGAGGTGCGGGATCGTGGTGCCGAGCCGCCTGGCGACTTGCCAGATCGATTCCCCGGAGCGCGCCTCGACCTCGACCCCGTCCAGGCTGAAGGTGACGGTACTCACGCCACGTCCTCCGCGAAGTGGTCGAGCACGCTCAGGATCGGGTTGGGCGCGGCCTGGCCGAGGCCGCAGATCGAAGCATCGCGCATGGCCTGGCCGAGCTCGCGCAGCAGCGCCCCGTCCCATGGGCCATCGCCCATCAACTTGACCGCCTTCTCGCAGCCGACCCGGCACGGCGTGCATTGGCCGCAGCTCTCGTCCTCGAAGAAGCGGAGCAGGTTGCGCGCGGCGCCCGGCACGCTGTCGCGATCTGACAGCACGATCACGGCGGCCGAACCGATCAGGCAACCGAACGGCTCGAGCGTGCCGAAATCGAGCGGGATGTCGGACTTGGACTCCGGGAGGATGCCACCCGAGGCGCCGCCGGGCAGGTACGCCTTGAATTTGTGACCCTCGGCCATCCCGCCGCAGAACTCGTCGATCAGCTCGCGCGCGGTGATGCCCGCCGGCGCGATCTTGACTCCCGGGTTCTTGACTCGGCCCGAGACCGAGAAAGTTCTAAGCCCGGTCCGGCCGTTGCGGCCCTGGCCTTTGAACCAGGCTGGGCCCTTTTCAACCAGGTCGCGCACCCAATAAAGCGTCTCGACGTTGTTGATCAGGGTCGGGCGTCCGAACAGCCCGACCTGGGCTGGGTAGGGCGGCCTATGCCGGGGCTCGCCGCGCTTGCCCTCGATGCTTTCCAGCATCGCGGACTCTTCGCCGCATATGTAGGCCCCGGCGCCGCGCCGCAGGTGGATCGTCGTGTGGCGGTCCAGCCCCGCGGCGCGGAGCGCGGCGATCTCCACTTCGAGCAGATGGCGCGCCGCCGGGTATTCGTCGCGCAGGTAGACGTAAGTGTCGGGGGCCTCGATGACCCATGCCGCAATCAGCATGCCCTCGAGAAACCGGTGCGGATCGGTTTCCAGGAACCAGCGATCCTTGAAGGTGCCCGGCTCGCCTTCGTCGGCGTTGACCGCGAGCAGGCGGGGCGCCGGTTCGGCCAGGACGAACCGCCACTTGCGCCCCGTGGGGAATCCCGCCCCGCCCAGGCCGCGCAGGCCGGAGTCCTCGAGGACCTTCAGGATATCGTCCCTCGTCTGTCGGCCGTCCAGACAGGTGCGCAGCAACCCGTAGCCGCCGCCCGCGACATAGGCGTCGTAGCTCGTGTGCGCCGGCAGGATCGGGTCGATCACGCCGCTCTCGACCGCTGCCCGGACCGTCGCTGCGTCGGCGTGGTCGATGTGGCGGTGGCCGACCTCGGCGGTCGGGGCGACATCGCAGCGGCCCATGCACGGCGCCCTCACCACCCTGACATCCGGGCCCAGCGACCGCGCGAGCTCGGCGCACAGCGATTCCCCGCCGGCCAGGGCGCAACTCAGGCTGTCGCAGACACGCACGGTCACGGCGGGCGGCGGGGCCTCGCCTTCCTTCACCACGTCGAAGTGGGCGTAGAACGTGGCGACCTCGAAGGCTTCGGCCATGGGCAAACGCATCTCGGCGGCCAACGCGGCGAGATGCGGCGCGGAAATTCGGTGGTAGCGGTCCTGGATCAGATGCAGATGCTCGATCAGCAGGTCGCGCCGGCGTGGGCGATCGCCAAGCAACCCGCGCACCTCGGCCAAGGCCTGGTCCGAGACGCCCCGCCCCTTGGGCCGCATGCGCCCGCCGCGCCCGCTGCCCGGGTGTCCGAACTTGCGTTGCTCCGGCCGGTCCGTCGCCATGGTCGCAAAAACCTCAAGCCCTTCAGGGATTTGCCACGCCTCGGTGAGCGGGATAGCGCGTTTCTCCGATGGTGGCAACCGGCGGCCACGGCGGCCAACCGCGACCTAGGTCGCGGGCCCGGCGCCGCGCTCGGGCACGGCGATCAGCGTCACCATCGCGGTGTCGATCACCTGCTTGCCGGCGTGCTCGAAGGTCACGGTCACGCGCGATCCGATGGCCGACTGGACGGTGCCGACACCCCACTCCGGCATGGCGGGGTGCCTGACCCGATCGCCGGGCGCGAAGCCACGATCCATGTGAGGTCCCCCTTCGCGGCGGAGCTTGTTCGTCGTTCTACTGTAGGCACAACGGTGGGCGTGCGCTAAATCATCGTGTCCGCAAGGGGGGTGCCGGATGGATGGGTTGCGCCTGGCCGCGCTGCTGAGCTCGCGCCTGTGCCATGATCTGGTGGGTCCGGCGAGCGCGGTGGTCAACGGGCTCGAGCTCGCGGACCTGGAGGGAGGCGCGCTCGACAAGGAGGCCCTGGAGCTCGTAGCCACCAGCGCGGCCCAGCTCACGACGCGGCTCCAGATCTACCGCGGCGCGTACGGCGTCGCCGCCGGACTGTCCCTTGCCGAAGCGCGCAAGGCGGCCGCGGCGTACTTCGGCACTGGCAAGGTCACGCTCGACTGGCCCGATGGGCTGGCGTCCGGGTTGCCACCGGCCGTGCCCAAGCTCGTGCTCAACATGCTGCTGCTCGGCTTCGAGCTGCTCGGCCGCGGCGGGCGCCTGACCGTCGGCATGGCAGGCGCGGACGTCGAGCTCCGCGTCACGGGCGAAGCGATGCGGACCGAGGAACTGGCCTTGCTCGACGCCGGTGGAATCGACGACAGCGTTACGCCGCGCAACGTCCAGCCCTATTACCTGGGGCGATTGGCCGCGGCCGCCGGG
>CAZGYG010000034.1:7429-8928 GCA_964530335.1 uncultured Rhodospirillaceae bacterium | reverse complement strand
ATGACGGTTTCGGCGTCGGCGGGGGTCAACGTCAGTGACCCCCAATACAGCTCGCCGTCCCGCTAGGGCCAACGAAAAAGATAAGGACGCCGAGCTGACCGGCGCCCGTTGTCGTTGCCTGCCGCCTTACGCGGCAGCGACGGTCGATTCCGGCGGATCGCGCAGCACGTAGCCGCGACCCCAGACGGTCTCGATGTAGGTGGCGCCGCCGGTGGCCGACGCCAGCTTCTTGCGCAGCTTGCAGACGAACACGTCGATGATCTTGAGCTCGGGCTCGTCCATGCCGCCGTAAAGATGGTTGAGGAACATCTCCTTGGTCAGTGTCGTACCCTTGCGCAGCGACAGCAACTCGAGGATGCCGTATTCCTTGCCGGTCAGGTGCACCGGCCTGCCGTCGACCTCGACCGTGCGGGCATCGAGGTTGACCGCGAGCTTGCCGGTACGAATCACCGGCGCGGCGTGGCCCTTGGCGCGGCGTACGATCGCCTGCACCCGGGCGACCAGCTCGCCACGATCGAACGGCTTGGTCAGATAGTCGTCGGCGCCGAAGCCGAGGCCCTTGATCTTCTTGTCGGGCTCGGTGAGTCCGGAAAGGATCAGCACCGGCGTCTGCACCTTGGCGGCGCGCAGGCGGCGCAACACCTCGTAGCCGTCGATGTCGGGCAGCATCAGATCGAGGACGATGATGTCGTAATCGTAAAGCTTGCCGATCTCCAGGCCGTCCTCGCCGAGATCCGTGGTGTCGCAGATGAAGCCCTCGGCGCGCAGCATCAGCTCGATGCTCTTCGCGGTCGAAGAGTCGTCTTCTACCAGAAGCACGCGCATGGCGGTTCCCCACTGCCCTCGGTGACGGTATTAACCCTAACCGCGCCGGCTTAACAACTGCTTAACGGCGGCGAGAGCGAACTATATGAAATCATGTGGTTTTACCGGTGCGCGTGGCGGCGTTAGCGGTTCCTGAACCTGGTTCGGCTTTACTTGGTTCCGGGCGAGGGGCGCTCGGGGACCGCGAACGAACTGCGTGCCGCCGTCGAGCTTGCGAAACTCGGCCGGGCACCCTAAATAGCGTCCCCCATGGTGGGACGCAGCAAGCCCAAGAAGCCCGCCCGCAAGAGCGGGGCCAACGGTAAACGCCGGCCTGCGAAGGCCAAGGCGCCCGTGCCCGCGAAGGCCAAGGCGCCCGTGCGCTCGCGCCAGAGCGCCGCCGATACCGCCACGGAGATCAAGCTGCCGCGCAATTACGAACCGACCGAAAAGGAGCGGTACATGAACCCGCGCCAGGTCGAGTACTTCCGGCGCGAGCTCATGCGGCGGCGCTCCGAGCTGATCGAGGAATCGACCCACACGCTGCAGAACCTGCAGGAGGAAACGACGCCGGAGGCGGACCTGGCCGACCGGGCGGCGACCGAGACCGACCGGGCGCTCGAGCTGCGCACCCGGGACCGCGAGCGCAAGCTCATCGCCAAGATCGATTCGGCGCTCCGGCGCATCGAGGACGG
>CAZGYG010000034.1:0-7329 GCA_964530335.1 uncultured Rhodospirillaceae bacterium | reverse complement strand
GGGCAGGACATCGGCCAGGAGATCGGCCCCGCTCTCGGCCGCGGCGATGTTCTCCGCCTTGATCCGTTCGTGCAGCTCCTTGCGCAGCACGGAGGCCTCGGGCGGGAACGTGAACCCCAGCTTGATCGACTTGCCACGCACCTCGACGACCGTGACCTCGATGTCGTTGTTGATGATGACGGCTTCGCCGATCTTGCGGGTCAGATAGAGCACGGGTGTCCCCCGATCCTGTCGCGGCCATCGTGGCGTCGACGTGGGGACAAAGCTTAACGCAGCGGGGCGCGGCCGTCACCCGCCGCTTAGTCACCCGTCGCTTAACGGAATCTTCAACGGAACGGGCCGAGACTCGGGCAAGGCGGCCAGCAGCGGACGCGCATGAACTTTTCGGAATTTCCCCTCTTTCAGGCCCTCGGCCAGAAGCTCGCCTGGCTTGGCGAGCGGCAGAACGTGTTGGCGCAGAACATCGCCAACGCGGACACGCCGGGCTACACCCCGCGCGACCTGAAGGCCCTGGACTTCGCGGGTCTCCTCGCCCGGGCGGCGGGCCCCATGACGATGACCGCGACCGCGCCCGGCCACCTCGGCGGCGCCGGGCCCGCGCCCGGGAGTTTCACCGTGATCGAGGGCGAATCGGATGAGACCAACACGGTCGGCAACGCCGTCGTGCTCGAGACCGAGCTGATGAAGGTCGCGCAGACCGCGAGCGACCATCAGCTCCTGACGAACCTTTACCGCAAGCACATCGACCTGTTGAAGCTCGCGCTCGGGCGCGGCTCGTCCGGTTAGGAGGCACCATGGACCTCGCCAAGACCCTCGCCATCGCCGCCGCCGGGCTGCGCGTCCAGGGCGAACGCATGCGTGTCATCGCCGAGAACATGGCGAACGCGGACTCCGGCGCGGCGGCCCCGGGCCAGGAGCCGTACCGGCGCAAGACGGTGCTGTTCGCCAACGTGCTCGACGAGGCATCGGGGCTGGAACTCGTGCGCGTGATCGGCGAGACGTTCGACGATACCGACTTCGAGCGCCGCTTCGACCCGGGCCATCCGAGCGCCGATGCCGACGGCTACGTCCTGCTGCCCAACGTCAACACGATGCTGGAGATGACCGACATGCGCCAGGCCTTGCGCAGCTACGAGGCGAACCTGGCGGTGATCGAAGTCTCCAAGACCATGCTGCAGAAGACCATCGACCTGTTGCGCGGCTGAGCCAGCCGCGCGGTGCCAGGTAGGCCCGCGGAAACCACCGATCCGAGGAGCCGACCATGCCAAACCCGATCAACGGCGCCGCCGCCGCTTACGCCCAGGCGGCCAAGGCGTTGCAGCAAGTGCGCGGCGAGCCCGCCGGCGAGGACAACAGCTTCGCCGCCCTCGTCACCGGCGCGCTCCAGAGCACCGGCGCCTCGATCGCCCAGGCCGAGGCCGTGTCGATGCAGGCGATCGCCAACCAGGCGGACATCAACGAGGTCGTCACCGCCATCACCGAGGCGGAGGTCGCGCTGCAGACCGTCATGGCGGTCCGCGACCGCGTCATCCAAGCCTATAACGATGTCATCAAGATGCCGATCTGACGATCGGCGGGGACGTCATCAAGATGCCGATCCGACGATCGGCGGGGGTGTCATCAAGATGCCGATCTGAAGATCGGTAGCGAGATCAAGACGCCGATCTGAAGATCGGCGGGGGGGGACCATGGACGTCGGCACGGTCGTCGACATCGGCACTGACGCGCTTTACGCGGCCTTGCTCGCCTCGGCGCCCCTGATGGGAGTCGCGCTGGTCGTCGGCGTCGGCGTGTCGCTGTTGCAGGCGCTGACCCAGGTGCAGGAGATGACGCTGACCTTCGTGCCGAAGGTCGTGGCGATGTTCGTGACCGCGATCATCGCCCTGCCGTTCATGGCCGGCGTGCTCATCGATCTCGGCGAGGAGATGTTCACCCTGGCGGCGACGCTGCGCTGATGCTCGACGAGTTCCTGGTCGCCAACCTCTATCAGGTGTTCCTGGTATTCGCCCGGCTCGGGGCCGCGATCATGATCCTGCCGGGCTTCGCCGAAGGCTTCGTCTTTCCGCGTGCCCGGCTGGGGTTCGCGCTCATTCTCGCGGTCGCGCTGGCGCCGATCGCCGCGCCGGCGCTGCCCGAGGTGCCCGAGTCCAGCATCGCGGCGCTGCTGATCGTCGGGCGCGAGGTGCTGGTCGGCCTCGCGCTCGGCGGCATCGTGCGCTTCCTGATCTCGGCCGTGACCGTGGCGGGCGCGATCGTGGCGACCCAGACCGGGCTCGCCACCGCCGCCCTGTTCGATCCGGCCCAGGGCGACCAGATCGCCGTCGTCGGCCGCTTCCTGTCGCTGCTCGCGATCGTCGCCCTGTTCGCCGCCGACCTGCATTACCCGATGCTCGCCGCGCTCGCGGACTCCTACGTCCTCCTGCCGCCGCTCGCCCTGCCGCCGGTCGGCGACATCGCCGCCCTCGCGCTCGACTGGTTCGCCGCCGCGTTCGCCCTCGCGACCCAGCTCGCGGCGCCGCTCGTGATCGGCGGCGTCGTGTTCTATCTCGGCCTCGGCATGCTTGCCCGGCTGATGCCGCAGGTTCCCGTGTTCTTCGTCATCATCCCGGTGCAGCTCGGCGCCGGGATCGCGCTGTTCATGATCGCGCTGTCGACGATGATGCTGTGGTACCTCGACTTCGTCGCGGACCGGCTGGGCACGCTGGTGGCGGGTTGAGCCATGGCCGAAAGCGACCAGGACCAGAGTCAAAAGACCGAAGAACCGACGCAACGTCGGCTCGACGACGCGCGCGAGAAGGGCGAGGTCGCCAGTTCGCGCGAGGTCGCCCATTGGTTCATCCTCATGGCCGGGGCGGTCGCGATGGCGGCGGCGGTGCCGTCGTCCGCGGCGCGCCTGAGCGAGGCCCTGGGCGCCTTGCTCGACGACGCGGCGGCGCGCGCCGTCGACCTGCCGGGCTTGATGGTCCTGCTGCGTCTGGTCACGCTCGAGGCCGGCGTGGCGCTGGCGCCGGTGTTCGGGCTGCTGATCGTCGCGGCGATGGCGGCCGGGCTGGTCCAGCACGGGCCGCTGTTCTCGCCGGACGCGATCCAGCCGAAGCTCGAACGGCTGTCCCTGCTCAAGGGCGTCGAGCGTCTGTTCTCGCTGCGCTCGCTGGTCGAGCTGGGCAAGGGCGTGGCCAAGCTCGCGATCGTCGCCCTGGTCGTGGGGATGGTGCTGTGGCCCGATCTCGGGCAGATGATCGACTCGGTCACGCTCGAGCCCGCGCGCGGCGTGCGGCTGCTCGGCGACATGGCGTCCCAGCTCATGTTCGCCACCGTCGCGGTGATGGCGGTGGTGGCCGCCGCCGACCTCTTGTTCCAGAAGCTGCAGCACCACCGCAGGCTGCGCATGTCGCGCCAGGACATCCGCGACGAGTTCAAGCAGACCGAGGGCGACCCCATGATCAAGGGTCGCCTGCGGCAACTGCGACTCGAGCGCTCGCGCCGGCGCATGATGGCGGCGGTGCCCCACGCCGACGTGGTGGTGACCAACCCGACCCACTTCGCGGTCGCCTTGAAGTACGAGGCCGCCGTCATGCCGGCGCCCAAGGTGGTGGCCAAGGGCGCCGACCGCATCGCGCTGCGCATCCGCGAGATCGCGGCGGAGCACAAGGTGCCGATCGTCGAGAACCCGCTGCTGGCGCGGGCGCTCCACGACTCGGTCGATATCGACCAGTTCGTGCCCGAGCGCCATTACAAGGCCGTGGCCGAGGTGATAGGCTACGTCATGCGCCTGAAGGGCAAGCTGCCGCGCCGCCCTGGCCCCAGGCCGGGGCCCGCGTCGGGGCCCGCCGGGAGCGGACCCGCCGGGCCGGCTTAAGGATGTCTTAAGCCTTGCCGGGCTAGGGCTTGGTCCATGATGGTTGACGAACCATGACCGAGCAGGCCGGAACGCGGCTTACGCTGGGCCGGGGTGGGCCGGCGCTTGCGCGCGGTCACGGCTGGTCGCTCGTCATTGTTCTCGGCACGCTGCTGGTCGCCGGCGGCGCGTGGCTCGCGCTCAACGACGCCGGGGGCACGGCGGCGGCGTTGGCCTGGCCCGTCACCGGGGTCGTCCTGGCCCAGGGTCTCGCCTTCGCCCTGGTCGCGCGCCACGCCGCGGCGCGCGCCGTGCTCGCCATGGAGCGGCTGAACGAGGCCCAGGCCAAGGCGATACGCCGGTTGGCCAGCGCCGAGCTCGAGGCGGGGGCGGAACGGGACCGGCTCAGCGCCTACCTGGACGCCGTGCCGATCGGCGCCTTCGTGTGCGGCGAGGACGGCACGCTGCTCTATATCAACCGGACGCTGATCGGCTGGCTCGGGCGCGACAGCGAACGGCTGATCGGCGCGACGACGAAGCTCGACGACCTGGTCGCCGGCGGCAACCTCGAGGCGCTGCTCGCGGCCGAGGAGGCGACGGTGGTGCCCCTGACGCTCGCCATCGGCGCGGAGGAGCCGCTCGGCGTCGTCGTGACCTGCCGGCGCGCCGTGACTCCCAGCGGCCAGATCGTCCAGGTAGGGCTGGTGCAGCGGGATTCGCCGGTGGCCGGTTCGCCCGCCTACCGCGTCAGCGGCGCGCGCTACGTGCAGTTCTTCGACGACGCGCCGATCGGCATCGCCATGCTCGATCCCGAGGGCCGCATCATCGAGTGGAACCGGGCGCTCAGGCGCATGACGGCCGGTGTGTCCGAAGGCCTGCTCGGCGTCGCGTTCGTCGATCTGGTCGCGGCCGACGAACGGGCCGAGGTGGCCCGCCGGATCGCGGCGACCGTGGACGATGCCCCGTCCGAGTCACCCCCGGCGCCGCTCGAGGTCCGGCTGGAGGGCGACCGGGACGCGATCGCCGCCATCTACACCTCGGCGCTGCGCAAGGCGGACGGCAAGGTCGACGGCCTGATCGTCCACGTCATCGACACGACCGATCAGAAGCACCTCGAGATGCAGTTCACCCAGTCGCAGAAGATGCAGGCGATCGGCCAGCTCGCCGGCGGCATCGCCCATGACTTCAACAACCTACTGACCGCCATGCTCGGCTTCTGCGACCTGCTGCTCATGCGTCACCAGGCGGGCGATCAGTCGTTCTCCGACATCATGCAGATCAAGCAGAATGCCAACCGCGCCGCCAGTCTGGTCCGCCAGCTGCTGGCCTTCTCGCGCCGGCAGACCCTGCAGGTGAAGGTCATCGACCTGACCGAAACGCTGAGCGAGCTGTCGCACTTGTTGCGCCGGCTGATCGGCGAGAGCATCGAGCTCGAAATGGTCCACGGCCGCGATCTCGGCCTGATCAAGGCCGATCCCGGGCAGATCGAGCAGGTCATCATCAACCTCGCGGTCAACGCCCGCGACGCCATGACCGACGGCGGGCGGCTCGCGATCCGCACCGCCAACGAGCGCCACGACAGCAGCGCCCAGGGCGCCGAGATCATGCCCACCGGCGACTACGTGGTGATCGAGGTCGAGGACACCGGCAAGGGGATTCCCAAGCGGATCCTCGGCAAGATCTTCGAGCCGTTCTTCTCGACCAAGGAGGTCGGGGCCGGCACGGGGCTCGGGCTGTCCACGGTCTACGGCATCGTCAAGCAGACCGGCGGCTACATCTTCGTCGACAGCGAGGTCGGCCGCGGCACGATGTTCACCATCTTCATGCCGCGCCTCGCCGGGGCCGCCACGCCGAGCGAGACGACGGCGCCGCGCGAGATCCCGGCGGACCTTACCGGCAAGGGCAACATCCTGCTGGTCGAGGACGAGGAGGTCGTGCGCGCCTTCGCCGCGCGCGCGCTGCGCGGCAAGGGCTACGCGGTGATCGAGGCCGACGGCGCCGAGGCCGCGCTCGAGGCCATGCGCCGCCAGGGCGCGACCATCGACCTGGTCATTACCGACGTGGTCATGCCGCAGATGAACGGGCCCGCGCTGGCCCAGGCGATCCGCGCCATGCGGCCCGACATCCGCATCGTGTTCATCTCGGGCTACGCCGAGGACGCCTTCCGCGGCGGCATCGACGCCATCGGCGACGTCGACTTCCTGCCCAAGCCGTTCAGCCTCAAGCAGCTCGCGGCCAAGGTGAAGGAATCGCTGGGCAGCGCCGGCGTCTGAACCAGGCCAGGCCAAGCCCAGACCGTAAAGGCGAGCCTGGCCGAGGGGTCGGCGACCGCACGAAGCGCCCCGGGACATTCGACGTATATCCCTGTTTTGTTCGCTTTTAGTTCTTGCACGGCATGAACGAAGCTGGTACGCGTGCGTCGTTGCGCGGCTTCGCGCGGTTAGTGGATAGTGGGAGGGCACGATGGCGGTCGCATCGCTCAGGCTGGTCGAGAAGGACGGCATGGACAAGACGAAGGCGCTGCAGGCGGCGCTCGGTCAGATCGAGCGCGCGTTCGGCAAGGGCTCGATCATGAAGCTCGGCCAGCACGAAAGCGCGGTCGAGGTCGAGGCCATCTCCACCGGTTCCCTCGGGCTCGACGTGGCGCTCGGCATCGGCGGGCTGCCGCGCGGCCGGGTGGTCGAGATCTACGGCCCCGAAAGCTCGGGCAAGACCACGCTCGCCCTGCACGTCATCGCCGAGGCGCAGAAGAAGGGGGGAACATGCGCCTTCATCGATGCCGAGCACGCGCTCGATCCGGCGTACGCGCGCAAGCTCGGGGTCAACACCGACGAGCTGCTGATCTCCCAGCCCGACACCGGCGAGCAGGCGCTGGAAATCGCCGACACGCTGGTCCGCTCCGGCGCCATCGAGGTGCTGGTGATCGATTCGGTGGCGGCCCTGGTGCCTCGCGCCGAGCTCGAAGGCGAGATGGGCGACAGCCACATGGGCCTGCAGGCCCGGCTGATGAGCCAGGCGCTGCGCAAACTCACGTCCTCGATCGCGCGCTCCGGGACCCTGGTGATCTTCATCAACCAGATCCGCATGAAGATCGGGGTGATGTTCGGCAACCCGGAAACCACGACCGGCGGCAACGCGCTCAAGTTCTACGCCTCGGTCCGGCTCGACATCCGGCGCATCGGCGCGATCAAGGACCGCGACGAGGTGGTCGGCAACCAGACCCGGGTCAAGGTCGTCAAGAACAAGGTCGCGCCGCCGTTCAAGGTGGTCGAGTTCGACATCATGTACGGCTCGGGCATCTCGAAGCAGGGCGAGCTCGTCGATCTCGGCGTCAAGGCCGGGGTGGTCGAGAAGTCCGGCTCGTGGTTCTCGTTCAAGGATAGCCGGATCGGCCAGGGGCGCGAGAACGCCAAGCAGTTCCTCAAGGACAACCCGGACGTGGCGGCCGAACTCGAGGCCGCGATCCGGGCCAACGCCGGCCTGGTGTCCCG
>CAZGYG010000033.1:5229-27765 GCA_964530335.1 uncultured Rhodospirillaceae bacterium | reverse complement strand
GTTGCGCATCCCTTCCTTCTCCCTCCGGGAGAAGGTGGCGAGCGCAGCGAGCCGGATGAGGGGAGCCCTCACCCGCCCGCCTTCGCCGAAGGCTTCGGCGGGCGACTTCTCCCGGTGGGAGAGGTTAGGTTGGGTCGCGCAACCAGCCCTTCTCCCCACGGGAGAAGGTGGCGAGCGAAGCGAGCCGGATGAGGGGAGCCCCGCCCGAGGCGCCCGTCAGTTGAACGTGGCGACCTCGATGTCGCCGGCCGAGATCGAGCCCTCGACCACGTCGGCGATGACGGTGTAGCCGGCCGTCGCCGTGTCGGCGTCGAACACCAGCGTGCCGTCGGTCGCCGAGAACACGAAGATCGGCGTGCCCCCGGCGATGCCCGAGTTCGTGCCGTCGTAGCTCGCGCCCGTGAGCGTGACGAACTGCGCCGGGTTGAGCGCCCCGACCGGCAGGCCGAACGTCGCGGCGTCGAACAGGAACGAGTCCTCGCCCGTGGCGAAGTCGAAGATCACGTCGCCGAACGTGCCGCCGTTGAACTTCGACGCCGCCACGTCCGCGCCGACCGCGGCGCCGTCGCCGAGCTCGATATAGACGTACTGGTCCGCGCCCAGGCCGCCGGTCATGAAGTCATGCCCGCCGCCGCCCCTGAACACGTTGGCGGCGTCCGTGCCGATGAAGGTGTCGCTGGCGTTGCCGCCGACGACGCCTTCGATCGAGACGTAGGTGTCGATGCCGAAGCCGCCGGTCCGGCTCTGGACCGCGTTGTTGAGGTCGATGAAGATCTTCTGGCCGGTGCCCTCGTAGCTGGCGAGATCGATGCCGGCGCCGCCGTCGAGCACGTCGTCCCCGAACCCACCGTTCAGGATGTCGAAGCCCCCGGCGCCGTTGAGCACGTCGTTGCCCCCGATGCCATCGAGCTCGTCTTCGCCTTCGCTGCCCGTCATGGTGTCGTTGGCGCCGCTGCCGACCACCGCCTCGATCGAAACCAGCGTGTCGTTGCCCTGTCCGGTCGCGGTGCCCGCCGCCAGGTCGACGACGACGGCGCCGCCGCCGCTGAGGTCGACCTCGTCAAACCCGGCGCCGCCGTCGAACGCGTCGTTGGCCGCCGCCGAGCCCTGCAAGTGATCGTCGCCGTCGCCGCCTTCGAGCGTGTTGGGCCCCACCCCGAAATTGTCGATCAGGATGTCATCGCCGCCGCCGCCGCGCAGCACGTCAATGCCGTCGCCGCCAAAGAGCTGGTCATCGCCGTCGCCGCCCTCGATCACGTCGTCACCGATATCGCCGAACAGCACGTCGTTCCCCCCCAGGCCCTGGAGGGTATCGCCGCCGTTGCCGCCGAACAGGATGTTGACGTCGCCGGTGCCGCGGATCCTGTCGTCGAAAACGCTGCCCACGGCGTTCTCGATGCCGGTCAGCGTGTCGCTGCCGATCCCGGCGCCCGAAGCGGTTCCGGCGCTGAGGTCGATGACGACGCCGCCGGTCGCATCCGAGGCGTCATAGTTGTCTATGCCGGTGCCGCCGTCGATCGCGTCCGCGCCCGCGTCGCCGACGAGCACGTCCGCGCCGTCGCCACCGTTCATCGTGTCGTTGCCGGTGCCGCCGAACAGCGTATCGTTGTCGGCGCCGCCGGCGAGCACGTCGTCGTTCGCGCCGCCGTCCAGGATGTCGAACCCGGCCCCGCCCTGCAGCGCATCGCCGCCGCCGCCGCCGAACAACTGGTCGCCCTCGGTGCCGCCGTCGAGCACGTCGGCGCCCAATCCGCCCTGTAGGAAGTCGAACCCCGCCATGCCCTGTAGCGTATCGCTGCCGCCGCCGCCGAAGAGGGTGTTGCCGGCGGCGTCGCCGCGCAGTCTGTCCGTCTGGTCCGAACCGATGATCTGCTCGATCGCGATGAACCTGTCGTTGCCCTCGCCCGTGTCCTGGGCCGTCGTGATTCCGAGGTCGATGGTCAGGCCGACCACCGAGACGCTGAAGTCGGCGATGTCGAAGCCGCTCGTGCCGTCGTAGATGTCGTTGTCGGCCCCGCCGACCAGGACGTTGATGCCGGTTCCCCCGATGAGACGATCGTTGCCCGCCGCGCCGGCAAGGGCATCGTCGGCGTCGCCGCCGATCAGCGTGTCGTTGCCGCCGCGCCCGATCATGGTGTCGTTGCCGCCGCCGCCGCTGAGCACGTTGGCGCTGCCGTCGCCCTTGAGCTGGTCGCTGAGCCCGCTGCCGGTCAGGTTCTCGATGGCGACGAGGGTGTCGATGCCCTGGCCGACCGTGTCCTGCGGCCCGCCGAGCGCAAGGTCGACCGTGACCGCGGCGAAGACGTTGTTGTAGGCGGCCGTGTCGGTGCCGACGTCACCCTCGATCAGGTCATCGCCCGCGTCGCCGGCCAGGGTGTCATTGCCCAGACCGCCGTTCATATCGTCCGCGTCGCCTCCGCCCACCAGCCTGTCCGCGCCGTCTTCGCCGTCGATGGTGTCCAGGCCGAGGTCGCCGATCAAGCTGTCGGCGCCGAGGCCGCCCGACAGCGTGTCGTTGCCGAACAGGCCTCTGAGAATGTTGGCGTTGCCGTCGCCGATCAACGTATCGTTGCCGGAGCCGCCGATCACCGCGTCGATCTTGTTGAGCGTTTCTCCGAACGACGAGGTCCCGTCGAAGAGATTGGCGGTGAAATCTAACGTGAGCGCGCTGTAATCCACGGTGTCGAAGCCATCGACCGTGTTGTCGATGTCGCCGCCATCCAGCAGATCGGCATTGCCGCTGCCGCCGATCAGCGTGTCGTCGCCGGCATCCCCGAACATCTTTTGCGTGACGCCGGTGCCGCCGTCGAGCACGTCGTTGCCGATGCCGCCGTTCAGCGTGTCGTTGCCGGTGCTCCCAGCAAGCGAATCGTCGCCGTCGCCGCCGAACAGGGTGTCGGCATTGGAGCCGCCGTCGAGCACGTCGTTGCCGCCGGCGCCGCTCAAGATGTCGTTGCCGCCGTCACCAATCAGGAGGTTGATGCCGCCGTCGCCGGTGATGGTGTCGTTACCGAAATCGCCGAAAACGCCCTCGATCGAGATCAGCGTGTCGACGCCGCCCGTGCCGGTCGCCGTGCCCGCGCCCAGGTCGACGATGAGCGGATCGCCTATGTCGGACCCGTAGTCCACGACGTCGAAGCCCGCCCCGCCATCGAATGTGTCATCGCCATTGTCGTCGTCGGACAAGAACGTGTCGCTGCCGTTGCCGCCCATCAGCACGTTGACCGTACCGCTGGCGCCGGCGATCGTATCGTTGCCCCCGCTCCCGATCACGTTCTCGACCTGGGCGATGATGTCCAGACCTTCGCCCGTGTTCTGGGCGAACGCGGTGTTCAAGGCCACGGTGATCGGCCCGGAGCTAAGACTGAAGTTGAGAGTGTCGATGCCCAGCCCGCCGTCGATCGTGTCGTCGCCCACGCCGCCGGAGATCGTGTCGTCGTCGCCGAAGCCGTCGATGATGTCGTTGCCGAAGCCGCCGACGAGGATATCGTTGCCGGCCTGGCCGAGGAGCTGGTCGTCCCCGTCGGAGCCATTGATCGAGTTGTCCAGGGCGTTGCCCGAGATCTGGTCGTCAAAAATCGTGCCCAGGACGTTCTCGATGCCGCCCACCGTGTCGTTGCCGAGGGCGGTGAAGCCGCCGCCGCTCAGGGTCCCGGCGACGAGGTCGAGGAAGGCGTTGTCGTTCGCATTGCCCAGATCGATCCGGTCGATGCCGCCGCCGCCAAGGAAGGTGTCGCCGTTCGTGGCGTCGGCGTCGGGCTGGAACGTGTCGTTCCCGAGACCGCCAATGGCTATGTCGACCCCGGCGCCGTCGCGCAGCAGGTCGTCGCCGCCTTGGCCGCTGAGCGCGTCGTTGCCGCCTTCGCCCTGCAGCAGGTCGCCTTGGTCCCCGCCGAAAATGTCGTCGGCGCCGCCTTCGCCGATCAGCACGTCCTCGCCCGCGCCGCCGATCAGCGTGTCGCTGCCTCCGCCGCCCCGGAACAAATTGTCGGAGGCATCGCCGATGATCGTGTCGCCGAACGCCGAGCCGATCACCCGCTCGATGAACAGGAGCGTGTCGTTGCCCTGGCCGGTCGCCGTGCCCGCCGCCAGATCGACCACCACCGCCGGGCCGTTGCTGAAGTTCGCGGTGTCGCCGAGGCCCGAATTGAACCCCTCGAAGTCGCCGACCAGCTTGTCGTCGCCGGCGCGGCCCTCGAGCGTATCGTTGCCGAAGCCGCCGAGCAGCTCGTTGTCGCCGCCGTCGCCGATCAGCGTGTCGTCGCCATTGCTGCCGAGGACCGTCTCGATCGAGATCAGCGTGTCGGTGCCCTGGCCGGTCGCCGTGCCCGCCACCAGGTTGACGACGACGCCGAACGCCGAGCTGAAATCGACGCAATCGACGTCCGCGCCGCCGTTGATCAGATCGTTGCCGAAGCCACCCGCCAGGAAGTCCTTGCCGCCGCCGCCGAGCACGGTGTCGTTGCCAAATCCGCCGATCACGGTGTCATCGCCGGCGCCTCCGTCGAGCGTGTTGTCGCCGGCGAAGTCGCTCACGAAGTCATTGCCGTCGCCGCCCGTGATGACATCGTTGCCGAAGCCGCCCTGCAACGTGTCATCGCCCGCGCGGCCGTCGATCACGTCGTTGCCATTGCCGCCGTCGATAAAGTTGTTCGCGCCGTCGCCGAGCAGGGTGTCGTCGAATTGGCTGCCGACCAGGTTTTCGATGGCGACGAGGGTATCGGCGCCATCGGTCGCACTGGTCGCGGTGCCCAGGGCGAGATCAGCCGTGACGGCGGATTCCGACAGGGAGTAGTTGGCCGTGTCCGCGCCGTCGCCGCCGTCGAGCACGTCGTCGCCCGCCAGGCCGAGCAGGACATCGTTGCCGGCGCCGCCGGCCAGAGTGTTGGCCTCGATGCTGCCGACGATGAAGTCGTTGCCGGCGCCGCCGATGACGTTCTCGATGCTGATGAGCTCATCGAGCCCGGTTTCGTTCTGGAACACGCCGTTGAACACGCCGAACGAGCCTAAGGCGAAGCCGGCCGCCAGGTTGACGGTGACGTTCAGGGTCGCGGACGCGTAGGTCACCGTGTCGATGCCCGGACCGCCGTCGATCAGGTCGTTGCCGAGCCCGGTGCCGCCGATCATCAGGTCGTTGCCGGCGCCGCCGAACAGGAAGTCGTTGAGGTCGCCGCCGCCGATGACATCGTTGCCGTCGAGCCCGAACACCACGTTGCCTTGGCCCGCCGAGCCGATCAGGATGTCGGTGTTGGGGGTGCCGAGCCCGATGCGCGCGGGGCCCGTGGCGGGCGTGAATACGATGATCTGTTCGGGCGCCGGGGTGAACACGAGGATATCGTCGCCGGCCTGCGGCACGTAGTACTTGGTCAGCGCCTCGAGCAGCAGGCTGAGGGCCAGCAGGTCGGGCGCGAACGCAAAGTCCGGCTCCGGCACGTCGGGCGCGTTCGTCACGTTGGTCGCGTGCCCCTGGTCCGCGTCGCCCGCCTCGCCCTCGACCGTCTCGCCCGGCTCGAGAACTTCGCCCTGGAACGGCGAAATGTTCAGCACGGCCTGGAACAGCGCCAGGATCTGCTGCGCCGTGAGCACGAACGGCTGGTCCGGCGCCTGGAAGAAGCTGGTCAGGCTGGTCGCCTCGTTGGGCTCGTCGAGATCGACCGTGCCGCCGTCGTTGGTGACCGTGACCCGACCGACGCCGCCGGTCGGATCGACCAGCAGGCCGATCAGGTTGCGCAACCCTTCGGCCGCCGCCTGGATCGCCAGCCCGGTGCCGCGAATGCCGATCGTCGCCACCGGCGTGGTCACCGTCATGGCGTTGGGATCGTCGTGGGCGACCTCGCCCGAGACGAACACGAACAGGCCCTGGACCAGCGAGAACGCCGCCTGGCCCTCGCCGGTGGACGGGCTGTAGACCAGCTCGTCCACCACCATGCGCGCATTGGCGCCCAGCGCGAACGAGGTCTGGTCGACGAACACGACGTTGAGCGCCGCGCCGGCGCCGGTTTCGAGCACATCGCCCTGGTAGATCGGCGTATCGAGGGAAAGGGTCACGGTCGTGCCGTCGACCCGGGTGGCCGCCGCCTCGCCTTCGAGCGCGGTGACCCGGCCGACCGGCACGTCGGCGGCGGCCGTTTCCTGGGCGTATTGCCCCGGCGCCAGCGGCCCGGCGAGGCGCGCCACGGTCTCGGCCGACAGCATCAGGCCGTCCTGGGTGACCAGGGCCGGTGGGGTCTCGGCCGCGAACCAGCCCTGCACGACGATCGGCGCGCCGGCGCCCTCGATCACCAGGTCGTGGCCCGCGCGCGAGAACTCGGCGCCGGTCAGGCTGTGATCGACGGCGAGCTCGAGCCGCGCGCCATCGCCCGCGTCGATGACAAGCGATCCCGCGTCTTGCGAGTCGGTTTCGAACAGGGAAGGCGTCACGCGTTCCGCCGCCGGTACCGTCATGATCACATCTCCCGAAAGGGCCCCCGAACCAGGTCCGAACAGCGCCGAACAGCGCCATCCGGCCGGCCCGTTAAGCGATCGTCAACCTTTGCCATCGTAACGCACGGCGCGCCTAGCGGCAATTCGCATGTCGCTGTAACGGCCATCACACCGAAGGCGGATTCTTGCCGGACCGATGGGTCCGCGAGGCCGGTTCAGGGCCGGAACACGCGCTCGAACACCTCATCCACGTGGCGCGCGTAGGGGGCGGCGAACAGGGCGTCCAGCGCGTCGGGCTTGAGCCACCTGCCGATTTCGGGATCGGCCGCGAGCCCTTCCTTGAACCCCTTGCCCTGGGCCGAAGCCATGGCGTGGCGTTGCACCAGCCCGTAGGCCGCCTCGCGGTCGAGCCCGGCCTGGGTCAGGGCCAGCAGCACCCGCTGGGAGTGGATCAGGCCGCCCAGACTGTCGAGGTTCCGGCGCATGGCCTCGGGGTGGACCGCCAGGCCTTCGATCACGCCGGCGAGCCGGTCGAGCGCGAAGTCGAGCGCGATGGTGGCGTCGGGCGCGATCACCCGTTCGACCGAGGAATGGGAGATGTCGCGCTCGTGCCACAGGGCGACGTTCTCGAGCGCGGGGACCACGGCGGCGCGCACCAGGCGCGCGAGCCCGGTCAGGTTCTCCGCGGCCACCGGGTTGCGCTTGTGCGGCATCGCCGACGAGCCCTTCTGGCCCGGCGCGAATGGCTCCTCGACTTCGCCGACCTCGGTCCGTTGCAGGTGGCGGATTTCCACGGCCAGCCGCTCGATCGCCGCGGCCGTGAGCGCGAGCTGGGCGAAGAACTGGGCGTGGCGGTCGCGCGGGATGACCTGGGTCGAGATCGGCTCGACGGCAAGCCCGAGGTGCCGCGCGACGTGGGCCTCGACCGCCGGATCGACGCTCGAGTAGCTGCCGACCGGACCCGAGATCGCGCACGTCGCGATCTCGGCGCGCGCGGCCCGCACCCGGTCGCGGTCGCGGCGGAACTCGGCGTAGTGCCCAGCGAGCTTGAGGCCGAAGGTGGTCGGTTCGGCGTGAATCCCGTGGCTGCGTCCGACGCACGGGGTCGTCTTGTGCTCGCGCGCGCGGCGCTCGAGCGCGGCCATGACCCGCTCGATTCCGGCCACGATCAGGTCGGCGGCCTGGGTGAGCTGCACGGCCAGCGCGGTGTCGAGCACGTCCGAGGACGTGAGCCCCTGGTGCAGAAACCGTGCCTCGGGCCCGACGTGCTCGGCGACGCTGGTCAGGAACGCGATGACGTCATGGCCGACCTCGCGCTCGATCGCCGCGATGCGCTCGACGTCGAAGCCGCCGCGCTCGCGGATCGCCCGGGCGGTGCCCGCGGGGACCGTGCCTTGCGCCTCCATCGCCTCGGCCGCCAGGGTCTCGATCTCGAGCATGACGCGGAAACGGTTCTCGGGCGCCCAGATCGCGGCCATCTCGGGGCGACTGTAGCGAGGGATCACGACGGGCTCCTGGCTGGGCGTGCGGAAGTTAGCACGGCCCGCGGGACCGGGGCCACGGCCGCCCGGTTCCCGGTACTTTGCGCTTTCCCGGCAGGACACTCACTCATCCCGATTCGTCATGGCCGTGCTCGTCACGGCCATCCACGACTTGCCGGCACAACAATTAACCCGTGGATGGCCGGCCTACGCCGGCCATGACGCGGAAAAAAGCGCAGAATTCCGCGACCTCCAAACCGGGCAATCGTGGGACTTGGCCCGGCCATGACGACTTCCGAGCAAGTTGACCGAATTTGTAGGGGCGGGTCTTAGACCCGCCCCTACGGACGCCTTCCCCCGGGGAGAGGCTTTGCCTTGGCGGCCGGCAGGTAGAGGCGGACGGTCGTGCCCCGGCCGGGTACGCTGTCGATATCGAGCCCGCCGCCGGACTGCCGCGCGAAGCCGTAGACCTGGCTGAGCCCGAGCCCGGTTCCCTTGCCGGATTCCTTGGTGGTGAAGATACGGCTCGCACGCGCGGGCCAGGGTCTCGCGGTCCATGCCGCTGCCGGTGTCGGCGACCGAGACCACGACGTAGTCGCCCGGGGCCAGCCCGTGGCCTTGCCCGGCCACGGATTCCGGGCGCGCCGCGACGGTCAGCCGGCCGCCGGAGCCCATGGCGTCGCGCGCGTTGATCGCCAGGTTGAGGATGGCGGTCTGGAACAGGGTGGCATCGACGCGGACCGGCGGCAGGTCCGCCGCGACATCGGCCGTGACGGCGACGTTCGACCCGAGCGTGTGGCGCAGGAGCTCATCAATTCCGTCGAACAGCGCCGGCACGGCCGTGACGCGCGGGTCCATGGGCTGGCGCCGCGCGAACGCCAGGAGCCGCCGGGTCAGTTCGGCGCCGCGCAGCGCGGCGCCGAGCGCCGGAGCCAGCAATTTGCGCACCTCGTCGTCCACGTTCGCGCTGTCGGCGAGGTCGAGGTGGCCGATAATGACGGCGAGCAGGTTGTTGAAGTCGTGGGCGATGCCGCCGGTGAGCTGGCCGATCGCCTCGAGCTTGGCGGCCTGGCGCAACTGGTCCTCGAGTTCGCGCCGCTCGGTCACGTCGACGCCGGCCCAGGTGTAGCCCTCGAAACCGCCGTCGGGGCCGAAGCGCGGGTTGGCGAAGTCCTCGAACAAGCGCCACGCGCCGTCCTTCCGGCGCACGCGGAATTCGAGCGCGTAGGGCACGCGGCGGGCCAGGGCGTCCTGGTGCGCTGCCGCGACCCGCGCGCGATCGTCGGGATGCATGGCGTTCTGCCACACGGTGTCGCTGACGTTGTCGCGGTCGACGCCGAAGAAATCGAGCCAGGCCTGGTTCTGCATCAACGGGCGCCCTTCGGCGTCGGCCATCCACAACAAGGCCGGCGTGGTGTCGGCCAGGCTGCGCAGGCGGGATTCGCTCGCCGCCAGCGCCGCCTCGGCGCGTTTGCGCTCGGTGATTTCGTAACCGACGCTCAGGACGTGAGTCACAGCCCCGCCCGGGTCGCGGATCGGCCGGCGGTGGACGATCCAGTGGGTCGGCCGGCCGCCCAGGACGAAGGTCTCCTCGTGGATCGGGGCGTCGCGGCCGGAATCGAACACGGCACGGTCGGCGGCCAGCGCGCGCCGGGCCTCGTCGGGCAGCAGGAAGTCCTCGGGCCGCCGGCCGACCATCGCTTCAGGCGTGGCGCCGAAATTGCGCGCCACGGCGGAGTTGACCAGGGTGTAGCGCCCGTCGCGGTCGCGCACCGACACGCCGGATGGTACCGAATCGAGGATCGAGGCGAGGAGCATCTGGGTCCGCTGGACCTCCCGCTGGGTCTCGACCAGATCGGTGACGTCGAAGGTGAACGAAAGCACGTAGTCGAAGCCGTTATCGGGATCGCGGATGGGGACGCGCTGGGTCAGCCAATGGCGGTCGCGGCCGTCGGGGCCCGCCGTCGTGAGCTCCACGGGCCTGGTCGGCCGCCCGGAGGCGAAGGCTTCGCGATCGTACGCGAGCACCTTCGCGGCGTAGTCGGGATCGTGGAGGTCGCCCGGTGTCTTGCCGGCGACGGGCGCGGCGCCTGGAGGCATGAAGTCGAGCATCGCGGCGTTGGCCAGGACGTAGCGGCTGTCCGGGTCCCTCAGCGCGATCGTCGCCGGAATGGCATCGACGATGCGCTGCAAGAGCTCGCGCCCGCGCCGCGCTTCCGCCGCCGCCGCCCGTTCGGCCGTGATGTCGATGCACACGCCGGTGTAACCTTCGAAGCCGCCGTCGGAGCGCACGCGCGGCGTGGCCATCTCGCGCAGCCAGCGCCACGCCCCGTCGCTTCGGCGCGAGCGGTATTCGGCCGTGTAGGGCGCGCGCCGGGCCATGGCGTCCCGATGCGTCGCCATGAGTCCCGGCAGATCGTCGGGATGCATGGCGTCCCGCCACGGCCCGTCAGTCGTGTCGCCGGCCTCGGCGCCGTGGAAATCGAGCCAGGCCTGGTTCTGCATCAACGGGCGCCCTTCGGCGTCGGTCATCCACAACAAGGCCGGTGTGGTATCGGCCAGGCTGTGGAGTCGGGATTCGCTCGCCGCCAGCGCCGCCTCGGCGCGCTTGCGCTCGGTGATGTCGTAACCGACGCTGAGCACGTGGCTCGCGGCGCCGCCGGCGTCGCGGATCGGCCGGCGGTGGACGATCCAGCGGGTCGGCTGGCCGACCAGCGCGAAGGTTTCCTCGCTGGGCGGGGCGTCGCGGCCGGAATCGAACACGGCGCGGTCGGCGGCCAGCACCTGCCGGGCCTCGTCGGGCGGATAGAAGTCCTCGGGCCGGCGACCGATCATCGCTTCGGGCGTGGTGTTTATCCGGCGTGCCCCGGTGGTGTTGACCAGGGCGTAGCGCCCGTCGCGGTCGCGCAACGTCACGACCGCCGGAACCGCGTCGAGCACCGCCGCCAGCAGCTCGCGGTCGAGCCGCGCGGCTTCGGCCTTCGCCGCGCTCGCGGGTCTGGACTTGGGTTTGCCGGACTTGGGTCTGGCTACGGGCTTGGCTGACCTCTTGGGCGCGGCCTTGGCCGGTACGGAACGCTTGCGCGCCGGTCCCAAGCGCCGATTGGCCGGGCGGCGCGGGTCGCGCTTCATTTGCCGTTCCGCAGCACGGTAAGCAGTTGATCGAGCCGGACCGGCTTGGTCAGGGCGTCGATCCGGCCGAGCCCGCTCGCCTGGCCGAGAGCCCGGCCGAGCTCGACGTAGGAGGGGTCGTAGCCGCTGACCAGCACGACGCGCGACTGGGAACCGCGCTTCGCCAGCTCGCGCACGATCTCGATGCCCTCGACCTCGGGCATGACGACATCGAGCACGATGTCCGTCGGACGGCAGCGCTCGTAGAACTCGATGGCGCGCTGTCCGTCGCTGCACACCGTCACCTCGTAGCCGAGGCTCTCGGCGGCCTTCTTGACGAACCCACAGAACCCAGGCTCGTCGTCGATGACGAGCAAACGTTTCCCGGACACCATGATGGCCCTTCCCCGCGCTGATGCTGGGCCAAACTAGGTTAATATGCAATGAACCCGCATACGTTTCGCAACTCACGAGAACGCGAAGACACCTGCCACGCCCGGCGCGTCGAACAGTCGGGCTCGCGTTCGTCGTCGCCGACGAGCAGCCGCTTCTCGGAAATCTGGCCGCTCATCACCGCGCGCGTGCAATCTAACAGGCTGCGGAAAAACCCCCATCATCGTCATCGCGAGCCGCCGTAGGCGGCGTGGCGATCCAGGGCAATTGCGGAATTCCGCGCGATTCTGGATTGCCGCGTCGCGCTTCGCGCTCCTCGCAATGACAGCTTCGGGGTTTTTCAGCACCCTGCTAAAGGCGAAGGTTTGTTCCGAGCGGGTTCAACCAGGGCTTGTATCGCGCGGACGCCAAGCCTTCGAGGCTCGACGATGTTTCCCGACGCGGCCGTTAGCCGCCCGACGACGCGCGGGCATCGGCGCGCCGGCGCAGGAATTCGGGGATGCTGTCCGCCGGCCGGGGCTTGCAAATATAATAGCCCTGGGCCAGGTCGCAGCCGAGCGCCTTGAGCGTATCGAGCGCTTCCCGGGAATCGACGCCCTCCGCGACGGCTTCCATCCCCAGGTTGTGCGCCAGGTTGATGACGGCGGTCGCGATCGTCGCGCTGTCGCGCGAGCGCGCCATCGACATGACGAACGACTTGTCGATCTTCAGCTCCGAGAACGGCAGCTTGCGCAACTGCGCGAGCGAGGAGAAGCCGGTGCCGAAGTCGTCGATCGACAGCTTGAACCCCTTGATGCGGAACCGGGTCAGGGTGTCGAGGATGCGCACGGTGTCCTGGGCCGACGCCGTTTCTGTCAGCTCGAGCGTGATGGCTTCGCACGGCACGCCGTGCTGGTCGCACAACCGGGCCAGCCGATCGGGCAGCCCCAGATCGCCCAGGTTCGTCACCGAGATATTGAGCGCGAGACCGAGCTCGAGGCCGGACACGCGCCACGCCCCGAGCCGGGCGATGCCTTCGGCCAGGACCCAGTCGGTCAGGTGGGCGATGGCGCCGCTCGACTCCGCGATCTTGATGAACAGCTCGGGCGCGAGCATGCCCATGGTCGGGTGCCGCCAGCGGACCAGGGCCTCGAAGGCGCAGATCGCGTCGGTCCTGAGGTCGAGCTTGGGCTGGTAATGGAGCGTGAACTCGCCGGCGTTCACGCCGGCGATCAGCGCCTCGCCGCTGAGCTCCTCGGCGGGTTCCGGAAATCCCGACAGAAGCTCGCGCAGCTCGTTGACGCGCACGGGCTTGGCCAGCGCGCCCGCCATGCGCAGGCCGTACTCGACGCCCAGGTTCCTCGCGGTCTCCAGGACCTTGCCGGCGACGCCGCTGGCGAGCACGACGGGCTTCTCGAAGCCCAGGCTGGCGAGTTCCCTGAGCATCTCGACGCCGTCGAGCCCCGGCATCTTGAGGTCGAGGACGATCCCGGCGAGCCCGCTGCCGCGCGCCTCGGCCCTGAGCACGTTCGGGTCGGCGGTGGCCAGGGTCTCGATCCCGATGCCGTGGGCCGCGCGCGACACGATCCGCCCGAACGCCAGGTCGTCATCGAGAACGACGATCTTCCTCTTGGCCGGAGTCATCGTTCCACCCCTTCGGCCAGGATCGTCCGCACCATCCTGGCCAGATCGGCCTTGCGGTACGGCTTGGTCAGCAGGTGATCGACGAACTCAGGCGCCTGGGCGGTGGCGGCCGCCGCGGTGAACCCCGAGATGAACAGCACCTTGACGCCTGGCCGGAGCTTGCGCGCCTCGAGGGCGAGCGCGTGGCCGTCCATGCCGCCCGGCATGACCACGTCGGTCAGCAGCAGCTCGATCGGCTCCTCGCCCAGGAGGATCGCCATGGCGGCCACGGCGTTCTCCGCTTCGAGCGTCCGATAGCCCAGCCCGCGGAGCTGGCGCAGCGACGTGCGCCGCATGCCCGCGTCGTCCTCGACCACGAGGATGCGTTCGTGGCCGCGGTTCTCGTTGGCGGCGGGCGCGGCCGGCTCGCTGGCGCGGGCACGGGGCAGGGCGCGGGCACGCGGGAAGTAGAGCTTGACCGTCGTGCCGTGCGCTTGCTCGCTGTAAATCGTCGCGTGGCCGCCCGACTGGCGCATGAAGCCGTGGACCATGGCGAGCCCAAGCCCGGTCCCGCCACGGCCGCTCTTGGTCGTGAAGAATGGCTCGAACGCCCGGGCGAGGACCTCGGCCGGCATGCCGGCGCCGGTGTCGGAGACCGCGATCACCACGTGATCGCCCACCACGGCCTCGGCGTGGCTCGCCAGGTAGGGACCGTCGAGCGCCGTGTGGGTGACCTCGATGGTCAGCGTGCCGCCGTCGGGCATGGCGTCGCGGCCGTTGACGGCCAGGTTGAGGATGGCGGATTCGAGTTGCGCCTGGTCGACCAGGACCGGCCAGTACCCGTCGTGGACCAGGGTGCGCACGGTGATGGCTTCGCCGAGCGTGTGGCGCAGGATGTTGGAAAGCCCCTGGATCGTGGCCTCCACGTTGGCGATCGTGGCGCGCAGCGGCTGGCGCCGCGAGAACGCCAGGAGCTGGCGGTTCAATTCCGCGCCGCGTTGCGCGGCGTCGAGCGCCTCCTTGACCAGCTCGGCGGATTCGTCGTCGCTGGCCAGACGCTCCTGCAGCAGGTCGAGGTTGCCCAGGATGATGCCGCAGATGTTGTTGAAATCGTGGGCCAGGCCGCCGGTGAGCTGGCCGATCGCTTCCATCTTCTGCGCCCGGTGCAGCTGGTTCTCGAGGTCGCGCCGCTCGGTCACGTCGACCGAGGCCCCGGTGTAGCCCTCGAAACCGTTGGGGCCGAAACGCGGCGTGCCGATTTCCTCGATCCAACGCCACGCGCCGTCCTTGCGGCGCACCCGGCAATCGATCCGGTAGGCGACCTGGCGGAACTGCACGTCGCGGTACAGCGCGAGCACCCGGTCCCGGTCCTCGGGGTGGAGCGCCGCGTCCCAGACATGGTCCGACAGGGCGCCGGGTTCGACGCCGAAGAAATCGAGCCACGCCTGGTTCTTGAACAGGTGACTCCGCTTGGCGTCGACCATCCACAGCAGCGCCGGCATGGTATCGGCCAGGCTGCGCAGACGGGATTCGCTTTCGGCGAGCCGCGCGGCTTCCGCCCGCGCCACGACGGCGGGCTTGGCGTCGTTCGCGGGAACGCTCGCGCCGGGCACGCCGCGTTGGCGCTCCGGGCGGGGCGCGATGATGAGCTGGGCGTGGTTCACGGCCGGTCCCGCAGAACGGCGCGCAGCCGATCGAGCTTGACCGGCTTGGTCAGGCATTCGATCCGGCCGAGCCCGCTCGCCTCGCCGAGAGTCCGGCCGAGGTCGATGAACCATGGATCGTAGCCGCTGACCAGCACGATGCGCGCCTGGGAGCCGCGCTGCGCAAGCTCGCGCACGATCTGGACGCCTTCGACGTCGGGCATGATCACGTCGAGCACGATGTCCGTCGGGCGGCTCCGCTCGTAGCTCGCGATGGCGTGCAGCGGCTCGTCGCACACCGTCACCTCGTAACCGAGGCCCTGGGCGACCTGCTCCACGAACCGGCAGAAATCCGGTTCGTCATCGATGACGAGGAGGCGCTTCTCGGACATGACCCCAGACCTTTCGCCACGGACGTTGGCGCAATTTGGTTAACCAGGTGTGAATTAGCTAACCGGTGCTGAACTGGGTAACGGCCGATGAATCAGGCACTTCGGGGGTGAACCTCGCGCCCGGCCGCCTGTGGATAATTTTTCAGGCCCGCTCGGCCCGAGGGGTGCCCTCCTTGGGGACGGCGGCGCGGCGGAAGGTGGCGAGCCAGATCCCGGCCAGCACCAGCGCCATGCCGACCGCGTGGAAGGCCCTGGGCTCCTCGCCCAGGAAGACGACCGCGAGCACGGTCGCGAACACCGGAATCAGGTGGACGAAGACGCCGGACCGGTTGGGGCCCAGGGCGGCGACGCCGCGGTTCCAGAACAGCAGCGCGAGCGCCGAGGGCAGCACGCCGAAGTAGACGATGGTGGCGATCGTCCCGAGGTCGAACGTGGGGGCGCGGCCGGCGGCCAGCTCGAGCGCGAACAGCGGCACGGAAAACGGGATGCCGACGACGATCAGCGCGAACGCGACCACGTTCGGGTCCAGGTCCTGGGGCAGGTGGCGCAGCGCGACGGAGTAGAGCGTCCACAGCATCAGCGCGAGCACGATCATGAGGTCGCCGGAGTTGAGCTCGAGCTGGGCGAGGCGCAGCGGCTCGCCCCCGGTGAGGATGACGAGCACGCCGCCGAGCGAGGCCGCGAGCCCCAGCCCTTGGCGGCGCGAGAAACCCTCGCGCGTCACCACGTAAGCCAGCGCCACCGTCATCACCGGCTGCACCGAGTTGATCAGGCTGCCGTTGATCGCCGTGGTGCGCGCGAGCGCCAGCAGCAGCAGCACCGGGAACAGCCCGATCGCCATGACGCCGAGCACCGCGAACCAGCGCCACGCCGCGAGCACCCGCCGCCATTCATGGCCGAGCGGCCGCCAGGCCAGCGGCAGCAGCACCAGCGCGGCGACGACGAAGCGGATGAAGGTCAGCGCCATGGGCGGCACGCTGTCGCGCACGCCGCGGCCGATGACAAACACGCCGGCCCAAAAGAGGCACGCCAGCACCAGCAGCACCGCCGCCCGGGCCGGCGTGTCGCGCGCGGTTTTGGCGAAACCTGTCGCCAAGGGAGAAAGGTCGGGGGGATGACCCAATCTAACCTCTCCCATCGGGAGAAGTCGGCGGGCGAACGCCCGCCGGGTGAGCCTGGCGCCGGAACTTGAAGCCGGCGAGACCTCGATTGCGCTGATGCCGCCAAAGACGACGCTCCGCATCAGTCATGGTCCGTCGCAAACGTCGCGCCGTCGTCACCGACATGGGCCGCCCCTCATCCGGCTCGCTGCGCTCGCCACCTTCTCCCTGAGGGAGAAGGTTTACTACGGCGCATCGTGCATTCTCGCACGGTGCATTCTAAAGCGGCCCGGTCAGCCAAACCGGATCCGGTCCATGGCCCCGTCGGCGAACCGGGCCGCGTGGCCGAGCGATTCCTTCAAGCCCCGCCGCGCGAAGGCCGAAAGCCGCGCGACGTCGACCGTGCTGCCCGGCCGGACACCGGCGTCGAGATCGGCGATCTGCTGCTCGAGCACCAGGCGCACGAACCTCTCGTGCGCCTCATCGACCGGCGCGAGCTCGGACTCGGCGATCGCCCCGGCGCGCTGGGCCAGCGCCAAACGCTCGGCGGTGCCGGTGGCCGCGATGCCGTGGCCGAGCGCGAGCACGCGCGCGGCGCCGACGATCGGATGAAGCCCGGCGAACTTGAGGTCGATCCGCCCCGCCTCGGTGCGCAGGCGTCCGAACCGGCCGATCGGCGCGGTGAACCCGCTGAGCTCGCGCGCGAGCATCCTCGGCAGCATGGGCGCACGCGCCGCCGTCATGGCCGCCTCGCGCAGCTGGTCGGCGAGCCGGACGTCCCCGGCCACCGCCCGGAAGTCGTAGAACGCGTCGACCGAGGGAATGGTCGTGCCCGCGGCGCGATCGACCCAGCCCTCGATCAGCTCGCGCCACGCGGCGGGCGTGTGCCGCCAGGCGGGGCGGGATGCCATGATGCCGCCCTGGCACAGCGGCAGCCCGGCGGCGTCGAGGATCGCCGCCAACCGTTCGCCCTGGGCGGCGAACCACGGTTCGTCGGGCGCGCCCTGGTGGATCAGCGCGTTGTCCTGGTCGGCGGCGAGCAGGCTTTCGCCGCGTCCGGCCGAGCCGAGCACCAGGCAGCACCACGGGGCGGGCGCCGGGCCGCGCTCCGCCTCGAGCTCGGCCGCCGCGAGCTCGGCGGCGCGCCCGGTCATGTCACGCACGACCGCGCCGATCACTTGGGCGACCGCGCGCGCATCCAGGCCGTCGGCGAGCAGTTGCCGCGCCAGCGCCGGCAGCGAAGCATGCACGCGCCCGAGCCCGGCCGCGTCGGACGCCTCGGCGATGCCGTCGCCGAGCGCGAGCGGAGCGGCGGCGCGCAGCCGCAGGAGCGCGCGGGCGGTCACCATGCCGACCGGCCGGGCTTTGTCGCGCACCACGAGGTGGCGCACGCCGAGCCGCGCCAGACGCCCGAGCGCCACGTAGACGAAGGCATCCGCCGCGACCCCGTGGACCGGGCGCGTGGCGTGACGCTCGGCCAGGGCGTCGGCGGCACCGGCGGCGACGGCGCGCACCACGTCGCGCTCGGTGACGATGCCGAGCCCCGCCGCGCCGTCGATCACGACCGAGCTAACCCCGTGCTCGGCCATGGCGCGCGCCGCCTCGGCGAGCGTCGCGGTTGGCGCCACGGCGACGAGCGGTGTCGACATCACGTCGGCGACGCGGCGGCGGAACGGAAAGACGTCGGCCTTGCCTTTCCCGCTCGCGTTCATGGCCTCGCTCGCGCTCTCGTTCGCGCGCCGGGTGTCGCTCCACCAGCCGGCCGCGTGCTGCGCCGCCAGCGCCCGGCGGGCGCGGGCCGCGAACGCCTGGGCCTGGCCGAGCGTCGTCACGCCCCGCTCGGCCAGCAGGGGGATGAGCCGGACGAACAGCTCGGCGGTCATCGCGGCATCGCCCAGCGCGCTGTGCCGGCCGCGCGGGTCGATGCCGTAGTGCGCCGCCACGTCCGCCAGGTCGTGGCGGGCGAGCGCGGGCTCGAGCACGGCGACGAGCAGCGCGGTGTCGAGCGCCGGCGGTTGCCAGGCGTGCCCGGCGCGGCGCGCGCCCCGGCGCAACAGCGCCAGGTCGAAGCCGAGATCGTGGCCGATCACGGCCGCGCCGGAGCGAAACTCCTCGAACGCGGCGAACACGGCCTCGAACCGCGCGGCGTCGGCGACCATCGCGTCGGTGATGCCGTGGATCGCGCTCGCGCGCGCGGGTATGGCGATGCCGGGCGCCACCAGCAGGTCGAAGCTCGCGTCCGCCAGCACGCGGCCGCCCAGCACCTTGACCGCGCCCAGGGCGACGATGCGATCGCTGGCGACGTCGAGCCCGGTGGTCTCGGTGTCGAGCACGACCGCCGCGAGCGCGGCGAGCTGCGTGTCGGCCGGGCCGGCCGGGTCCGGGGCGCGCGGGTTCGGCGCCGGCGATGGCCGGCGCCCGAGCAAGCGAAACCGTCGAGCCTTGGTCAAAGCCATGTCCGCGCGATGGGGCAGTCTCGGCTGCGGCGAGAACTCGACATCATATTGGTAACCAATTGAATTGAATAAGAAATTCATATCTAGCACGATTCGCGACGGTATATGTCGACATTTCGCGCTTTCGTCGACATATTGGACCCATCCGTCCACGCCATCGACATGTCGATCCGATGTGTCGAAAAAACAGAGAAATATCGACATATGGTATTCCGAGCCGACCGCCCCTTCAATGATCTGCCTGCCTTGCCGCCGCGGCTCGACATCGAAACACGGCGTGTCCTGAAGGCGTGCATCGAAGCGCGAGCCGCCCTGGCGGAACTGAAGTCGGCCGGACGACTGATCCCGAACCAGACCGTGTTGATCAATTCGATTCCGATCCTGGAAGCCCAGGCGAGTTCGGAGATCGAGAACATCGTCACGACGACCGACCGGCTGTTCCGCTTCGCCAACGCCGCGGGCGACCGTGCCGATGCCGCGACGAAGGAGGCGCTGAGGTACCGGACGGCTCTCCATGACGGCTTCCGGATGCTCAAGACGCGGCCGATCTCCACGATGACGGCCGTTCACGTCTGCCGCACGATCAAGGGCGTCGAGATGGACATTCGGTCCACGCCCGGCACCGCACTCATGAACGACGCGACCGGCGAGCTCGTCTACACGCCGCCCGAAGGCGGCGAACTTCTGGGCGCGTTGCTGTCGAACTGGGAACGCTACATTCACGGCGCGGAGGATCTCGATCCGCTCATCCGCATGGCCGTCATGCACTACCAGTTCGAAGCGATCCACCCGTTCACCGACGGCAATGGTCGAACGGGGCGCGTTCTGAACTTGTTGTTCCTGGTCGAAAAGGGGCTGATCGAGCTTCCCGTCCTCTATCTCAGTCGCTACATCATTCAGCACAAGACCGACTACACCCGGCGGCTGCTCCAGGTCACCGTCGCATCCCAATGGGAGGAGTGGATTCTGTATATGATCGAAGCGGTCAGGAGCACGGCGTTGTGGACGACGTCCAAGATCAACGCCATCCGGGACCTGCTTGACAGGACCGCGGCCACCCTGCGCGACCGCGCCCCCAAAATCTATTCGCGCGAACTTGCCGAGATCGTGTTCGTACAACCCTATTGCCGGATCGGCGATCTGGTTAAAGCCGATATCGCGCAACGCCAATCGGCATCGCTTTACCTCAAGGCGTTGGCTGAAATCGGTGTCGTGCAAGAACGCAAGGTTGGCCGCGAGAAGCTTTTCGTCAATCCGGCGCTCCTGGACCTGCTCGCCGACCGATCGGCCGGCGCCTGAACGCCTCGCCGTTGACCCGAACGGATGTTCACGCGAATAAACCGGGGTCGATAGCCGACGGGAGAAAGATCATCCCATGACCACCACGTGCGACATCGTGATCCGGGGCGGGGCGGTGATCGACGGCACCGGTACGCCCGCGACGGTTCCCGCCTGCCGTTCCCGGCTTCAGGCGACTGCGGCGATGCCGTGCTTCTCGACCAGGGTCAGGAGCTTCAGGGCCGGCCCGGAAGGCCGCTTCTCGCCCCGCTCCCACTTGCTCACGAGATTCGCCGTCACATTGAGGTAGTTCGCGAATACCGTCTGGCTCACGCGCTCGCGCTCCCGGATGGCCTTGATCTCCCTCGGCGTCAGTGGCCGCACCGGCGTAAGGCAGGCCTCGTCGAACCGGCGCATCGTCTGCTTGTCGATGGCGCCGGTCTTGTGCAGGGACTCCATCGTCTCGTGGATGGAGGCCATGGCCGCGCTTCGATACTTCCTGCTCATGTCGTTTTCACCTTCACGAAATCGCCTTTCCTGAGTAACTCCGCAAGCTGGTTTTCCGTCAGGGCCAGGACGTGCTTCGCGGCTTCCTTGAACTGTTTCTTCTCGTCGGCCCGGAGGTTCTCCCTCTCGCTTTTCGCGAAGCCGTACATGAACACCGCACGATCCCCCGCCCTGAAGAGAATGATCGTCCGGTATCCACCCGACTTTCCCTGCCCAGTCCGCGATATTCGCTGCTTGATGACGCCGCCCCCGAGGTCCGCGTCGATCCGTCCCTTTTCCGCGCGCTCCACAGCGTCCACCAGAGCCGCGTCCGTGATCGCTTCCTTCCGGGCGAACCGCTGAAACCACTTCGTCTTGAAGACTCACGACTGGTCCATTCCGGATTCCACGCCCGAGTAATTTTATAGTACCCAGTACCATATTTCAAGACCTGACGGTTTCGCCAATCCAGGCATTGGCACTGCGGAGTTGCCACGCATGCGGGGGGCTTGCGGCGTGGCCGGCGCATCCGCCATCGTGGCCCGGCGGAGGCGACCCATGACCATCGCGTGCGACATCCTCATCCGGGGCGGGGCGGTGATCGACGGCACCGGTACGCCCGAGCGCGCCGCCGACGTGGCGATCGCCGACGACCGCATCGTCGCGGTGGGCAAGCTCGACGTACGCGCCGCGACGGTGATCGAGGCCCGGGGCCGTGTGGTGACGCCAGGCTTCATCGATACCCACACCCACGACGACCGGCTGCTGCTGTCCGACCGATCGGTCGCGCCCAAGGCGAGCCAAGGCGTGACCACGGTCGTCGCCGGCAACTGCGGCATCAGCTTGGCGCCGCTGCTGCCGAGCGGCCGCCCGCCGCCGCCGCTCGACCTGCTGGGCGACGAGACGTGGTTCCGGTTTCCGAGCTTCGCCGCCTACGTGGCCGAGCTCGAACGCAACCCGCCGGCGACCAACGCCGTGCTGCTGGTCGGCCACATGACGCTGCGCGCCGGCGCCATGGATCGCTTCGACCGAGCAGCCACGGGGGACGAGATCGAGGCCATGCGCGCCGGCGTCGCCGAGGCCATGGCGGCCGGCGCCTCCGGGCTCTCGACCGGCCTCGCCTATGGCCCGAGCCGGGCCGCGCCGACCGAGGAAGTCGTCGCGCTCGCCGACGTGGCGGGGGCGGCGGGCGGCGTCTACGCGACCCACATCCGCGATGAAGCCGACGGCGTCGAGGACGCGCTCGACGAGGCGTTCGACGTCGGGCGTCGCGCGAAGCTCCCGGTCGTCCTTTCGCACCACAAGGTCTGGGGCAGGAACAACTTCGGCCGCAGCGTCGCCACCCTCGCCAGGGTGCGCGCCGCCCAGGCGCGGCAGGCGGTGGCGCTCGACGCCTACCCTTACGTCGCGGGCTCGACGGTGCTGCTGCCCGAGGACGCGCCCGACGGCCCAGCTAACGGCCACTCGCGCGCCGAGCGCATCATGGTCGCCTGGTCGCTGCCCCACCCGGAGGCGAACGGGCGCGAGCTCGCCGACGTGGCGGCCGAGTGGAAGATGTCCCAGCGCGCGGCGGTCGAGCGGCTGATGCCGGCGGGCGGCATCTTCTTCGGCATGGACGAAGCGGACGTGCGCCGGGTGCTCGCGTACCCCGAAACCATGATCGGGTCCGACGGCCTGCCCCACGATGCCCACCCGCACCCCCGGCTTTGGGGCGCGTTTCCCCGGGTGCTCGGGCATTACGTGCGCGACGTCGGCCTGTTCCCGCTCGAGGAGGCGGTGCGCCGCATGACCTCGCTGCCGGCCAGCACCTTCGGGCTCGCCGACCGGGGCGTGGTGCGCCCGGGCGCCTATGCCGACCTGGTCGTGTTCGATCCGGCCACGATCATCGACGCCGCCGACTTCGCGCACCCGATCCGCCCCACGCTGGGCATCGATCTGGTGCTGGTCAACGGCCGCGCGGTGTGGCGCGCGGGCCAGGCTACTGGGGCGACCCCCGGGCGGGTGCTGCGCCGCGCGGCGTGACGATGCTTGCGACTGTCCGGGCGCGGTTGGTAGGAGAACCGCCATGACCGCGACGACGGACACGCCAGACCGGCGCAAGCGCCAACCCCGGACCGGGCTCGATTGGCAGCGCGTGGCCGAGGACTACCGCGCCGGCGTCCTGCCGGTCG
>CAZGYG010000033.1:0-5219 GCA_964530335.1 uncultured Rhodospirillaceae bacterium | reverse complement strand
CCCCGGGCGGGTGCTGCGCCGCGCGGCGTGAACGCGGTACCGGCTCGGCGAAGTTCCGATTGCGACTGTCCGGACCGGCTTGATACCAAGAATCCCATGACGGAAGAACCGAACGCGCGCCCTGCGGGGCGCAAGCCTCGGGTCGGGCTCGATTGGCAGCGCGTGGCCGAGGACTACCAGGCCGGCATCATGCCGGTCGCGCGTATCGCGGCCAACCACGGGGTCGACGCGCGCGAGCTGCACCGGCGCCTCAAGGCCATGGGCGTGCCGCCGCGCGGTCCATCCCGCGGCGTCGCGGGCCGCACGGCGCTCGACGGTCGCGCGGCGCGACGACTATCCCGGCTGGCCGAGCGCGTGCGCAGGCTGCTCGAGCGGCGGATCGCCGCCGGCGACGAGACGGCGTTCGGCGGCCGCGACGATCCGGTCGCGCTCCTGCTCAAGCTGACCCAGGTAAGCGAGCGCATCGCCGATCTGAACCGCCGGGCGGAGCCGGCGGAACCGGGCGAGCGCCCGCTCGCCGCGGACGACCGCGCGATCCTCGAACGCTACGTCGCGTGGCGGCTGCGCGAACACGGCATCGACCCGGGTGTCGCGGGCGTCCCGCCGCCATTAGCCGAATCGGAGGTTTAGCGACGGACCATCACGGTTTATCGTTCGGTGCTTGCGCGACCATCGAATCCGGCACGGTCGGCGCGGGCGACCTCGACCTCATGACCGACGCCTGATCGGTTCCCTGGCGGGCGAGGAAGGCGCCGTCGCTGCTACGACGCGCGCGGGCCGGGCCGATTGTCGCCCGTGAGCGCGAGGCCGCAGATGTAACCCCACGCGAGGCACGGGCCGATCGTGGTGCCGGCGCCGACCCCGCGCGTGCCCAGCGGGCTCGCCGTGCAAATGCCGGCGGCGAAGAGCCCCGGGATGACGGCTCCGTCGACGCCGAGCACCCGGCCCCGTTCGTCGGTGCAAGGTCCGCCCTTGGTGCCGAGGATCGAGCGGTTGAACGGGATCGCCACGAATGGCGGCCGGTCAAGCGCGACCAGGGTCCGGTTCGGCTCGCCCTCCTCGAGGCCCGCCTTGAAGCGCTCCCAGCGCGGCTCGCCGCGGCGAAAGTCGGCGTCGTGGCCCTTGGCGCACATCGCGTTGTAACGGCCGAGCGTGGCGCCCAGCGCATCGGCGGGAACCCCGATCGCATGGGCGAGGTCGAGGGGTGTTGGCGCGCGCCGGACCCAGCCACGCTGCCCGCGCGCGAGCCAGCGAACGATAGGCGCATGACGGAGGAACCGCCGATCGCCGATCAGCCAGCACGGCAGGTGCGCGGGCATGCCGTCGGCTTCGCGGCGGTCGAGCGCCTCGCCGATGTTGTAGTCGTACTCGCTGACGAACCGCCGGCCGTGGCGATCGATCACGATCGCATAAGGGTCGGCCTGGAACGTCAACGGCAAGCCGTGCGACCGGCCGTCGTAACGCACGGGCAGGGTGGGATAGACGTTGGCCTGATCCATGCGGCCGAGTCGGGCGCCCGCCCGGGCGGCGAGGCGCTGACCGTCGCCTTCGTTGGTGCTGGGGCTGCCGATGCGGTCGAGGGGGCCGGGGAAGTATCTCGCCAGCAACTCCCCGTCCCATTCAAAACCGCCGGTGGCGAGCACGACGCCGCGCCGGGCGTGGACGGTGCGCGGGCCATTCTGCTCGATCACCGCGGCGCTCACCCGGCCGTCGTCCCGCACCAGCCCGGTGACCCGCGCGCCGAGCGCGATCCGGCAGCCACAATCGAGGCAGCCCTTCAGCAGCCCCGCGATCAGGGCGCTGCCCTGGCCGACCTCGTCGGCGAGCTTGCGCCGGAGGATCAGGGGCAGGGCGCGGAACAGCGCGCGCACGGGCTTGTGATCGAGCTCGCTCTCGATCAGCTCGCGGTAGGTGAAGACGTGGGGGAGTGTCGAGCGCCGGATGCGGCGTGCGAAGGGCCCGACGATCCGCCGGCTGAGCGCCCTGGGCGTGACCATGCGGCCCCGGGCCTTGCCGCCGGGGGCCTCGGCGATGGGATCGGGCTCGGCCGTCAGCTCGAACACGAGCGGCGTTGTGCGCTCGATGAAGGCGAGCGCCTCGGGCGCGGCCGCGACGAAGGCGCGGAGCCGGGTCTCCTCGGCCCGCCACCAAGCCTCGGGCAGAACGGCCCGCAGGTACGCGAGCGCGTCGTCCTGGCTGTCCGCGAGACCGGCTTCGCGGGCGTGGCGGTTGGCCGGGATCCACGTACCCGCGCCGGACATGGCGCTGGTGCCGCCTATGCGGTCGCTCTTCTCGGCGACCAGGACCGAAAGGCCGCCGGCCGCCGCGGTCAGCGCCGCCGCGAGACCGGCGGCGCCCGATCCGGCGACGACGACGTCGTAGGACTCAGCCTCGGCGATCGTATGGTTCAAGCGCGCCTCCCGGCGGCGAGACCCTCAGCATCGCGCGCCGCGCGGGCGAGTCCCTCTCCGGATCGCACGGGCGGGTCCGGGAGCCGCGGTCGGTCTAGGCTCACGGCTGCTGGTCTCTCTCGAGCGTCACAGCCGGACGCGGCCGAGGCGGAGCGCGTTCGTCACCACGCAGAACGACGAGAGCGACATGGCGACGGCGGCGATTACCGGGCTCAGGAGCAGGCCGAACACCGGGTAGAGCACGCCGGCCGCGATGGGCACGCCGGCCGCGTTGTAGACGAAGGCGAGCACCAGGTTCTGACGGATGTTGCGAAGCGTCGCGGCGCCAAGCCGCCGGGCGCGCGCGATACCGCGCAGGTCGCCCCCGAGCAGGGCGACGGCGGCGCTCTCGATGGCCACGTCGGCGCCAGACCCCATGGCGATGCCGACGTCGGCGGCGGCCAAGGCGGGCGCGTCGTTGACGCCGTCCCCGGCCATGGCGACGACCCGGCCGGCGGCCTTGAGCTCGGCCACGATGCGCGACTTGTCCTCGGGCAGAACCTCGGCCTGGAACTCGGCGATGCCGAGGCGATGCGCGACCGCCTCGGCGGTGGTGCGGTTGTCCCCGGTGACCATGACCACGCGGACGCCTGCCCGCGCGAGGTCGGCGAGCGCCTCGGGCGTCGAGGCGCGGATCGGATCGGCCACGGCGACGAGCCCGGCCAACCGCCCATCGACGGCGACGAACACGACCGTCGCGCCATCGCGGCGCAGCGCGTCCGCCGGTGCGTCGAGGGCCGCGCTCGAGACACCGTGCTCGGCCAGGAAGCGCGCGCCGCCGAGGGCGACCCGACGGCCCGCGACGGACCCCGCCACGCCCTTACCGGTCGCGGCGCCGAACCGCTCGGCGGCGGCGAGGGAGAGGCCGCGAACGCTGGCCTCCGCCACGATGGCGGCGGCGAGCGGGTGCTCGCTCGCGCGCTCGATCCCGGCGGCCAAGCCGAGCAGGTCGTTTTCCGCCCAACCTTCGGCGGGGACGACGGCGACGACGCGCGGCTTGCCTTCGGTCAGGGTTCCGGTCTTGTCGACGACCACGGTGTCGATCGACGCCAGGCGTTCGAGCGCCGCGGCGTCCTTGACGAGCACGCCGGCGCGCGCGCCGCGCCCGACACCCACCATGATCGACATCGGCGTGGCGAGCCCGAGCGCGCACGGACACGCGATGATCAGGACGGTGACCGCCGCGACCAGGCCGTGGGCGAGCGCGGGCGCCGGCCCCCAGATCGCCCAGGCGACGAAGGCGAGCGCCGCGACCGCGATCACCGCGGGCACGAACCAGGCCGACACCACGTCGGCGAGCCGCTGGATCGGCGCCCGGCTGCGCTGCGCCGCCGCGACCAGGGCGACGATGCGCGCGAGCACCGTCGCGTGCCCGACCCGGCGGGCGACCATGACGAAGCCGCCGGTCTGGTTGAGCGTGCCGCCGACCACCGCGTCGCCCACGCCCTTGGCGACCGGGATCGATTCGCCGGTCAGCATGGCTTCGTCCACGGCGCTGGCGCCCTCGGCGACGACGCCATCGACCGGCACCTTGTCGCCGGGGCGCACGCGCAGCCGATCGCCCACGACGACGGCCGCGAGTGGCACCTCCTCGTCCCCGTCGGGGCGCACGCGACGGGCGATCGCGGGTTGGAGGTCGAGGAGCGCGCGGATGGCACCGCCGGTTTTCTCTCTCGCGCGCAACTCGAGCACCTGGCCGACGAGCACCAGGACGACGATGACGGCGGCGGCCTCGAAGTAGACCGCGACCGTGCCGTCGGGGCCGCGGAAGGTGACGGGGAAGGCGCCGGGGGCCAGGGTCGCCGCCACGCTGTAGAGCCAGGCGACGCCGGTGCCGAGCGCGATCAAGCTGAACATGTTGAGGCGGCGGCTGACGAAGGAACGCCAGCCGCGCACGAAGAACGGCCAGCCCGCCCAAAGGATGACCGGGGTCGCCAGCGCGAGTTGGATCCAGGGCGAGGCGGAGCCGAGAGCGTGCCGGAGCCCGGTCAGGTGCCCGCCCATCTCGAGCGCGACCACGGGCAGCGCGAGCGCGAGGCCGATCCAGAACCGCCGGGTGAAATCGACGAGTTCGGGGTTCGGGGCGGATTCGGCGGTCGCCAGCTCGGGCTCGAGCGCCATGCCGCAGATCGGACAGGCGCCCGGCCCAACCTGGCGCACCTCCGGGTGCATGGGACAGGTGGTGATGGCGCCGGCCGGCGCCGCGGCTTCGGCCGGGGCGGGAGTCGGCGCCAGGAAGCGCGCCGGATCGGCGATGAACTTGGCGCGGCAACGCGGGTCGCAGAAGTAGTAGGTGACGCCGTCGTGAGCGTGGCTGTGCCGGGTGCCGGCGATCGTCACGGTCATGCCGCACACCGGATCCCGCGCCGTGCCGGACGGAAGCGGGGCGCCCGGGTGGGCGTGGAGGATGTCCGATGTCATGGCGGAGCCCGCGTGATTTGACGGCCGGGGTCGAGGGGCATATATACCCCACCGGGGTATAGGTCAATGGCCCACGGAGGACGAGATCATGGATGCGACGACGCGGACCAACTGCCGCAACCGCCTGAAGCGCATCGAGGGTCAGGTGCGCGGACTGGCGCGCATGATCGACGAGGACCGCTATTGCATCGACGTGGTGACCCAGGTGCAGGCGGTGAGCGCGGCGCTGCGACGCGTCGAGAACGAGGTGCTGAAGGACCACGTGGCGCATTGCGTCGAAGGCGCGATCCGCAGCGGCGACAAGCGCGAGCAGCGGACCAAGGTGGCCGAGCTCGTGCGCGTGCTCGG
>CAZGYG010000032.1:8084-29351 GCA_964530335.1 uncultured Rhodospirillaceae bacterium | reverse complement strand
TGGTATCACGCGTCCTTCATGAGCCGCATGGCGTCGAGCATGGCGTTGTGGACGTTGCGGCTGGCGATGGCGTCGCCGACGCGGAACACCTGATAGCGGCCGTCGGGGTTGGCGGCGATGGTCTGCGGCCGCCCGGCGACGAGCGCGTCGTAATCGACCTCGCCCAGGTTGGACGAGCGAGGCTTGAGCGCGAAGTAGAGCTCGTCCGCCGGCAGCGTGCCGTGCTCGGCCACGACCTGGTCGACCAGCCGTTCCTCCAGGTCGCCCGAGTATTCGTGGCGCAGCACGGCGACCAGCCGGTTGCCTTCGCGCCCGACCTCGACGAGCCGCACGTTCGGCGTCATCACCACCTTCTGCTTGTGCAGCTCGCGCAGGTGGATGGCGAAGTTGCTGGCGCCGAGCCCCTCGGCCGCCATGCGGTCGGGCGTGGCGAGCTCAACGAGCGAGCCGCGCCGGGCCAGGAACTCGGCGACCGAGGGCGCCTGGTGCTGGCCGTTGTCGTCGAACACCAGGACGTTCTCGGCGGGCGCCACGGCGCCGGCGAGGATGTCCCATGTCGACACCGCGTTGCCTTCGCCCTTGAACGCGCCCTTGTTGGGCCGGCCGCCGGTGGCGACGACGACGAGATCGGGGCGTTCGGCCTCGATCGCCTCGACCGTCGCGGCGGCGCCGAGACGGACGTCGACGCCGAGGCGGCGGACCTCCGCCTCGAGCCAGCGCACGATGCCGGACAATCCCTCGCGCCAGTCCGCCTTGGCCGCCAGGTTGAGCTGGCCGCCGACGCGGTCCTCGCGCTCGAACAGTACAACGCGATGGCCGCGCAAGGCCGCGACCCGCGCGGCTTCGAGCCCGCCCGGGCCGGCCCCGGCGATGACCACCGCGCGCGGGCGGTCGGCCTTGGCGACCTGGTGCGGAATCGTCGCCTCGCGCCCGGTGGCGACGTTGTGCAGGCACAGCGCCCCGCCGCCGAGGTAAAGCCGGTCGATGCAGAAGTTCGCGCCGACGCACTGGCGGATCTGCTCGGGCCGGCCCTCGATGAGCTTGCGCACGATGTGCGGGTCGGCGAGGTGCGCGCGGGTCATCGCCACCATGTCGACGTGCCCGTCCTCGATCGCGCGCGCGGCGGTGGCGAGGTCGGCGATCTTGCCGGCGTGGAACACGGGGATCGGCACGGCGGCCTTGATCGCGCTGGCGAGGTAGAGGAACGGCGCCGGCGGGAACGCCATGTTCGGAATATTGAGCGCGAGCCCGATGTGATCGGCGGCCTGGGCATGCATGACGTTCATGAAATCGACCAGCCCCGAGGCGGCGATGCGGCGCGCGACCTCGAGCATCTCGTCCTGGCCGAGCCCGCCCTCGATGAGCTCGTCGCCCGAAAGCCGCGCGCCGACGATGGTGTCGGGCCCAACCGCCTCGCGCACGGCGCGCAGCACGTTCAGACCGAAGCGCATGCGGTTCTCGAGGCTGCCGCCGTACTCGTCGGTCCGCCGGTTCCACAGCGGCGACAGGAACTGGTTGATCAGGTGCGCGCCGGCCATGAGCACCTCGACGCCGTCGAGCCCGGCGTCCTTGCAGCGCCTGGCCGCGCGTGCGTAATCGCCGACGATGCGCGTGATGTCGAAGTCCTCGATCTCCTTGGGCATGGCGCGGTGCTGGGGTTCGCGCGTGACCGAGGGCGCGACGAGCGTCAGCCAATCCGCCGCGTCCCAGCGGTTGCGCCGGCCCATGTGCGAGATCTGGCACATGATCGCCGCGCCATGGCGGTGGATGCGAGCGGCGAAGCGGGTCAGGTGCGGCACCACGTCGTCGGACGCGACCGAGACCTGGCCGAACGCCGTGACCGGGCTGTCCGGCGAGACCGACGAGGAGCCGCCGAACATGGTGAGCCCGATGCCGCCCTTGGCCTTCTCCTCGTGGTAGAGCTGGTAGCGCTCGCCGGGGATGCCACTCTCGGCGTAACCGGGCGCGTGGGCCGTCGACATGATCCGGTTGCGGATCACGAGCCCCTTGAGCGCGAACGGCTTGAGCAAGGCGTCGTAAACGGGCATCGGGTGCCTTTCAGGTCTCTTTCGTCGGATAGACGTTGGCAAAGTCGTGCGTGAATGACAGCGTGCCGATGCGGGTCTCAATCTAGAAGACCCGCTGGGGTATGCGTGAAATAGGGCCGCGCCTTGCGGTGAAACTCGCGGACCATCCGTTGCTCTAACAACGCACAATGTGGAAGACCTTCAGGATTCGATGGATCGCGGTGCCCGGTTGGGTCCTTACGTGCTCCAGGACGCCCGATCTTCGGTATAAGGCTGCAAACTTCGAATCAATCGGCGGGAACCTCGCCGTTCCCCCTTCCTCGCTCCAGAACCGCCCTCCGGTGATCTCGACCCGTCAGGCCGGTTTCTCGCCAACGATGAAGTTGGTCATGTTCCGGAACATCCGAGGCTCGTCCGCCGCTGGCCACATGCGCTCCCGAACGGCAGACTTCGCATTCTCCCGAGCCTCCGGACCCAAGGCCGCTGTCGTTACGCCCGCCAACGCGTCCCAAGCCTCATGGAACGTCGCGAATTGGAACTCCGTCAATTCCTTCTCGCAGCGCGCCGCAAGCCCAACCGACGCTAGTTGCGAAAGAAAGGGGGTGGGGTCGCCAAGCGCTCCCGGCCCAACACCCTGCACGGGAGGTCTCGGCGCGAAGCTTCCGGCCGTCTGTTGAAACAGTACGATGTCAGCTTCTTCGGGTCCGGCCCAGACAGCGCCAATGAAACGCCCGCCAGGCCGCAGGACCCGTGCGATCTCGCGCGCTGCGGCTGCGCGGTCTATGACATACATGATGCTGAGCGAGGCGAGAATGGCATCGGAGCTGGCGTCCTCATCGGGGATCGCTTCCGCGCGCCCTACGGCAAATGCGAGGTTGCCAAGCGAAAGGGCCTCGGCACGCGCACACGCAATGGCGATCATCTCGGAGCTGATGTCGACAGCGAGGACATGGCCGTTTGGGCCGACTTGGGTACAGGCCAGGAGCGCCACCGCACCCGTCCCGGTTCCCAGGTCGAGGATTCGTTCTCCAGGTCGAAGCTTCGCTCGGCTCAGTACGCGTTCGATGACCGGGCCGAACCGCCTATCTATCTCCCTCTGGTAGACATTCGCCATTCGGTCCCATACGCCGATTTGCCATTCGAAACCCTCGTCTCGTCCATTGGTCATCGGATCCGTCCTCCCGTCACCCCATAGCGATCAATCGATATTTTGACGATAATGGCATCCATTAGATCGGTCACTTGGGAAATGCGGGTTCAGGGGATTGGCGAAAAAAACCCGCTAGCTGTCGTCGCGAGGGAGCGTAGCGACCTTCCTTCGCCCGCCGAAGCGTGGAGCCGCCACTACGGTGCGTGAAGGCGGGCTTCGCGAAGGCGGGCCGTGGCGACCCAGGGCGACCGCGCGAGCCTTTGCAATCCTGGATTGCCACGTCGGCCTTCGGCCTCCTCGCAATGACGCCATCGGGAGTTTTCAGCAGCCTGTTAGAGGTCCTTGCACAGGCGCAGGCTGTCGTAGATCGCGGCGTGGATGTTGCGGCTGGCGACGGCATCGCCCACGCGGAACAGTTGGAACCGGCCGTCCGGGTTGCGGTGCAGCTTCTGCGGCCGGCCGGCGATCAGCGCGGCGAGATCGACCTCGCCCCGGTTGGCCGAGCGATCGCGCAAGGCATGGTAAAGCCCGTCCGCCGGCAGCGTGCCGTACTCGACCACGACCTGATCGACCACGCGCTCCTCGCGCTCGCGGGTGTATTCGTTGGCAAGCACCACGGCCAGGCGATCGCCGGCGCGGCGCACGGCGAGCAGCCGCGAATCCGGCGTGAACGCGACGCCGCGTTTGCCGAGCTCGCGGTAGTGGATCGGGAAGTTGGTGCCGCCGATGTCGAGCCCCGGCGCCCGGTCGGGTGTGACGAACTCGAGCGCGGCGCCCCGCGCGGCCACGAACTCCGCCGTGCCGAGCGCGCTGTGCCCGCCCTGCTCGTCGTAGATCAGGATGGATTTGCCCGGCGCGGCCGGCGCGACCCGGCCGGAAAGAATGTCCCAGGTCGTGGCCGCCAGGTCCGCGCCCTCGGCGAGCCCGCGCCAGGGCGCGCCGCCGGTCGCGACGATGACCACGTCGGGCTCGTCCGCCGTCACCAGCTCGGCGGTCGCGGTAACGCCAAGGCGGATCGTGACGCCCTGCCTGCGCACCTGGGATTCGAGCCAGCGCGGGATGCCGGAAAGGTTCTCGCGCCAGGTCGCCTTAGCCGCGAGCAGCACCTGGCCGCCGAGCCGTTCGCCGGCCTCGTAGAGCGTGACGTCGTGCCCGCGCACCGCCGCGACCCGCGCCGCCTCGAGCCCGGCGGGCCCGCCGCCGGCGACGACCACCCGCCGGCGCGTCGCGGCCAGCGGGATGACGTGGGGCATCGTCGCCTCGCGCCCGGTCGCGCCGTTCTGGATGCACACGGTGCCGCCTTCCTGGATGCCATCCACGCAGTAGCCGGCGCCGACGCACTGGCGGATGTCCTCGGGCCGGCCCGCCATGAGCTTGCGCACGATGTGCGGGTCGGCGATGTGGGCGCGGGTCATCGCCACCATGTCGACGTGGCCGTCCTCGATGGCGCGCGCGGCGGTGGCGAGGTCGCGGATCGCCGAGGCGTGGAACACCGGCAGCGCGACCTTGGCCTTGATCGCGCTGGCGAGATAGAGGAACGGCGCCGACGGGAATGACATGTTGGGCATCAGCACCGCGAGCCCGGCGAAGTTGGACGCCTGCCCCTGGTAGACATTGAGATAGTCGATCAGCCCGGACCGGGCGTAGGCCGTGGCGATGGCGAGACAATCCTCGGCGGTCGAGCCGCCATCGACGAGCTCGTCGCCCGACATGCGCAGGCCGACGACGAAATCGTCGCCGACCGACTTGCGGATCGCCTCGAACGCCTCGAGCCCGAAGCGCATGCGGTTGTCCAGGCTGCCGCCGTACTTGTCGGTGCGCCTGTTGACCATGGGCGACCAGAACGAATCCATCAGGTGCTGGGCGGCGGCGATGACCTCGACCCCGTCGAGCCCGCCGTCCTTGCAGCGCCGGGCCGCCCGGGCGTAGTCGCGCACCACGCGCCGGATGTCCCAGTCCTCGGCCTCCTTGGGGAAGCCGCGGTGCAGCGTCTCGCGCACCGGCGAAGGCGAGATCAGCGGCAGCCAGTGGTGCTGGTCGGTGTTCGCGCGCCGGCCGATATGGGTGATCTGGCAGATCAGCTTGGCGCCGTGACGGTGCACCCGCCGGGCGAACGATGTGAAATACGGGACGATGCGGTCGTCGCCGCAGTCGATCTGGCCGAACGGCAGGGGCGAATCGAGCGCCACCGACGAGGAGCCGCCGAAGCAGGTGAGCCCGATGCCGCCCTTGGCCTTTTCCTCATGGTAGAGCTGGTAGCGCTCGCCGGGCATGCCACCGTGCTCGGTGTAGCGCGGCGCGTGCGACGTCGACATGACCCGGTTGCGGATGGTCAGGTGCTTGAGCCGGAAGGGGCGAAGAAGCGCGTCGTACTGGGGCATCGCGTTCAGGCGGCGATGTTGTCCTGGACCCGGTACCACAGCGCGACGAGCGGCAGGAACCAGGGATTGCCGCCGTACCAGGAGCGGGTCGGGAATTCGAGCTCGGCGAAGGCCGTGTGCGCGTCCGCCGTGCCGAGCAGGCGCTGCGCGACCTTGTGGCCCAGGTAGGTCGCCATGGCGACGCCCGAGCCGCTGTAGCCCATGGCGTAGTGGATGCCGTCGCGCGTGCCGATGTGCGGCAGCCGATCGAACGTGAAGGCGACGTTGCCGGTCCACGAGTGCGTGATCTTGACCCCGGCGAGCTCGGGGAACACCCCGGCCATGAAGCGGTGCAGCGTGCGCCCCGAGACCTTCGTGTCGGTCTCCCACACCGCGGCGCGGCCGCCGAACAGGACGCGGGTGCGGTCCGGCGACGGCCGGTAGTAATAGAGGATCTTCTTGGTGTCGGCGATCATGCGGTTGTTGGGGAACAGCCGGCGCATGACCTCGGGCGGCAAAGCCTCGGTCGCGATCATGTAGCTGCCGATCGGGATCAACCTGCGCCGCAGGTCCTGGGTCACGGGGCGGGTGTAGCCGTTGGTCGCGACGATGACCTCGCGCGCGCGCACCTTGCCGCGCGGCGTGGTCAGCACGGTCGTGTCGGGGCAGCGCGCGATGTCCTCGACCGGGGTGAACGGCGCGACCGTGACACCGGCGTTGCGCGCGCGCTCGAGCAGCCCCTGGTGGTAGAGCGCCGGATGCACCCCGGCGCTGCGCAAGATCACCTTGCCGCCGTGGTAGGCGGCGGTATCGACCTCGGTGCGCGTGGCCTGGGCCGGCACCATCTCGGCCTCGACGCCGATCTCCTTGCGGGCGAGCTCGAGATCGCGCGCCATGGCCTCGTAGTGGCTGGGCCGGTGGGCGCCGACGAAGGAGCCGACCTTCTGCAGGTCGCAGGCGATCTGCTCCCGTTCGATCAGCTCCTTGGTGTATTCGAGCGAGACCAGGGCCTCGCGGGCCAGGTTCCGCGCCTTGTCCACGCCGACCTTGGTCACGAGCTCGCCGAAGCTCCACTTGAGCTGGCCGCCGACCATGCCGCCGTTGCGCGAGGACGCGCCGAACCCTGCGTCGGCGGCGTCGAGCACCACGACCGAGCGCCCGGCGCGGGCCAGATCGAGCGCGGCCGAAAGACCCGTGAACCCGGAGCCGACCACGGCCACGTCGACGGCCGGCGGCGGCGTTGTCTCGGGCAGTTTCGGGCGCGGCGCCGCTTCCCACCAGTAGGGCGTTTCCTTGAACCCTTCCGCGAATATCGACTCGGCCACGGCGTTCCCCAACACTGTCCCCCGAACCTCCCGCGATTCATGGCCCATCGGCACCGCCGGACGCAAGCGCGCCGGGAATTGTGAATCGCTCTCGCGCCGGACGATCCGCTTCGCTAGGCTGACGGCGGCGACAAGGGGCAACGAGATGGCGAGCGAGCCGACCACGGATGCAGGTTTGCCGCGCCGGCGCGAGCGCGGCGGCAGCGGCGCGCGCCGCGCGGTACGCGAGGCCCGGCCGCTGACCTTCTGGCCGGCGATCACGCGCAAGATCCCCCTGACCGAGGTTCTCTCGACCGAGGGGCTCGAGATCATCGAAAACAACGCCGAGACCATCCTCGAGGAGATCGGCATCGAGTTCCGCGGCGACGACGACGCGCTGGTCAAGTGGCGGGCCGCGGGCGCCGACGTGAAGGGCACGCGCGTCCATTGCCCGCGCGGGCTCTGTCGCGCCCTGATCGCCAAGGCGCCGCGCACCTTCGTCCAGCACGCGCGGAACCCGGAGCGCAACGTCACGATCGGCGGCAACCAGACCGTGTTCGCGCCGGTCTACGGGCCGCCGTTCATCCGCAGCCTGGACGAAGGCCGGCGGTACGCCACCATCGAGGACTTCCGCAACTTCGTGAAGCTCGCCTACATGACCCCGGCCATGCACCATTCGGGCGGCACCGTGTGCGAACCCGTCGACCTGCCGGTCAACAAGCGGCACTACGACATGGTCTACGCGCACATGCGCTACTCCGACAAACCGTTCATGGGCTCGGTCACGCACCCGTTGCGCGCCGCCGACACGGTCAGCATGTGCCGGATTCTGTTCGGCGAAGACTTCGTCGACCGCAACTGCGTGGTGATCAGCCTGATCAACGCCAACTCGCCGATGGTGTGGGACGCGACCATGCTGGGCGCGCTGCGCGCCTACGCCGAGACGAACCAGGGCACGGTCATCTCGCCGTTCATCCTGTCGGGCGCCATGAGCCCGGTGACGGTCGCGGGCACGCTCGCCCAGCTCCTGGCCGAGGCCATGTCGGGCATGGCGTTCGCCCAGCTCTGCCGGCCGGGCGCGCCGGTGGTGTTCGGCACCTTCGCCTCGTCGATCTCGATGCAATCGGGCGCGCCGACCTTCGGCACGCCGGAGCCCACGCTGGTGCTGTTCGCCGCCGCCCAGCTCGCGCGGCGACTCGGCGTGCCGTTCCGCTCGGGCGGCTCGCTGTGCTCATCCAAGGTCCCGGACGCCCAGGCGGCTTACGAAAGCGCCCAGACGCTGCTGCCCACCCTGCTGGGCGGGGTCAACTTCGTGCTCCACGCCGCCGGCTGGCTCGAAGGCGGGCTCGCCTCGGGCTACGAGAAGTTCGTCATGGACACGGACCAGTGCGCGATGATGCAGCGGCTGGCCGAGGGCGTCGATCTCAGCGACAATGGCCAGGCCATGGACGCGATCCGCGAGGTCGGGCCCGGCAAGCACTATCTGGGGTGCGAGCACACCCAGAAGAATTTCCTGACCGCGTTCTACCGCTCGACCATCGCCGACAACAATTCGTTCGAGCAGTGGGAGGCGGAGGGCCGGCAGGACGCGGCGCAACGGGCGAACGCATTGTGGAAGCAGATGCTGGCGGACTACGAGCCGCCGGCGATCGATCCGGCGAAGGACGAGGCGCTGGTGGCCTTCATGGCCGAGAAGAAGGCGAGCTTCCCCGACGCCTTCGCGTGAGGAGAGGAGCTGCGATGAAGATCAAGGTGGTCGTGCACGAGGCGGACGAGGGCGGCTACTGGGCGGAGGTGCCGGCGATACCCGGGTGCGCTACGCAAGGCGACACGATGGAGGAGCTCGTTCGAAACATCCACGAGGCCATCGAGGGTTGCCTGTCGGTGGATGTCGTCCCGCCCAAGGATGACGCGGCAATCGGCCGCTGAAAACCGGATTGGCCCGCCACCTGCTCAAGTCCGCCGGCCTGGACGAGGATGCAATTGGCGATGCTTGAGTCCGACGCGTTCGCTTGAGGAGAGGAACCAAAAAGCGTGCTAAATAGTCCCCATCAAAGTCATCGCGAGCCGCCGCGGGCGGCGTGGCGATCCAGGGGCGTTTCGCAATTCCAAGATCGTCTGGATTGCTTCGTCGGCCTTCGCGTGAGGGCGGTTGCCCCCGCCCTCACGCCTCGCAATGACCGAACAGTGGTTCTGGAGTACTCTGCCAGATGATGACCAAGACGAACGGCGAGACGAGGCCGATGAAGCCGATCACGGCGGACCCGGCGCACTCGTACACCCTGCCGGGCTGGGCCTACACCCAATCCGATGTGTTCGCGCGCGAGCGGGACGCGATTTTCTATCGCGGCTGGCACTACGCCGGACCCGTCGCCGCGCTCGCCAAGCCCGGCGACTACCTGACCGCCGGGGTGATCGATCAGGAGATCTTCGTCGTGCGCGGCCACGACGGAAACTTGCGCGGCTTCTACAACGTCTGCCAGCACCGTGGCCACGAGCTCGTGAAGGGACGCGGCAACGTCAAGGTGGTCATCACCTGCCCCTATCACGCCTGGGCCTACGACCCGGACGGCAGCCTGCGCACGGCGCGCGGCGCCGAGAGGATGCCCGGCTTCGACCGTGCCGAATTCTCGCTCAAGCCGGTGCGGGTCGAGGTCTTCGCCGATCATTTCGTGTTCTTCAACCTCGACCGCGACGCCCGGCCGCTCGCCGAGCAGGCCGGCGACCTGGCGGCCGAGCTGCGCGCCGAAATCGTCGGGTTCGACCGCATCGAGCCGGTGTTCGAGCGCGGCGGGCAGATCCACTGCAACTGGAAGGTCGCGGTCGACAATTACCTCGAATGTTACCACTGCGGCCACGCCCACCCGGCGTTCGCCGACCTGGTCGACATGAAGGGCTATCGCACGGCGACCGGGGACATCTGGTCGAGCCAGAAGGGCGAGATGGGCCGGGCCGACAACTCGGCGTATGCCGTGCGCCGCAATGCGCCGCAGCAGCGCGCGCTGTTCTGGTGGCTGTGGCCGACCACCACGTTCAACGTGCTGCCCGGTTCGCCGGGCGTCGGCATCTTCAACTTCATGCCGGGTGCGCCGGATCTGACCAGGACCACCGGCGACCGTTACATGGTGCCGGGCGAGCGCGATGCCGACGAGGACGCCGCGCGCCAGGCCTACGGCCGCGACGTGCTAGGCCCGGAGGACACGGCGTTGTGCGAATCGGTCCACCGGGGGCTGGCATCGCGCGGCTACGGCCAGGGGCGGTTCATCGCCGACGCCCAGGGCACGGAAATGAGCGAGAACGCCGTCCACCACTTCCACCGCCTGGTCGCCGCGGCGATCGGGCTGTGACCGCCAAAACGGGGCGATCGAAGCGAGGGAATTGTGGCCGGCATGACACAACAAGCGCCGTAATTCCGCCACAAGGATTTGGTCTATTCAGCCTCGCCGTGACGGCAGATCAGCCGTTGTTCCGTTGACCGACCCAAGGCCCCTTCATCCCCGCGAAGGGGCCTTGTTTCGTTTTGGGACAGGATGTTGGGCGGAATCGGACCTACCCCGGCGGTTGCGGCGCGAGGCGCGTCACGTCGCGCGTCCCTGGGCGGCGCGGCGGCCGTAGGCCGGCGTCACGGCCGCGAAGCCGTCAGGCGACCAAGCTGAAGTCGGTCTCCCCGACCGTGCCCGACTCGAGCGTCGCGATCACCGTGTAGCCGTCGGCGGCGCCATTGGCGTCGAAGTAGAGGGTGTTCGTTGTCGCCGAGAACACGAACGCCTCGTTGCCCAGGTCGAACTCGCTGCTGGCCCCGCCGGTCAGGGTGCCGTCGTAGGCAGTGTCGATGGTGGCGAAGTTGACACCCTCCACGATGTCGGCGAGCACGTTGAGCCCGAACCCCCCAGCCGAAATGCGGAAGAAGTCCTGGCCGCTGACGAAGTCGGTGATGATGTCGCCGGTGGCCGCGCTGACCCCGTTGGTCGCTACCGTCGAGCCGTCCGTGGTCGCGATGTAGATGAACGCGTCGGCCCCGAAGCCGCCGGTCAGCCGGTCGAGCCCTGCGTTGCCTCTGATCTGATCGTCGCCAACCCCGCCGTCGATGGTGTCGGCACCGTTGTTGCCAAAGATCCCGTCGTTGCCGTCGCCGCCGAATTCCAGGTCGTCGCCATCACCGCCAACCAGGAGGTCGAAGCCGCCATTGCCGAGCAGTGTATCGTTGCCCCCCTGTCCGGAAAGAACGTTGTTGGCCTCGTTACCGGTGATCGTGTTGACTTGGTTGTTGCCCGTGCAGATGATCGGGCCGGCTCCGCGGCGCAACGTTACGTTCTCGATCTCGTCGTCGGCCATCGACCCGGTGCTCAAGTCCACCGACACCGACGAAAGGATCGTGTCGGTGCCGCCGGACGCCAACTCGATCGCGACATCGCCCGCGTTGTCGAACACGTAGGTGTCAATGCCGGCGCCGCCTGTCATCGTATCGGCGCCGGCGTCGCCGACGAGCGCGTCGCTGCCGGCGCCGCCGATCAGCACGTCGTCGCCGTCGCCGCCGACCAGCCTGTCGCTCCCGTCGCCCCCGGAAAGCGTGTTTATGCCCGCATTCCCGGTCAGGAAGTTGGCCAGCGCGTTGCCGGTGGCGTCAAGGTTGGTCGAGCCTTGCAGAGTGACCCGTTCGATCTCTTGACCGTCCAAGACGATCGAAGTCAAGTCGATCGATACCGAGGAAAAGATCGTATCGGTGCCGCCCAACAACAGCTCGACCACCTGGTCGCCCGCATTGTCCAAACTGTAGACGTCATTGCCCAGCCCACCGTTCAGGATGTCGAGCCCAAATCCACCTTCGAGGCTGTCGTTACCCGCATTACCGAAAATCGTATCGTCGTCTGCGTCGCCGCCGAGCACATCGTTGCCGTCGCCACCCAAGACGATGTCGTTGCCCGCGTTGCCGAACAGTAAGTCGTTGCCGGCGGAACCGATGAGCTGGTCCGCGCCCGACCCGCCCAGCAGGGCCTCGATGCGGAGCAGCGTGTCGGTGTCGGTGCTAACCCTGGCCGTATGGTCGGCCAGACTGGCGAAGACATCGGTGGCGGTTCCCGAATAGTCCGCGGTGTCGAAGCCGTCGCCGCCGTCGAGCACGTCATCGCCCGCGCCGCCGTCGAGCCGGTCCTCGTCCGCGTCGCCGACCAGGAGGTCGTTGCCTTCGCCGCCCCCCAGGGTGTCGTTCCCGCCGCCACCCGTGATCAGGTCGTCGCCACCGTTGCCGACAAGCGTATCGCTGCCCCCCAGGCCGTGGAGTGAGTTTTCGTACTCGTTGCCGGTGATCGTGTTGTTGAGTCGGTTGCCGGAGCCGTTGATCGGGGCCTCGCCCAACAGAACCAGGTTCTCGATCGGCACAATGGCAAAGCCAAGAAACAGGTCCACCTCCACCGAGCTGAAGATCGTGTCGATGCCGCCGGCGTCACGGACCAACAGCACTTCGAACGGGTCGTCGAACACGTAAGTGTCATTGCCCAACCCGCCGTCCAGGATGTCGTTGCCCGTGCCACCGTCCAGGCTGTCGTTGCCTTCGCCGCCGATCAGGCTGTCAACGCCGGCGCCGCCGATCAGGATGTTGTTGCCTAGGTTGCCGGTGATGCTGTTTGCGCCGCCGTTGCCGACGCCGTTGATGTTCGCGGTGCCCGTCAGGACCAGGTGCTCGACGTTCGCGCCGAGGAAGGCGTTTGCGGAACTGCGGATGGTATCGGTGCCTTCGTTGATATTCTCGGTCAGATAGGCGAGCTCGCTGGTGGCGTTGATGACGTAGGTGTCGTCACCCAGGCCGCCGGTCATCGTGTCGATGCCCGCGCCGCCTTCGAGCCGGTCATCGCCCGCGCTGCCGACCAGGACGTCGCGGCCACCACCGCCGGCAAGGCTGTCGTTGCCAGCCCCGCCCAACAGGGTATCGTTCCCGAGGCCGCCGGACAGCGCGTTTATGCCCGCGTTGCCGGTCAAGACGTTAGCCAGATCGTTGCCGGTGACGTTGAGGTTGGCCGAGCCGAGCAGCAAGACCCGCTCGATCTCGTCGGCGCTCAAGGCAACCGACGTCAGGTCCACCGCCACAAGGGACAGGATCGTGTCGGTGCCGCCGCCGCCCGCCTCGTTCGCGTCGTCGCCCGCGGTGCCGAACACAAAGCCGTCGCTGCCCGCGCCGCCCGTCATCGTATCGGCGCCCGCGCCGCCGTCGAGCCTGTTGGCGCCGCCGTTGCCGATGAGCTGGTCGTCGCCCGAACCGCCGGTCAGGTTCTCGATGCCAACCAGCGTGTCGTTGCCGGCGCCCGTGTTTTGCGCGATCGCCACGTTGAGATCCACGGTCAGGGCGGCGCTCGTCCCCACGTAGCTCGCCGTGTCGAAGCCCCCACCGCCGTCGAGCCGGTCATCGCCCGCGCCGCCGATCAGCACATCGTTGCCGTCCTCGCCCAGCAGGCTGTCGTTGCCGCCACCGCCGTCGAGCCGGTCGAAGCCAACACCGCCGAACAGGGTGTCGTTGCCTTCGCCACCCGACAGGGTGTCGTTGCCGCCGAGCCCGGACATCGTGTCGACGTCCGCGGTGCCGGTGAGCGTATCGTTGCCGCTGGTGCCGGTGAAGGTCGCCATGGTGGAGTCCCCCTGTGCCTGCGACGGACCAGGGTGCCCGATCGCGTCCGGCCGCCATCGCATGTCCCAACTGCGACCGTTATTCTTTGATCTTGACTATACCATGATTCGAGCGCGAACGGCGGCGTGACTTCAGCATCGCCATGACCGGTTCGGGCCATAGAGCGGCACCCGATCGGATGGAATCGCCAACGGCGATCCATCGATCAGGTAAGGCTGCTCTATATTGTTGAATCTAGAGCAACTTTATCCGATCGATTGGACCCTGGATGGTTCCAATCGATCGGATGTTGCTCTAACAGGCTGCGGAAAAAACCCATCAACCCGTCATCGCGAGGACGCGCAGCGTCCGTGGCGATCCAGGGGCAACCGCACGAGTCCTGCAACTCCTGGATTGCCGCGTCGGCCTTCGGCCTCCTCGCAATGACATCATCGGGGGTTTTTCAGCAGCTTGCTAAGGGCGCGCCCGCTGGCGAGTCTTCAGCATTGCCATGACCGGTTCGGCGACAATGCCTAGATCGGCGCCGCCGGCATCGGCGATCCAGTGCCACAGGTAATCGGCGAACGAGCGTTCGACATAGACATCGAAGGTCGGTGCGTCGTCGAGCTGGTGCAGGATGACGTTGGCCTTGGCGAGCCGGGTCTGGGCGCAGCGGCCGGGGCCGAAGGCGCGCGGGTGCAGGTCGAGCCCACAGCCCTTGGCCAGGAGGTCGCGCACGCGCGGCCCGTGCAACCGTATGACCGTGCGCCCGTCGGACACGTCGGTGACCGCCGCGACGACGCCCGCGAGCGCCTTGCCGAGGTCGGCCGCGAGACGCGTCTCGGTGCCCGGGGCGCCGATCACCAGCCATTCGTCGGGGCCGAGCCAGAGGGCGTAACGTTCCCGCTTGCCCTCGACCGTGTTGGGCGTTGTCGGCGGGAAGAACTTGAGCGCCGCCTTGGCGCCCTTGACGAACGCCTCGTCGGTGCCATCGCCGCGCAGGTTGACCTTGGCCACGAACCGGCGCTCGCCGGCGACGACGCCGGCCTCGCCCGGCTCCGCCACCGCGCGGGCGTCGAGCGAGAGATGATCGAGCGGGCTCTGCCGCAGGTCGAGCTCAGCCACGGAGACGCTCGCCCTCCACGTCGTAGAAGATCGGCGCGGTGACGCGGGCCCACGACGTCTTGCCGTAGGCGTGGACCGGCACCGACTGGCCGTGGCGGCTTCGCCCGCCCTTCAAGAGCGCGAGCGCGAACGAGCGCCCGAGCGCCGGGCTCCAGTAGCTCGAGGTAACGTGGCCTTCCATGGGCACCGGCGGGGCCTTCCCGGCCTCGGCCACGATCTGCGCGCCCTCGGTCAGCACCTGGTTCGGGTCCTCGGGCAGGAGCCCGACGAGCTGCTTGCGGTCGGCGCGCTGGCAATCCGCGCGCGCGAGCCCGCGCCGGCCGATGAAGTCCGGCTTCTTCTTGCCGACGATCCAGCTCATGCCGAGGTCGTGGGGCGTCACCGTGCCGTCGGTTTCCTGGCCGACGATGACGAAGCCCTTCTCGGCGCGCAGCACGTGCATGGCCTCGGTGCCGTAGGGCGTGATGTCGTACTTGGCGCCGGCGGTCATCAGCGCCTGCCACAGCGCCATGCCACGGCTCGAGGCGACGTTGATCTCGAACGCGGATTCGCCCGAGAAGCTGATGCGGAACACCCGCGCCGGGATGCCGGCAACCGTGCCGTCGCGCCACGACATGAACGGAAACGCGGCACTGTCCAGGTCGATGTCGGCGGTGAGCTCCGCCATCAGCCGACGCGCGTTCGGTCCGGCGAGCGCGGCCACCGCCCATTGGGTCGTCACCGAGGTCAGGTACACCCGCCAGCTCGGCCGTTCGGTCTGCAGCCATTCCTCGAGCCAGGCCAGCACGCGCGCCGCGCCGCCCGTCGTCGTCGTCATGTGGAAGCGGTCGGGCCCGAGCCGCGCGGTGACGCCGTCGTCGAACACCATGCCGTCTTCCTTGAGCATGAGCCCGTAGCGGCAGCGCCCGACCTCGAGTCCGCCCCAGGCATTGGTGTAGACGAGATCGAGCAGGCGTACCGCGTCGGGGCCCTTGACGTCGATCTTGCCGAGCGTCGAGGCGTCCATGATGCCGAGGCTCGCGCGCACCGCCTGGCATTCGCGCGCCACCGCCCGGTGCATCGATTCGCCCGGGCGCGGGTAGTACCACGGGCGTTTCCATTGGCCGACGTCCTCGAACGCGGCCCCGACGCCCACGTGCCAGGGGTGCATCGCGGTGACGCGCACCGGGTCGAACAAGCCGCCCACCGTGCGCCCGGCCAGCGCGCCGAAGGTGACCGGGGTATAGGGCGGGCGGAAGGTCGTGGTGCCGACGGCCGGGATCGCACTCGCGGTTTCCTCGGCCAGGATCGCGAGAGCGTTGACGTTCGAGGTCTTGCCCTGGTCGGTCCCCATGCCGGTGGTGGTGTAGCGCTTGAGGTGCTCGACCGAGCGATAGCCCTCGCGCGCGGCCAGCCCGATGTCGGCGGCGGTCACGTCGTTCTGCAGATCGACGAATGCCTTGCCGTGACCGCCCGACGGCACCCGCCAGATGGAACGCAAGGGCGACGAGGGCTCCTCGGTCACGGCCGGGGTCGGCGTCGCGCCACGGGCGAAACCGCACGCCTCGGCCGCCTCGGCGCCGGCCGCGAAGCCCTCGGTGAGCGCGGCGCCCAGCGCGAAGGTGCCGTTGGCCGCGCCGACCGAGGCTTGGGCCTGGCGCGCGACGTCGGGGACGAACGCGGCGATCGCCTCGTTCCAAGCCAGCCGGCCGCCCGACTGGGAGAACAGGTGAACCGCCGGGTTCCAGCCGCCCGATACCGCGACCACGTCGCACTCGATACGGCGCGGGGCCGTTGCGATCGAGGCGCCATCCTCGGCAAGCCCGGCCACGTCGACCGCGGCGACGCGCGCGCCCCCGTGGGTGCCGACCACCGCCGTCCCCGCCGCGACCTCGATACCCGACTTGGCCAGGCGATCGACCAGCGCGGCCGGCGGCGACGCCCGAAGGTCGGCGAGGAGCGCGACGCTGACGCCGGCTTCCGAAAGATCGAGGGCCGCTCGGTATGCGCCGTCGTTGTTGGTCACGACGACCGCGCGGTCGCCGACCCGCGCCGCCCAGCGGTTGGCGTAGGCGCGCGCGGCCGAGGCGAGCATGACGCCGGGCCGGTCGTTGCCGTCGAACACGAGCGGGCGCTCGATCGCGCCGGCGGCGAGCACGACCCGGCGCGCCCGGACCTTCCAGACGCGCTGGCGCGGGGCATCGCGCGCATCGGGCAGGTGATCGGCGACACGCTCGACCACGCCCAGGTAGTTGTGGTCGTAGTAGCCGAACACGGTCGCGCGCGGCAACAGGCGCACCTCGGGCAGCGACGCGAGCTCGGACGTGACGGCCGCCACCCAATCCAGCGCCGGCCGGCCGTCGATCTCGGGTCCGCCGGCCAGCAGGCCGCCGCCGAACTCCGCCTGTTCGTCGGCCAGGATGACGCGCGCCCCGGCGCGTGCCGCCGCGAGCGCCGCGGCGAGCCCCGCGGGACCGCCGCCCGCCACCAGGACATCGGCGTGGGCGTGGCGCGTCTCGTAGCGGTCGGGATCGGGCAGGACCGGCGAGCGGCCCAGCCCGGCGGCGCGCCGGATGAACCACTCGTACACCCGCCACGCTCCGGGCGGCCACATGAAGGTCTTGTAGTAGAACCCGGCCGGGAAGATGGGGGCGAACACACCGTTGACCGCGCCCACGTCGAAGCGCACCGAAGGCCAGCAGTTGACGCTGGCGGCGACCAGCCCGTCGTGGAGCTCGGCCTGGGTCGCGCGGATATTGGGCTCGGTGGCTGCGTCGCGGCCGAGCTGGACGATGGCGTTGGGCTCCTCGGAGCCGGCGGCGAAGATGCCGCGCGGCCGGTGGTACTTGAACCCGCGCCCGACCACGCGGACTCCGTTGGCGATCAGCGCCGAGGCGAGGGTGTCGCCCGGATGGCCTTCGTAGTGCCGCCCGTTGAACGTGAAGCCGAGGGTGCGCTCGCGGTCGATCCGCCCGCCCGTCGCGTTGCGATACTGCTGGCCGTTCATCGAACCCGGTCCGGCCTGGGCGACGCGATCGGGTAGACCGCCGTGATCTCGTGACTGACCGTCGAGCGCAAGACGTTGAACCAGCGTCGGCAGCCCGCAGCGTGCGACCAGCGTTCGGCGTGCACGCCCTTGGGGTTGGCGCGCATGAACAGGTATTGAGCGAACTGGGCGTCGTCGAGAGCGTCGGGCGCCTCGGGGCGGACGATGTGCGCCTCGCCGCCGTAGCTGAACTCGGTCTCGTCGCGCGGACCGCACCACGGACAGGCGATCAGGTGCATGGCCGCCTCAGTGCGCCACGGCGGCGGCGCCGTGCTCGTCGACCAGCGCGCCGGAGGAGAAGCGCTCGAGCGTGAACGCCGCGTTGAGCGCGTGCGGCCGGTTCTGGGCGATCGTATGGGCGAACACCCAGCCCGATCCGGGCGTCGCCTTGAACCCGCCGGTGCCCCAGCCGCAGTTGATGAAAAAGCCGTCCAGCGGCGTCAACCCGACGATCGGGCTGGCGTCCGGGCAGACATCGACGATGCCGGCCCATTGGCGCATGAGCCGGAGCCGGCTGAAGATGGGGAACAGCTCGATCAGCGCGGCCACCTGGTCCTCGATGACCTGGAGCGTGCCGCGCTGGGCATACGAGTTGTAGGCGTCGATGCCGGCGCCGATCACCAGCTCGCCCTTGTCCGACTGGCTGACGTAGACGTGCACCGCGCCCGACATGATCACGGTGTCGAGGATCGGCTTGATCGGTTCCGACACCAGGGCCTGCAGCGGGTGGCTCTCGATCGGCAGGCGCAACCCGGCCATCGCCGCGACGACGCTGGAATGGCCGGCGGCGACGGCGGCGACCTTCGTGGCCTTGATCGTGCCCCGCGTCGTGGTCACGCCGGTGACGCGCCCGCCGTCGCGCAGGATGCCCGTGACCTCGCAGTTCTGGAGGATGTCGACGCCCTGCCGGTCGGCGGCGCGGGCGAAGCCCCAGGCGATGGCATCGTGGCGCGCCGTGCCGCCCCGGCGCTGGAGCGAGGCGCCGAGCACCGGATAGCGAATCGTTGGCGCGGTGTTGATCACCGGGCAGAACGCCTTGACCTGCTCGGTGGTCAGGAACTCGGAATCGATGCCGTTGAGCCGGTTCGCCGAGACCCGCCGGTTGAGCTCGCGCAGGTCGTGCAGGTTGTGCGCCAGGTTCAGCACGCCGCGCTGGCTGAACATGGTGTTGAAGTTCAGCTCGCGGCTCAGGCCCTCCCACAACTTGAGCGATTTTTCGTAGAGGTGCGCGCTCTCGTCCCACAGGTAGTTGGAGCGCACGATCGTCGTGTTGCGCCCGGTGTTGCCGCCGCCGATCCAGCCCTTCTCGAGCACCGCGACATTGGTGACGCCGTGCTCCTTGGCCAGGTAGTACGCGGTGGCCAGCCCATGCCCGCCGCCGCCGATGATGACGACGTCGTAGGCCGGCTTGGGCTCGGGGTCGCGCCAGGCGCGCGGCCATGCCTGGTGCCCCGAAAGCGCGCCCTTGATCAGGCCGAGGAGCGAATAGGTCATGCGGCTGCGTCGGCCGTGTGTCGCCCGGTCGCACCGTTCATGCCCGATGGCACCAGGGCAGGCAAGAGCGATCCCCGAGCGTCAGTTCGGGATGCGCCGGGTGGACGCGCCGTCGACAACGATGTTGGCGCCGGCCATGAAGCTCGCGCGCGGGCTCGCCACGAAGGCGACCACGTCGGCGATTTCCTCGGGCCGGCCCATGCGCCCCATCGGGTTGGCGGCGAGCGCCGCCTTGAACGCCGTCGGGTCGTCCCGCTCGATGCGCGCCCACACCCCATCCTTGAAGTAGATCGAGCCGGGGCTGACCGCGTTGACCCTGATACCCTTGGGCGCCAGATGGTCGGCCAGCGATTTCAGGGCGTAGAGCATGGCCGCCTTCATGGTGCCGTAGGCCGATTCCTCCCAGCCGTAGTCCTCGACCCCGGAGATCGAGGCGATGGCGACGATGGCGCCCTTGGATGCTTCGAGGAACGGCCGCGCCGCCTCGGCCGCGTTCAGCGTGTGCATCAGGTCGGTCTCGAACGCGGCGCGGTAGGCCTCGGCCGTGCCGCCGGTGACGAGCGCGCTCGCGTTGGCGACCAGGATGTCGAGCCCGCCGAGCGCGCCGGCCGCGTCGACCACCCAGGAACGCAGCGCCGCCGCGTCGGCCACGTCGAGCGCCCGGCCCCACGCCTTGACCCCCCGCGAGCCCAGCGCCTTGGCCGCGGCCTCGACCTCGGGTGCCTTGCGCGCGCAGATCGCCACGTCGCAGCCTTCCGCCGCCAGCCGTTCGGCGATGGCGCGCCCGATGCCCCGCGTCGCCCCCGTGATGCACGCCTTGCGACCCTTCAGACCTAGGTCCATTGCCCGCCCCCATGTTCCATGGGGGAGCCATAGCACGATCCTGGCCGACGGGTCAGCCGGCGACGAGCTCGATGTCGGCGGCGGTTAGAGTGGCGCCGTTGCCGAGCGTGGCCACGACCACGTAGCCCGCGGTGGTCGTCCCGTCCGGGTCGTAGTAGAGCGTGTCGTCCGCGGTCGAGAACACGAACGTCGCTTCGCCCGCCGTATGGTTGGCGTTGGTGCCCGCGTTGGCGCCGTCGTACTGGTCGACGATGACCGAGAAGTCGTCGTCGAGAGTCAAGGTGCCGAGCCCGATCGCGCCGGCCGGGTCGAACGCCGAGGCGAGGAAGTCGAAGCCATCGGTGCCCACTGCGAAGTCGGCGATGGTGTCGCCAACGGTCGCGCCGCGCGTCGTATCGGTGCCGACGGCGGCGCCGTGGCTGAGCGATCGGTAAAGGAACGTGTCCGCGCCGCCGTCGCCCTGGAGGGTATCGCTGCCGGTGTCGCCGACGATCGTGTCGAGGCCGCCGTTGCCGAAGATCGTGTCCACGCCGGCCCCGCCTTCGAGCACGTTGGCACCGCTGTTGCCGGTCAGTTTGTTGGCGAGCGCGTTGCCGGTGGCCGAGATGTTCCCTGTGCCGCCGAGCGTGATCCGTTCGACGTTGCCGGGCAGCACGAACGACACGGCCGACGTCACCGCGTCGGTGCCCTCGCCGACGGCTTCGACGAGGACGTCGCTCGCGCTGTCGACGACGAATTGGTCGCTGCCCGTGCCGCCCAACATGGTGTCGGCCCCCGTTCCGCCGATCAAGCGATCGTCGCCGCTGCGGCCGACCAGCCGGTCGATGCCCGCGCCGCCGCTCAGCGAATCATCGCCGCCCGCGCCGACAAGGGTGTTGGCGCCGCTGTTGCCGGTCAACACGTTGGCGAGCGCGTTGCCGGTGGCCGAGATGTTCCCGGTGCCGGTGAGCGTGATCCGTTCGACGTTGTCGGGCAGCACGAACGACACGGCCGACGTCACCGCGTCGGTGCCCTCGCCGACGGCTTCGACGAGGACGTCGCTCGCGCTGTCGACGACGAATTGGTCGCTGCCCGTGCCGCCCAACATGGTGTCGGCCCCCGTTCCGCCGATCAAGCGATCGTCGCCGCTGCGGCCGACCAGCCGGTCGATGCCCGCGCCGCCGCTCAGCGAATCATCGCCGCCCGCGCCGACAAGGGTGTTGGCGCCGCTGTTGCCGGTCAACACGTTGGCGAGCGCGTTGCCGGTGGCCGAGATGTTCCCGGTGCCGGTGAGCGTCAGGTCCTCGACATTGTCGGCCAAGGTGAAGGTGACGGTGCTGATGACCTCATCCGAGCCGGCGC
>CAZGYG010000032.1:5445-7984 GCA_964530335.1 uncultured Rhodospirillaceae bacterium | reverse complement strand
CGGATGTCACCCGCGACGGTGAAGGAATCGGTGACCTCGACAAAATTGATACGGGCCACCGCGCTCCATGCATTCAAGGCCTTCTGGACCGCGGCCTCCTGGGCTGCCGTCAAGACACCCCAACCATTCCACGGCTCACCGTCGCCGGTGATTGGACCGTATCCCGTAAACGGATCGGTGGAGTAAAACGAATTGTCACCGGCGAAACTGAACGTGACCGTCGCGGCGGTTCCGCGTGATCCGCCCCACTTGGACCCAAAGAGCATCGCGTCAATGTTATTGACCCCGCTTGCGGGTACGGATGACACGACCCCGTTGGACGTCGGTGTAGCCAAGAGAGCTCTCTCTAGTCAGCCGGCGACGATCTCGATGTCGCCGGGGGTGTTGTTGTACGCGGAAATGGTGGGAACGAAGCTGAACGACACGGATTCCGGCGAATCGAACGAACCGTTGCCGCTCCAGTGCGGCTGGAAGCTGAACAGAAGGGTATCGATATGGTTTGTGCCGGTCTGGTACATCGGCCCTCCGGCGGCACGGTCCCGTCGGTTGCGCCACCCGCCAAGGCGAAAGTCCGATTATCGCCGCGTTCGGGCGAGGCCACAATCGCGAATCGGCGCGTCAGCGCATACTGGGTTATGCGGCCGGCGAACCGGCGGAATCACGCCTGCGGCGTCACGCCCAGCCGGGATCCTTCCTCGCGGCCGATCGTCGCCATGTAGCGCGCGTAATCGTCGTCCTCGCCCTCGAGGATGAACGGCAGGGCCTCGCGGAAGTCCTCGCGCCGGCACCAGGTGCGCATGTAATCCTCCCACGACGCCCACAACCGGCGTTCATGCCGGCTCATGCGCGGATCGAACAGCATGATGTAGGCGCGCTCGAACAGGGCGACCAGGATCTCGAAGATCAACTGCTTGCGTTCGCGCTGCTCGATCGTGAGGTTCGTGTTCGGCGTGTAGCGGCCGGACAGCCCCAGGTCGGCGTGTTCCAGGATCAGGCGAAGGAACCCGTCGTACTGGTCGGCGAGGCTCTGGAACAGCGCCTCATCTTCGTTCTCCCGCTGGCGATGGTGCTCGTAGGCGAAAACGAAGATGGCGAGCGGCAGGCCGACCACGGTGACCAGGTAGCTCAGGAGCTCGAGCCACTGCAGCAGCGACAAGGACGCCTCCGAACGGGAGCGGTTCGATCCCGGAACCGGACGCCCTAGCATAGCGCCCCGGGCGCGGGCGGGCCATGCGCGCTCGCGCGAGTTTAGTTCGATCCGGTGCAGCCGCCGTCAAACGTCGCCAGGCCCCAGCCGTAAACCTCGTCGCGCCCGGGGGCGCCGAGATCGCGCGCGCCGGACTCGAGCCATGCTTCGGCTTCGGTCGCCCCCGGCGTCGCCGCGCCCATCGTCGCCAGCAGCGCGGTCACGAACGGCGCCGCGTACGAGGTGCCCGAGCGCATCACGATCGTCGAGCCCTCGACGGTCGGGATGTCGACGCCGGGCGCCGCGAGATCGATGTAGTCGCCCCGGTTCGCGGCGACGAACGGCACCATGGAGCGATCCACCGCGGTCACGGCCAGCACGCCCGGATAGGCCGCCGGGAACGCGGGACCGGCGTCAGCGCCGCCGTTGCCGGCCGCGGCCACCAGGACGGTGCGGCGCGCCACGGCACGTTCCACGGCGATGCGCAGAAGCGCGTTGTCGCCGCCGGCGAGCGACAGGTTGACCAGGGTAATCCCACTGCCGACCAGCCAATCGAGCGCCGCGGCGAGCGAGCTCGCGGTCGTGAACGCGCCGCCGTCCTCGGCCATCTGGAACACCGCCGCCACGCGCAATCCGGCGCCGGGGACCAGGCCGGGCAGGCCGAGCGGCGCGGCACCGACCAGCAGCGCCGCCGTGCCGGTGCCGTGGCCGGGTGGCGCCAGTTCGGCGTCGCCGACGAATGAACGCTGCTCGATGACACCGCCGACGACCGCGGCGTCGACCCCGGTGTCGACCAGGCCGATGACCACCCCGGCGCCGCACTCCGGCGTCGATTCGCTCCAGCCGAGCAGCCGCGCGGGATGATCCGCCGGCAACGCGAGCGGCGTGGACTGGGTGCGGTACACCGTGTTCTCGTCGACCAGCAGGCCCGGAAACTCGGCGCGCAACGCGCGGGCCGCCGCGGCGATGTCGAGCTCGGGAGGCAGCGCGAACCGGGTGACGGTGAGGTCGAGCCCTTCGAGCCTCGAGCGCTCGCGCACCGTCAGACCAAGCGCCTGGGCGCGCGCCACGACGGCCTCGCGGGCATCGACGACGACGAGCTCGTGCGCGAGCCGCTCACGGCCACCCGAGCGGTCGATCGCCGCCCGTGCCGAACTGTCGCCGATAGCCGCCGACCCCAGCGCCGCGGCGCCGGTCGAGACGTCGTCATCGTCATCGTCATCGTCGGAGTCGGCAACCGAATCGTCGCCCGAGTCATCGTCGCTGCCGGAGCCGCTGTCGTCGCCGCTGTCATCGTCGCCGCCGGACCCACTGCCACCAGAGCCACCGTCGTCGCCACCGTCGTCGCCACCG
>CAZGYG010000032.1:1893-5345 GCA_964530335.1 uncultured Rhodospirillaceae bacterium | reverse complement strand
CGTCGTCGCCGCCACCGCCATCGCTGCCGCTGCCGCTGTCGGCCAGCGCGAGCGACGGGATCCAGGCGGCAAGCACGCCGACGCTGACGGCGACAAGCAAGGCCGCGGCGAACGTGAGCGGTCTCATGGCGCGAACGGGCGGGCGAGGATCAGTCACGGGCAATGGCAGGCACCGCGAGCGCGGCCCACCCGGCCGGGCCACGGCAGGCGATGCCGATGGTCGTGACCGTGAGCGAAGGATGACGCGCCTCGTCGCGGAAGCCGCGGCAGGCGAGCCCATCGGGCCCCGCGACTTGCGGCAAGGGCGTGAACGTGCCCTCGATGCCGAGGTCGGGGCGGGCATAGGAAACCGCGACGCCGTCGGCGCCGTTTTCCAGCGCCGCGACCTGGGCTTCGGTCAGTGCGCCCGGCGATTCGGACGAAGCGGGCAGGTAGACGGTTTCCGGGCCGTCGATGCGCCCGACGAACAGCCCGAGCACCAGCGCCGCCGCCGCCGCGAGCGCGACGCCAGCCGGGGTTCCGAGCAGGGCGAAACCGCGCCACGACCTGCGCGCGGGCGTTGCCGGGCGCGCCCGTTCGATCAAGCGTTCGAGGGCTTGCGGCAAGGGCCGCTGGAACACCTCGTCGTAGGCGCCGCGCACCATGCCGGCGCTCTGCGTCATGGCGGCCACCTTGGCCTGGACTTGGGGGTCGTCGCGCAGCCGGGCCTCGACCACCCGGCGCCGCGCCGGATCGAGCTCGCCGTCCACGTACGCCACCAGAATTCCGTCGTCCAACGATTCGATCATGTGTTTTCTCCTTCGCCGCGCGCCATTACGCCGCGCCCGCCACACCGACGGCATGGCCCAGCGCAAGGCGCGCGCGGGCCAGCCGGCTCATCACCGTGCCGATCGGGATATCGAGGGTGGTCGCCGCCTCGCGGTACGACATGCCATCGACCGTCACCAGCATCAGCACCTCGCGCTGCTCGTCCGGCAGATCGCCCACCGCCCGGCGCACCTCGGCGAGCTCGATCCTGGCCTCGACCTCGCGCACACCGTCCGCGCCAGGCAGGTTGTCGATCATCTCGACGGGTACGACGGTGCCGCGCCGCTTGGCGCCGCGCCGGCGATCGATCCATACGTTCTGCACGATCCGAAACATCCAACTGTCCAACCGGGTTCCCGGCGCGAATTGGTTCATGTGGGACAACGCCCGCTCGCACGCGGACTGCACCAGGTCGTCGCCATCGTCCACCGAGCCCGAAAGCCCGCAGGCGAAGCGCCGCAGCCTTGGCAGCAAGGCGATCAAGGCGTCGTGCGTCGACTTATCCATCCCCAAGGCCCGACGGCGCATTCCCTAACCTAACGCCCAATGGCCCATTCTATTCCAGGCCGCTAACTATTCCGTACCCTCAGGCGCGGCGCGGGATGGCGATGGACCGCCCGGCCCGTTCCGGCCACGTCAGGCCGGCCTGGGCGGCCAAAAGGGCCTCGATCTCGGCCTTGACCGGGGCGCTGAACGGCCCGGCGCGGCGGGTTTTCAGGTTAAAGCCCAGCCCGAGCACCTCATTGGTCGCCGCCAGGTAACCAACCTCGGCCTGGTGCATTTCGTGGAACAGGCGAAATCGCTTCTCATCCACATCGAGCACCCGGGTCGTGATGCGGAGCCCCTGGTTCACCGAGACCTCGCCCAGGTAGTTGATGTGGGCCTCGACCACCACGTAGGCCAGATCGTCGCGCTCGGACTGGGGCCGGCCGCGGGTGACGTGGCCCCAGAAGGCGTAGGTGGCGTTGTCGAAGGCCAACATGTAGTAGGCCATGTTCATGTGCCCGAAGACGTCGATCCATTCGGGCCGGACGGTCTCGGTGGTTTCGAGCTGGGCGATCGTCATGGCCGGCATCAGGCGCCCAATTCTTCAGGCGAAGGTCACGTCCGCCGCCATGGCGGTGACCCCGGCGTCGTCCTCGGCCCACAGGTGCACGGCTGCGCCGTCCAGCCCGGGCAGCCCGTTGAGGGCGAGCGGGCGGTCGACGAACAGTGGGCGACTCGCCCGGTAGCTGAACGAGGCCAGCGCGCGCTCGGGCTCGTGGCGGCGCACCAGATCGAGCAACAAGAGCGCGGTCAGCGGGCCATGGACCACCAGGCCAGGGTAGCCTTCCTGGTCCGTGGCCCAGGCGCGGTCGTAGTGAATCCGGTGGCCGTTGAAGGTGAGCGCCGAGAAGCGGAACAGCATGACCGCGTCGGGCGTGAACGAGTCCCGCCACGCGGGCGTCGCCGACTCCTTCGTCCCTTCGGTGCCGGCGTAAGGCTTGGGCTCGCGGAACACGAGGCGCTGGGATTCGACCACCGCCTCGCCCGTTTCGCCGGCGATGCGATGCTCGACGGTGACGAACACGAGCGGCCCGGCCCGGCTTTCCTTGCGCTCGATCGCGGCCAGGCGCGAGCGCCGGTGCGCCGTTTCGCCGACGCGCAACGGGCGATGGAAGGTCAGCAACCCGCCGGCCCACATGCGGGAAAGCCCGGGGAACGCCGGCACCAGATCCTCGGCCGCGCCGCGGCCATCGGGGGACAGAGCCGAGCCGCGCGGCGCGGCGAGGAAATAGAGCCAGTGCCAGCCCGGCGGCAGAGAATCCCCCTGGCCCGGCGGCGGATCGTCGCGGTCGAGCGTGGCCGCGAGCCGGACCATGGAACCGGGCGCGATCACGTCCTCGTCGAAGCGTTCGCGCCCAATGAGCGCGGCATCGTCGGTCGCTTGCGTCATGGCCCGAGGTTAGGGCGCTTCGCGGCCCGAGGGAACCGCGCACCGAGGCGCGCCGCGCCACGCGCGGGGCACGTTGCCCGGGGCACGGATTGGGCACATGGTGGCGCCGGGACATCGCGGAGGGAACCGTGGCGAAGGGCGGCAACAGCGTCGAGATCGCCGGCTACGGCAACGGCTTCATCGCCGCGCGCAAGGGCGACATCGTCCGGCTCACGGACGTGAAGGGCAACCAGGTCGGCGACCTGTGGGCGGTGAGCGCCAAAGACCACGACGAATACCTCTCGGCCGCGACCACGCGCATGTTGTCGGGCCGCGTATTCCCAAGGCTCGGCGAGGCTTTCTACACCACGCGCGACCGGCCGATCCTGACCTTCGTCAAGGACACCTCGCCCGGCTTCCACGACATGCTGTTCGCGTCGTGTTGCGACGCGCTCTACCGCAAGCGGGGTCTCAGGAATCACCCCAACTGCCGCGACAACTACTTCGCCGCCACGGCGCGCGCCGGCATCCGCCACGTCAACATCCCCGACCCGGTGAACATCTTCCAGAACACGCCGGCCCGGCCCGACGGCGGCTTCATCTACGGGGTCACCATGTCGGCCCCGGGGGACTTCGTCGAGCTGCGCGCCGAGATGGACTGCATCGTCATCGTCACGGCGTGCTCGTCCGAGCGGATCAACGCCGGCGCCTCGACGCCCATGCGGCTGGA
>CAZGYG010000032.1:0-1793 GCA_964530335.1 uncultured Rhodospirillaceae bacterium | reverse complement strand
CACGGCCCACGCGCGCCATCCGGGCTTCGAGACGCGATCCTCGCGTTCGCTCGGACCGCTTCTCAGCCCGAACGGGTGGAAATCTGGCGGTCAGTACGACCTGGGCAGGCCGAGCACGTGTTCGGCCAGGTAGGTCAGGATCAGGTTGGTCGAGACCGGCGCCACCTGGTAGAGCCGGGTCTCGCGGAACTTGCGCTCGACGTCGTAGTCGGTGGCGAAGCCGTAGCCGCCGTGGGTCTGCAAACATGCTTCCCCGGCGTGCCACGAGGCCTCGCTGGCCAGAAGCTTCGCCATGTTGGCCTCGGCGCCGCAGGGCTCGCCCGCCTCGAACAGCGCGCACGCGCGCCCGACCATGAGCGCCGCCGCCTGGGTCTCGGCGTACGCCCGGGCGAGCGGGAACTGAATCCCCTGGTTCTGGCCGATCGGCCGGCCGAACACGACGCGGCCGCTCGCGTAGGCCGTGGCCGTGGCGATGAACCAGCGGGCGTCGCCGATACATTCCGCCGCGATCAGGATGCGCTCGGCGTTCATGCCGTCGAGGATGTAGCGGAACCCCTTCCCCGCTTCGCCGACCAGGCTATCGGCCCCAAGACGCAAGCCGTCGAACACGAGCTCGCAGGCGCCGTGGTTGACCATGGTCGGGATCGGCCGGATCGAAAGCCCCGTCGCGCCGCGCAGATCGACCAGGAACACCGAGAGCCCGTCGCCGCGATGTTGGACGGCCGCAGCCGGCGTGGTGCGCGCGAGCAGAAGCATGAGGTCCGAGTGCTCGGCGCGGCTGATGAACACCTTGCGCCCGGTCACCACCCAGCCGTCGCCGTCCCTCTCGGCCCGAGTGGTGATGCTGGTCGTGTCGGAGCCCGCGTCGGGCTCGGTCACGGCGAAGGCCTGAAGGCTGAGCGCGCCCGAGGCAATGCCCGGCAGCCAGCGCCGCTTCTGGTCCTCGGAACCGTGCCGGAGCAACGTGCCCATGGTGTAGAGTTGGGCGTGGCAGGCGGCGCCGTTGCCGCCCGATCCGTGGATCTCCTCGAGGATCGCGGCCGCCGCCGAAAGCCCGAGCCCGCCGCCGCCGTAAGCCTCGGGGATGAGCACGCCGAGGAACCCGGCCTCGGTGAGCGCCCGCACGAAGTCCTCGGGATAGGCGCGACGGCCGTCGAGCTCGCGCCAGTAGGCGCCGGGAAACCGGGCGCAGAGCCGCGCGACGGCGGCGCGAATCTCTCCGTGGTTGGAGGCGGCGTGATCGGACGTCATCCGCGCGCGCGCATCACGCGCTGCTTCTCGCGCGCCCAGTCGCGATCGCGGATCGCGGCGCGCTTGTCGTGCGCCTTCTTGCCGTGGGCGAGCGCGAGCTCGACCTTGGCCCGGCCGCGCCCGTTGAAGTAGATCGCGAGCGGCACCAGCGTCTTGCCCTCGCGCTGCACGGCGCCGATCAGCCGGTTGATCTGGCGCTTGTGCAGCAGCAGCTTGCGCGGCCGGCGGGTCTCGTGGCTGAAATGGCTGGCGCTCGCGTATTCGGGGATGTGCGCGTTGAGCAACCACAGCTCGCCGCCGCGCTCGGTGGCGTGGGAGTCGGCGATGCTGGCCCGGCCACCGCGCAGCGATTTGACCTCGCTGCCGGTCAGCGCGATGCCGGCCTCGAAGGTGTCCTCGATGAAGTAGTCGTGGCGCGCCTTGCGGTTGCGCGCGACGACTAGACCTTCGCGCTTGGCATCGGCCACGGTGAGCTAACAGGCTGTTGAGAAACCCTCGGCATCGTCATCGCGAGGCCACGACCTTCCTTCGCCCGCCGAAGC
>CAZGYG010000031.1:17321-31012 GCA_964530335.1 uncultured Rhodospirillaceae bacterium | reverse complement strand
CTCACGACCGCCTGCGACGACGCTGACGCGAGGAAGCGATGAAACCGAAACCGGCGGCCCCGGCAACCGGCGAGGAGCACACCAACGAGGCCCAGGCTCTTGCGCATATCGCGGCTTGGGCCTCGCGGGTGCCGGAGATTCCCGCCTGGGCCGGGCGGAGCTGCTCGCTCGCCCGGCGCTGACCGCGCGGCGGGCGCCGACACAACCGTTCGCTCCCCCTACCGCCCCACCTTCTCCCTGACGATGGCCAGAGCGGCCTGGAACGCGGCGTCGGCATCGAGGCGGGTGGTATCCAGCACCACCGCGTCCGGTGCCGGGCGCATGGGCGCCACGTCGCGCCCGGCGTCGCGCCGGTCGCGCGCCTCGATCGCCGCCGTGACCTCGGCCAGGCTCGGGCCGCGCCCGCCAAGCTCGGCGTGGCGGCGTCTCGCGCGCTCGTCGAGGTCGGCCACCAGATAGATCTTCACCGCCGCCTCGGGCATCACCACGGTGCCGATGTCGCGGCCGTCGATCACCGCGCCGGGCGCACGCGCGGCGAACGCCCGCTGCAACGCCAGCACCGCCCCGCGCACCGCCGGGATCGCCGACACCCGCGAGGCCCAGGCCGCGATCTCGGGCTCGTTGAGCCGGGCGTCGTCGAGCTCGTCGAGCGTCACGTTCCGCGCCGCCGCCGTGGCCGCGGCCGCGTCTTCTGGCGTGCCGCCGGCGTCCATCAGGTGCCGCGCCGCGGCGCGATAGAGCCGGCCGCTGTCCAGATGGTTGAGCCCGAGCGCCTGGGCCAGCCTGCGCGCCAGCGTGCCCTTGCCCGCGGCCGCCGGGCCGTCGATGGCGATGACCAGGTGCTCAGCCAAGCTCGGCGCCGAGCCGGGACATCAGCGCCACGAAGTCCGGGAAGCTGGTGGCGATCGCCCGGCCGTCGTCGATCGCGACGGGCGCGCGGGCCGCGAGCCCCAGCACCAGGAACGCCATGGCGATGCGGTGGTCGAAGTGGGTCGTCACCCGCCCGCCGCCCGGCGGTGGACCGGCGATCCCCTCGATCGTCAGGCCGTCGGCGCCGATCTCGGCCGCGACCCCGCACGCTAGAAGCCCGGCGTGGATCGCGGCCAGCCGGTCGCTCTCCTTGACGCGCAGTTCGCCCAGGCCGCGCATGGTGGTCACGCCCCGGGCGCACGCCGCCGCCACCGCCAGGATGGGGAACTCGTCGATCATGCTCGGCGCCCGGGATGCCGGCACATCGACGCCCCTTAGCTCGCATGACCGCGCCACCAGGTCGGCCACCGGCTCGCCCCCCTGGTCACGCTCGTTCTGGATGCGCAGCTCGGCGCCCATCTCGGCCAGCGTCGCAAGCAGGCCGGCGCGCAGCGGGTTGATGCCGACGCCTTCGATCGTCACCTCCGAGCCCGGCACGATCAGCGCGGCGATAAGCGGGAACGCCGCCGAGGAAACGTCGCCGGGCACCGTCAGCGTCGCCGGCGAAAGCTCGGGCTGGCCCACAAGCGTCACCCGGCGCCCGTCCCCGCTGTCCTCGACGGTCACGGACGCGCCGAAATGCCGGAGCATCCGTTCGGTGTGGTCGCGGGTCGGCTCGGGCTCGATGACGATCGTCGTTCCCGGCGCCGCCAGCCCGGCCAGCAGCACCGCCGACTTGACCTGGGCCGAGGGCACCGGCAGCCGGTACTCGATCGGCAGTGGCGTCATGGCGCCGACCACGGCGAGCGGCAAACGATCGCCGTCGCTGGCCAGGATGCGCGCGCCCATGGCGCGCAACGGCTCGGCGATCCGGCCCATGGGCCGGCGGCGCAGCGACGCGTCCCCGGTCAGGAACGTGGCGAACGGGTGCTGGGCGGCGATGCCCATCAGCAGCCGGACGCCGGTGCCGGCGTTGCCCAGGTCGAGCACGTCGCCGGCCTCGGCCAGCCCGCCGACGCCGCGCCCGTGGACGCGCCAGGCGCGCTCGCCCGTGCGATCGATGCCGGCGCCCAGTTGCCCCAGCGCGCGCGCGGTGGCCAGCACGTCGTCGCCCTCGAGCAGGCCGGTGATGCGCGTCTCGCCCACCGCCAGCGCGCCGAGCATGAGCGCGCGGTGCGACATGGACTTGTCGCCGGGCACGGTGATCCGCCCCGCGAGCCGCCGGGCGGGCCGCGCGGTCAGGGGCCGGGGCATGTCATCGCCCGTGCCGGTTTCGTTCCGTGGTGCGTTCACAGGCGGCCTTCTAGCATGGCGCGGAAGCCCCAGGTAGGTCGGCGAAATCCTTTTGACAGGCACGGACGATCGTGCCATTTGGGCGCGGCTCGCGCGGCAAGCGCACAGATGGGAGCACGCAACCTTGGCCAAGGCGGAATGGGGCACGAAGCGGCGCTGCCAGGGCTGTGGCGCCAAGTTCTACGACTTCGGACGCGCCCCGATCGTGTGCCCGAAGTGCGCCGCCGTCTATCAAATCGACGTCGAACCCCGGCGCCGGCCGCGGCCCCCCGACAGCCAGGCCAAGAAGCGCAAGGAAGCCGTAGTCGCGCCGAAGCCGCCGCCCGACGAGGACGTGATCGAGGCCGAGTCGCCGCAGAAGACCGAGGAAGTCCTCGAGGACGCCTCCGATCTCGGCGGCGACGAGGAGTACGCGGTCGCCGAAAAAGAAAAGACCGAGGAACCGTAGCCGCATCGGCGGTTCCGACGAACGCCCCCGGGTCGGGGCGGCTCCCGTCTCCGCTGGAAATCACTCCGATTTTCTGTTAGTATGCGGATAATTAAGAAACTCTGGCATTTGGCCGCCGCGCGGGGACTCGTGGCTGCCGGACGGTAGGGACCCGGGCCCTCGGGCGCCCGCCGGCTGCGGGAGGTCTTCGCGATGGCCGTGATCAACGGCACCGGCGCCAACGACACGCGCACCGGTACCTCGGGCGCCGCCGCCGCGACCGACATCTTCATCTTCGAGGACAACGGGAGCAACGGCGTCCTCTACTACGACGCAGACACGGCGGTCGCCGGCTATGTGGTGGTGGCGACGCTGGATACGGGCACGCTCACAAACGCCGATATCCTCATCGGGGCATAACCGGCCCCTCGGGCCCCCTCGGGCACTCTGTCCCGGGGCTCGCCCGGCCCCTTCCCTTGTCACCGGGCCCGGGCATCCCTAGAACGTAGCGCCAGAATCGTGCGCCGGAGTGACGTCCGTCACACCGGCATGCTGGACGGGGCCGTAGCTCAGTTGGGAGAGCGCTTGAATGGCATTCAAGAGGTCGTCGGTTCGATTCCGATCGGCTCCACCAGCCTTCCGTTCACGGACTGTTCAGGGCCCGGCCTTGCGCCCAAACCCTGCGGCGACCGGTTCCGTGATATATTGAACGTCCGGGCCTTAGCTTACCCCTGAAGGCCCGCGGGCCCGGCGTTGGAATAACCGGTGCCGCCACTCGTTCTTAGTTGCGAGGGGCATCGCGAATCACGCCGCCCTGGAGTTATGCGCGAGGCAATCCAATGACCTCCACCCTGGTCAAGCGCCTGCTTTTTTCCAGCGCCGCCGTGGCGCTGGCGCTCGGGTTCGGCGCGGTTCCCCTCGACATCGACCTTTCGTCCGGCGACCTCGTCGTCAAGTCCGCCCAGGCCGGTAACGGTAACGGCAACGGCGGCGGCGGCAATGGTAACGGTGGCGGCGGCAACAGTAACGGTGGTGGCGGCAACAACGGCAACGGCAACGGCAACAGCGGCCAAGGCGGCGCCAACTCCGCTTCCAGCCACAGCGACGTCGAAGACGGCGAGGACGACGGCGCCCACGCCAGCGATCTCGGCAGCCTGAACGCCGCCCACGCGGTCGCCAACGCCAATCCGAACGCGGCGCACAACTCGACCGTCGGGGAAATCCAGAGCTACCAGGAAGCGATTCTTTCCGACGATGAGGAGGAGGCCGCTGCGAGTTTGTCGGAGGCAGCCAACAAGACGATCACCGATGAGGTCGTCCATGCCCTGAACGAGATGCTCGGCATCGATGACGAGGTGGTGAGCGACGACGACGAAGGCGAGGATGATGTCGAGGACGGGGACGAGGAGGAGGGCGAGACCGTCCACGATCTCGAAGAAGACGTGGCCGCCATCGCCAATGGGGAGCCCGAACCCGATGACGATCCCGACGAATAACCGTTTCCGGGTAAAATAGGCGCGGTGCCGGAATAACCGGCGCCGCTGCTCGTTGTGATGGGGAACGGGTATGGCGAGCCACGCCACCCCGGGACGAATGTGCAACAAAAGGATACCTCGATGACCTCCCCTCTGACCAAACGCCTGCTCCTTTCCAGCGCCGCCATGGCGCTCGCGCTCGGGATCGGCTCGGTCCCCCTCGACGTCGACCTTTCGTCCGCCAAGATCGTGGTCAAGGCCGCCTACGCCGAAAGCGATGGCGGCGGTGACGGTGGCGATGGCGGCGACGGCGGCAACGGAGGTGATGGCGGCGACGACGGCGGTGATGACGGCGGTGATGACGGCGGTGATGACGGCGGTGATGACGGTGGTGACGACGGTGGCGACGACGGTGGCGACGATGGCGGCGACGATGGCGGCGATTCCGATGGCGACGACGGCGGCGAGTCCGACGGCGGCGAGTCCGACGGCGGCGACAGCGGCCAAGGCAGCGCCAGCTCCGGTCACGACTCCGATGACGACGGCGACGATGCCGGCGGCGACGATGCCGGGGACGATGCCGGCGACGACGATGGCGACGATGCGGACGACGACGCCGACGAGGATGAGGCCGAGGACGACGGCGACGATGCGGACGATGACGCCGACGAGGACGAGGCCGAGGACGACGGCGACGATGCGGACGACGACGCCGAGGATGCAGCCGACCAGGCCGCGGATGACGCCGAGGACGCAGCCGACGAGGCCGAGGATGCAGCCGACCAGGCCGCGGATGACGCCGAGGACGACGGCGACGAAGGCGAGACCGACGTGGCGCTCGACAAATAGCCAGGTCCTTATCGATGTAGCGCGCGGCGGCTAAGCCTCCCGACGTCGCGCAAGGAGGCGCCAGACCGGTTCGACCGGTCCGGCGCCTCCGGCGTTTTCGCGCCTGGCCTAGCGAAGCCCTACGCCGTGAGGCCGCCGTCGACGACGAGGGTGTGGCCGGTGACGTAGGACGCGCCGGCGCACAGGTAGAGGATCGCTTCGGCGTAATCGTCCGCGGTGCCGACCCGGTGCAGCGGCGCGCGCGCCACGCCGGCCTGGATGTCGGCCTCGGGGAACCGGCACTCCCAGTCGGACTCGACCATGCCCGGGGCGATCGCGTTGACCCGCACCTCGGGGCCCAGCGCCCGCGCCCATTCCTTGGTCAGGTTGATCAGTCCCGCCTTGGTCGCGCAGTAGACGCTGGATGAGCCCCCGCCGCCGAACCCCGAGATCGACGCCGTGTTGACCACCGCGCCCCGCGCCGCCTTGAGATATGGCCGAGCGGCGTGGACGCAGCGGAACGGCCCGATCAGGTTGACCGAAACGAGCCGCTGCCAGAACGCCTCGGTCTGGGCATCGAGGTCGGCGGCCGGGATCGGCTGGGGCGTGCCCGGCGTGGCCGCGTTGTTGACCAGGTAATCGAGCCCGCCCATGGCCTCGGCCGCGCCGCGCACCATGGCTCCCGCGTCGGCCTCGCCGACGTTGCCGGGGGCGGCGAGCACGTCGCAGCCGTCGGCGCGCAGACGTGCCACCGCCTCGTCGAGGCGTGGGTTGCCGGCCAGGTCGTTGACGGCCACCCGCGCGCCGAGCTTGGCGAACAGCCTGGCGGTGCCGAGCCCGATGCCCGACGCGGCGCCGGTCACCAGCGCCTTCTTGCCCCTGAGGTCGGCGGTGATCATGCCTCGTCTCCCCGTCCTGTGTCCCGATTGCGAAGTTCGCCAGTGCCCGATATCCGGCGCGCTGCCCCTCACCCCGACCCTCTCCCGGTGGGAAAGGGCGGGGCCCGCGCGTCAGCGCGGGACGGTGAGGGGGGAAACACCGGCAACGTCATGATTCCTAGCAGGCTGCGGAAAAACCCCCATCATCGTCATCGCGAGCCGCCGTAGGCGGCGTGGCGATCCAGGGCAATTGCGGAACTCCGCGCGCTTCTGGATTGCCGCGTCGCGCTCCCGCCTTCGCGAAGCCCGCTTCGGCGGGCGAAGGAAGGTCGCGCTCCTCGCAATGACAGCCTCGGGGTTTTTCAGCACCCTGCTTGTGTCGTGGTTCCGAAGTTTGCATGGAGGCCGATGTCGGTGATCGAGCAAACTTCGGAACCACGACACTAGCGCGCTACCCGATCAGCGCGTCCTGGCCGCGCTTGGCCAGGCTCGCGGCGACGATCAGGCGCTGGATCTCGCTCGTCCCTTCCCAGATGCGATCCACGCGGACCTCGCGGTAGAAGCGTTCGGCCACGTTCTCGCGCATGTAGCCCCGGCCGCCGAAGATCTGCACCGAGCGGTCGGCGACCCGGTTGGCCATCTCGGAACAGTAGAGCTTGGCCATCGAGCACAGCGCGTGCTGGACCTTGACGTCCTCGCCGCGGTCCCACGCCTCGGCCAGCCGGTAGACCATCAGCCGCCCGGCCCACAGCTCGGTCAGCGAATCGGCGATCGGGAACTGGACCCCCTGGTTGTCCCAGATCGGCCGGCCGAACTGGACCCGCGACCTGGCGAACGCGGTGATCTCGTCGATCAGGCGGCTGGCCGCGCCACAGCAGCGCGCCGCGATCTTGAGCCGCTCCTGGCGGAACCATTCGTAGGTCCATTGCAGGCCGCCGCCTTCCGGGTCGATCTGGTTCGCGGCTGGGACGCGCACGTCGGTGAAGCGCATGATCAGGTGGTGGCCGGGCATGGTGTGCATGTACTTGGGCGTGCGCACGACCTCGACGCCCTCGTGGTCGCGGTCGAGGTAAAACAGCCCGTGGCTGCCGTCCTCGAGCTTGGCCTGGAAGATGACGATGTCCGCCGAATCGGCCCCCGTAACGTGCCACTTGAGGCCGTCGAGCCGAAACCCGTTGCCCTGTCGTTTGGCCGTGGCCTGGATCGCGTCCACGTCCGAGCCCGCGCCCTCCTCGGTGATGGCGTAGCATTCGTTGCGCGCCCCGGTCAGCAGGTCGCGCACGTAGTGTTCCCTGTGGTAGGGCGTGGCGGTGCGCACTAGGAACGGCGACAGGTCGTGGTAGCAGAAGCCGAGCCCGTTGGTGGCGCGCCCGATCTGCTCCTGGATCACGGCGACCTCGAGCATGGTCAGCCCGGCGCCGCCGTCCTCCTTCGGGATCGAGGGCATGAACAGCCCCATGGCCTTGGTCGCGGCGAAGTGCTTCGCTCGCACCTCGGGCGCGATGTGGCCGTCGTTCAGCTCGGTCTCGACCTCGAGCGGTATCAGCTCGCGGTCGACGAACTCGCGCATGCGCGCCTGCCAGGCGCGCACGTTTTCGGGAAGGGCGTAGGGCATGAGCGAAGCCTCGTCACGGGTGCGGATCCGAGAGTGTAGACCGAGCGTGGGCAACGCGCGCGTCCTGGCGTAACTTCGCTCCGGAACTCCGGAGGGATCGTCCATGACAACGCGCAAAGTGGCGCTCGTGACCGGCGGCGGCAGCGGGATCGGCCGGGCCGCCGCGCTCGCGCTGGCGCGCGCGGGCTGGGACCTGGCGCTGGCCGGGCGGCGCATGGAACCGCTCGATGAGGTGGCGGGCGAGGTCCGCGCCGCGGGCGCGAACGCGCTGGCGCACGCGGCCGACGTCGCCGACCCGGCCTCGGTGGCGGGCCTGTTCGCGGCCGTCGAGAGTGCGTTCGGCCGGCTCGACCTCCTGTTCAACAACGCCGGGGTGCCGGGACGCGGCGTGCCGCTCGAGGACATGGCGTTCGAGGACTGGAACCGGGTGGTCCAGGTCAACCTGACCGGCGCGTTCCTGTGCACCCAGCAGGCGTTCCACCTGATGAAGCGCCAGATCCCGCAGGGCGGGCGCATCATCAACAACGGCTCGATTTCGGCCCACGCGCCGCGCCCGAACTCGGCGCCCTACACGGCGACCAAGCACGCCATCACCGGGTTGACCAAGGCGACCGCGCTGGACGGGCGCAAGTACGACATCGCCTGCGGCCAGATCGACATCGGCAACGCGGCGACGCCGATGACCCGGCGCATGGCGTCCGGCGTGCCCCAGGCGGACGGATCGAGCAAGCCCGAGCCGACCATGGACGTGGCCCATGTCGGCGACGCCGTGGTCTACATGGCGTCGCTGCCGCCGGACGCCAACGTGCTCACCATGACGGTGATGGCGACGACGATGCCGTTCGTCGGCCGCGGCTGAGCGCAGGGGCGACGGCCGAGGACCGTCAGTTCGGCTTGAAATAGGGCTTGTCGCCGATCACCGTGACCCGGTGCATCTTGCGGTGGGCACCGCCGAAGTCCGCCACCGCGTAGTGCTGGGTGCAGCGGTTGTCCCAGATCGCGAGCGAGGCCGGCCGCCAGGTGAACCGGACCTGGAAGTTCGGCTGCTCGGCGTGGCGCAGCAGCAGCGCCAGGAGCTCGTCGCTCTCGATCTGGCTCAGCCCCTGGATGGCGAAGGTGAACGAGCGGTTGACGAACAGCGCCGGGCGTCCGGTCACCGGATGGCTGCGCACGACCGGGTGGATGACCGGCGGGTTCTCGGCCCGCGCCTTCTCGAGCTTGGCCACGCCGTCCGGCTGGGCGAGCAGGTAGCCCTCGAACCCGCGCGAGATGTCGTGGATGGCCTCGAGCGGCTCGATCAGGCGCTTGATCGGCTCCGCGAGCGCCTCGAAGGCGGCGGTCATGCTGGCCCACAGGGTATCGCCGCCGGCCGGCGGCGCGACCTGACAATGCAGGATCGACGCCATGGGCGGCGTGACGCGGAAGGTCACGTCGGTGTGCCACTCGTCGTTGTAGACGCCGCGGCCCTCCTTCTGCTCGACCACCGTCACCTCGGGAACGTCGGGGACGTGGTCGAACACCGGGTGGGGCGGCTCGACCGGGCCGAACCGCCGGGCGAAATCCAGGTGCTGGCGGGGCGTGATGGCCTGGTCGCGGAAGAACAGGACCTGGTGCCTGAGCAGGGCGTCGTTGAGATCGGCGAAGGTGGCGTCGTCGATGCGCGCCAGATCGACGCCGACGATCTCCGCCCCGATGGTCGGCGTGATCGCCCGGATCTCGATGTTGGCGCGCGCCATGGCGTGTCCCCTTCCGTGCCGCCCCCTTCCATGACGGATGGTCCGGGCGGACCCGCGCCCTGTCAAGCGTTGCGCCCGGCGGCGGGCCGGCCTAGGACGGGCGCCATGACGACCGACCTGGCCGACCGGGGCGCGTTCATCCTTGCCAACACGCGACTCAATCCGGTGCCCCACGCGCCCGAGCTGAGCATGCACGTCGCCGACGAGGCGACCGAGCTGTGGCAGCGGACCGAGGACGAGCTCGGGACGATCGGCCTGCCGCCGCCGTTCTGGGCGTTCGCCTGGGCGGGCGGCCAGGCGCTGGCCCGCTACGTGCTCGATAATCCGAACGAGGTTCGCGGCCGGACCGTGCTCGACTTCGGCGCGGGCTCCGGGCTCGCCGGCATAGCGGCGGCGCGCGCCGGAGCCGCCAGCGTGCTCGCGGCCGATCCGGACGCCTTCGCCATCGCCGCGATCGGCATGAACGCCGCCGCCAACGGGGTCGCGATCGCCACGACCGAGCTGGACCTGATCGGCCGCGACGACGGCTGGGATGTCGTGCTGGCCGGGGACGTGTGCTACGAGCGCCCGATGGCCGAGCGCGTCACCCTCTGGCTGGCCGGGCTCGCGGCACGGGGCGCGCGGGTGTTGATCGGCGATCCCGGCCGGGCGTTCCTGCCCACGGAACGGCTGGTCGCGCTCGCCCACTACATGGTGCCGACGACACGGGCGCTCGAGGACCACGCGGTACGCCGCACCGCGGTGTGGATGTTCAGGGCCTGACCCAGGCGCCGGTCAGCGGCGCTCAGGCGAGACCGGCGAGCAGCGCCTTCGCCTCGATCAGGTCCGGCGTGTCGAAGCCCTCGGTGAACCAGCCGTGGACGGGCGCGAGCAGATCGTGCGCTCGCCGTCGCTCGCCTCGTTCCGCCCACAGCCGCGCGAGGCTCATCGCGGCGCGGAGTTCAAGCGAGCGAGCCTCCTGCCGCCGCGCGACGTCCAGCGCCGTCTCGTAGCACGCCTCGGCCTCGCGGGTGTTGGCGTTCGAAAACGAGAGCAGAAGTTCCCCCTTAAGCCGGTGAATCTCTGCCTCCCAGAACCGCTCGTCGGTCTGCTCTGTGACCGCGATCGCCTGGGCGATAAGGCTTAGGCCCTCCTCGGCTCGACCGATGCGGCCAAGGGAATCCGCCTGCAAGCAAAGAAAGCAAGGCTTGAACATCACCGTCTCGGTTCGGTCGAGTTGATTCCAGGCCTTGCGGGTTTCGGCAAGGGGATCCGGCTCGTTCGAGCCCTCGATGCCTGCCACAGCCGCGATCAACTCGGCCCAGGCTCGCCACAAGGCGAGCCCCTGCTCGGCGGAAAATGCCATTGCCGACCTGGCTTGTTGTCGGGTCATCGATCGATCGCGCGAGGACCATGCCATGACCAACGAATCCAGGGCCAGCGCATAACCGAGCGAGAAGGCGTGGCCGACCTCCCGGGCCCAAGAGACCGCCTCTTCACGCGCCTTCGTCGCCTGGTCCGGAAAGCCCTGCAGCCACAGGACCAGAGCCAAGAACGACAGCGCGGATGAGCGCACATCCGTTCCGTAGCTGAAGGCCAGGGGCCTGTGACGGTCGGGGTCGTATAGTGCCAGGACTTGGTCGAGCTCGGCCCGGCTCTGGCTCAATTCGCCACGTACAAAGTGGCTGACCCCAAGCATGCGCACGGCGACCATCGCGGGGCCTTCGGCGCGTTCGCGGTCCGCGACGCGCCGCGTTTCCTGGGCCAGGTCGAGCGCTCGGCGATGATTGCCCCGAACCATGTAATAGGCCCATTGTCCGAAGAGGACCCGGATGAGTTCGGTTGTGGCCCCGAGCCGCTCACACAACTCTTTCGCCCTGGCAAAGACCGCGCCGGTTTCGGTTGCTGCGTAGCCCAGGGTCGCCTGCATCGGACCACCCAGCGCAAGGTGCAGCGCGAGCTCGCGGCGCGCACGCTCCTCGCTGTCGGGGAGAGACTCGAGCAAGGCCAGGCCCCGGCGCAGATGCGCTACCGCCTCGCGGTTGGCCGAGCGCTGGGCGGCGCGCTGGCCAGCGCTCAGCCAGGAGTCGATCGCCGCATCGGTCTCACCGGCCTCGGTTTGATGATGGGCCAACAGGTCTGGCTGCGCCGCCACGAGGCTAGCGAACCGGTCGTTCAAGACCCGCGCGATCCGCGCATGGATCTCCTGGCGCCGGCTCTTCAGCAGGCTCGCGTACGCGGCGTCCTGTACCAGCGCGTGCTTGAAGGTGTAGGTCGCCTGGGGCGGCGTCCCCCTGCGGAAGATAAGTTCCGCTTCGACCAGCCGGTGGAGACCGTCGGCGGTCTTGCTTTCCTCGCCTGGCCAGACCGCCATCACCAGCTCGTGGCTGAACTCACGCCCCAGGGCCGCGGCGAGCTGAGCCGTGTCCTTGACCAGCGCCAACCGATCCAGGCGCGCCATCAGCGAATCCCGGAGCGTCGCCGGTATCGCCAGCGGCGGCAGAGGCCCGGACAGCATGAACCGATCTCCCGCATCGACCAGCAGCCCCGATTCGAGCACGGTCTTGGTCAGTTCCTCGAGGAACAGCGGTACGCCTTCGGTCTTGGCCAGGACCTGTTCGAGCACCTCGGTCGGAAGATCCTTGCCGTTGGTCAGCTCCCGGACCATGGCCGCGCCCTCCCGCCGACCGAGGCGGCCCAGCGCGAGCGAGGTGACGTGTGGATGGCCCGTCCATGGCGGCACGTACTCCGGTCGGAACGTGATGAGGACAAGGATTGGATGCGGACGCACCCGTTGAATAATGCGCTCGAGGAACTCGAGCGTCGAAGGATCGATCCAATGCACGTCCTCAATGATGGCGAGGACGGGACGGTTGCGAGCGAGGCCCTCGACTTGATCGACCAGGATATCGAGCGTTCGTTGCCGCTGGCGCTCCGGCGTCAGATTGAGCGGCGGATAGCGCTCGCTCGTGGGAATCGAGAGGAGCGCTGCCACGAACGGCGCGTTCTCGCCCACCTCCGGGGCGGACTGCGCGAGCAACGCCTCGAGCCGTTCGAGCCGCCGCTCGGCCGTATCGTCGCGTGCGAACCCCGCGGCCCGTTCGAAGTGCCCGATCACGGGATAGAACGGGCTGTTGCTGCGGAATGGAGAGCAGAACATGGTGAACGGCGTATAGCTGTCGTCGCCGAGCTGCCGCCGCAGCGCCCGTACGATCCGCGACTTGCCCACTCCTGGCTCGCCCGAGATCAGCACAACTTGGCCGTCGCCTTCTCTCGCCCGCTCGAACCGATCGACCAACAGGCCGACCTCGTGCGTCCGGCCGACGAAGGCCGTAAGGCGCCGGCCGTGCAACGCTTCGAACCGACCTTCGGCGCGGCCTTCTCCGGTGACTCTCCACGCACGCCTGGGTTCGCTGAAGCCCTTGAGTTCGTGCCGACCAAGATCGGCAAGATCGAAGGTTCGGCCGATCAGCTTGCGGGTGGCCGATGCGATCACGACGCTGCCCGGTTCGGAGAGCGTTTGCAGGCGCGCGGCAAGGTTCGGCGTCTCGCCGACCACGACCTCTTCGCGGGCGGCGCCTTGGCCCAACAGTTCGCCGACCATAACCATGCCGGTCGCGATGCCGACGCGCGCGCTAAGGGGCGTTCCGGCCGGCGTGTCGAGACCGGCTACCGCGCCGGTCACGGCAAGGCCGGCCCGCACGGCCCGTTCCGCGTCGTCCTCGTGCGCCTTGGGCCAGCCGAAATAGGCGAGAACCCCGTCGCCCATGAACTTCGCGACGTGGCCGTCGAAGCGCCCGACCTCGGCGGCGACTAGGTTGTGGTAGGCGCGGATGACATCGCCCATCTCCTCGGGGTCGAGACGGCGGCTCAGCTCCGTCGAGCCCACGAGGTCGACGAACATGACGGTAAGCTGGCGCCGCTCCGCTTGGCCGGAGGAGGAACCGGCGCTTCCCCGGCTTGGACCGGGCGGTGCATCCAGGCCAGCCCCGCCCGGGATGCCGACATGCGACTTCAGAGCCTCGATCGCTCTCAGAAGCTTCTTGCGATGGCCGAGCGGGATGCCGACCTTCTCGAAATCCGCCTCGGTCAGATCGTGAAGGATGTCGGCGTCGATGGCGTTGTCGGCAAAGACCTCCGCGTACTTTGCCAACCCCAGGCCGGTAAGCCATGAGAGAAGATCCGACATGAGGAACCCTTCGGTCGCGCGAGTCGAATTCTAGACCCCGTGCTCGCCTGCCGGAAATGGTCGTTTCTGGTTGGTCAGACTGAGCGTTATGGACTCGACCGATCCTTCTCCTTGAGTTCCACCGGCTGGCCGTGGGGCGTCGTGCGGTAGGCGCGCTCCCACGCCGCCTTCATGGCGGCGAGGTCCGCGGCGCTGGCCAGGCCCTTGGCGCGGACCAGGGCTTCGAGCGCGGCCAGGACATGAGCGTAGTAGGTCGTGCCGTCGTCCGGATCGCCCGCGGCCTGAGCGGCGCGGATGGCTTGGCCCAGCGCCTCGGCCCATTCGCTCGCGCTGAACGCCCCCGCCGCCTGGAGCTGCATGGC
>CAZGYG010000031.1:0-17221 GCA_964530335.1 uncultured Rhodospirillaceae bacterium | reverse complement strand
GCGGTTCGCCGACCTGGCGGCGCGCGCTAGTGCCCGAGCGGGTGCGCGCCGGCACGTCCTCGGGGCGCATGGCGTCATCGCGCCGCGCCGTGCCCGGGGCCGCGTGGCCGGCCACGAGCTCGGCGGCCGTGATCAGCCCGGACTCGAGGAACATGATGGCGTAGGTCGCCCACCATTGTGCGTAGTAACCCTGGGTCAGGTAATCGTGGGCGGGCAGGCATTCGCGGGTGAACCGAAAGTAGTCGAGGGTCCAGGCCGGGTCGCCGGTCGCGGCGCAGTTGATCCCGAACACCCGGCCTTCCCACGGCTGATGGAACACCGGCTCGTCGCGCTCGATGACCAGCGGACCGAGCCCGTGCATGCCGCCCATGTCATGGATGCCGTCCATGGGTTGTTCCCTCAGCCGGGTCGCGCGATCTTGGCCACGCCGATCATGGCATCGCGGGTGACGAGCGCGGCCAGCGCGGCCTCGTCCATGCGTTCGGTCCCGGCCGGTCTTTCGGGCAGCACCAGGTAGCGCACCTCGGCGGTAGAATCCCAGACCCGCACCTCGACGTCGGCATCGAGCTCGAGGCCGAATTCCTTGAGCACCCCGCGCGGGTCGAACACCACGCGGCTGCGGTAGGGGGCGGACTTGTACCACGTCGGCGGCAGGCCCAGGAGCGACCACGGGTAGCACGAGCACAGCGTGCACACGACGACGTTGTGGACGGAATCCGTGTTCTCGACCGCCACGTAGTCCTTGCCCTGTCGCCCGAGCAGATCGAGCTCGCCGATCGCCGCCGTTGCATCCGCCAGAAGTCGCCGCTTGAACGCGGCGTCGGTCCAGGCGCGCGCGACCACCTTGGCGCCGTTGTGCGGGCCGACGTGCCTCTCGTAGGTCTCGATCCAGGCGTCGATGGTGTCGGCGCGCACCAGACCCTTCTCGATCAGCACCGTTTCCAGCGCCTTGACGCGCAGCGCCGGGTCCGGCGGCAGCTCGGTCAGGTGCCGGTGATGATGGTCATGGTGCCCGATGGGCCTGGGGCCGCTCATGCTAGAGGTTGGTTTTCAGGAACGCCTGCGTGCGCTCCCACGCCGCATTGGCGCTGGCGGCGTGGTAGGCATCGACGCTCTGCTCGTTGCAGAACGCGTGCTTGGCGTCGTAGCGGTGGATCTCGGGCTTCTGGCCCGCCGCCTTCATGGCCTCCTCCAGGGCGTTCACCGCCGCCGGGGTGCACCAGTCGTCCTGGTTGGCGAAGTGCCCCTGGAACGGCTTCTTGATCTTGGCCGGGTCGGCGAAGTCCGCTGGCGGGATGCCGTAGAGGCCGACGCCAACGTCGCATTCTGGCACGTGGACCAGCGCGGCGATGGTCAGCGCGCCGCCCATGCAGTAGCCGGAGACCGCGACCTTGCCGCCGAGCGCCTTGAGGTACTGCGCGGCGCCGCGCAGGTCCTGGTGCGTCGCGTCGGGGAAGTTCAGCCCGGTCATCAGGTGCGTCGCCTCGTCGGGAACCGCGGTGACCCGGCCCTTGTACAGATCGGGCGCCAGCGCGTTGTAGCCGGCACGGGCGTAGCGGTCGGCGATGCCGCAGATCTGATCGTTGAGCCCCCACCACTCCTGGATCACGATGACGTTGCCCCTGGGCTTCTCGGCCTTGGCGAAGTAGCCCTTGGTCTTGCCGCCGTCCGGCCGCGCGATTTCGATCATGGCACCCATGGTCTTTCCCCCGATCGTGATGGTTCGGCTCAGGCTAGCACCCCCGGCAGGCATGGGAAACCTGGGGTCTAGCGGCCGCCGCCGATCTCGAGGTGCGCGCCCGTGACGTAGGACGCCTCGTCGGACATCAACCAAACGATCGCGCGCGCCACCTCCTCGGCCGTGCCGATCCGGCGCATCGGCACCGTGGGGATGATCCGCGCAAGTCGGTCGCCCAGGCCCGGCACGTGCTGGATGTCCGTGTCGATCATGCCCGGGCGCACGGCGTTGACCCGGATGCCCTCGCCCGCCACCTCGCGGGCGAGCCCGATGGTGAAGGTGTCGATGGCGCCCTTGGACGCCGCGTAGTGGACGAATTCGCCGGGGCTTCCCAGGCGCGAGGCGATCGAGGAGACGTTGACGATGACGCCGCCCGCGCCGCCGCGTTTCGTCGACATGCGCCGCACCGCCTCGCGCGCCGCGAGGAAGCAGCCGGTGACGTTGACCGCCATCACCCGGGCGATGTCCGCGGCCGTCATCTCCGCCACCGGCCCGCCGTGCCCGACGATGCCCGCGTTGTTGACCAGCGCGCTCGCCCGGCCGAGGCCTTGCCCGGCGGTCTCGAACAGGCGGACCACGTCGGCCTCGACGGCCGTATCGGCTTGGACGACGACCGCCCGCCGGCCGGCCGCGCGGACATGCTCGGCGACGGCCTCGGCCGCCCCCTGGTCGCGCAGGTAGTTGACGGCCACGTCCCAGCCGCGCTCCGCCGCTAGCCTGGCGGTGGCGGCGCCGATGCCACGGCTTGCCCCGGTGATGACGACGACACGGTTCATGCGCTGTCCTCCCCGCTTGGACCATTGTCGCCGCCGAAGCCGCAGCGGGCCAGCGCCGCGATCATGTGGGGCGGCGTCGGCGCGGTCACGGCGATCGCAGGCCGGGATGGGTACAGCGGCACGGCCACGGCGCGGGCGTGCAGGTTGAGCGGCGCCTCGCGCGGCGCGGCGCCGTACACCCCGTCGCCCAGGACCGGGCAGCCGAGCGCGGCGCAGTGCACGCGGATCTGGTGGGTCCGCCCGGTGCGCGGCTTGAGCTCGAGCCAGGTCAGGCCGTCGGCGCCGCCCAGCGTCCGATAGTCGGTGATCGCCGTCATGCCGGCCGGGTCGAGCTTCATCCACCAGCTGCGCGGGTCGGAATCCCGCCGGGCCAGCGGCGCGTCCACGGTGCCTTCCCCTTGGGCGGGCTGGCCGACCACCAGCGCCCAGTAGGTCTTGTCGATGCGGCCCGAGGCGAACAGGGCGCCGAGTCGCGCCAGCGCCTTGCGGTGCCGGCCCAGCACCAGGCAGCCGCTAGTCGCCCGGTCCAGCCTGTGTGCCAGGCGCGGCGCGCGCGGCAGGCCGAAACGCAGCGCCCCGACCATGCCGTCGACGCTCGGTCCGCCCTTGGGCCCGGCGTGGCAGGGCAGCCCCGCCGGCTTGTCGATCACCAGCATGAGCGCGTCACGATAAAGCAGACGTTCGGCGAGTGCTTCGGGCGTCATCGGCTGCGGTGGGCCAGGCGAGCGGCGGCCTTCCAGCGGCCACGCCACTTGTCTAGTCTAGGGACGCTTGGCCGTATCACCAAGTCGCTGGAGCCACGGCATGAACACTTGGCTGCGCGCCCTGGCCGTGGCCGTCGCACTCGCGGCATGCGCGCCGATGACCTGGCAACGGCCCGATACCAGCGCCGAGCAGGCCCGGCGCGATCAGGCCGAGTGCCGAACCATCGCCTTCGACCAGGCCCGCGGGCTTGCGCTGCGCCACGGCCTGCTCCACCGCCGGCTGTTCCGCTGGCGCCACGGCCACACCGTCTTCGGGCCCGACCCGTTCTTCGACTCCCCCTTCGATTCGCCGTTCTATTTGCGCCAAGAGCTCGAATACGACTGCCTGAGGGCCAAGGGCTACGCCCTGGTGCCGGCCCCGGCGGGCTGAAGCGGCGCGGCCCAGGCTTGTGGTGGGCGGCCGGTGTTACCTATTGTGGGCGCGTGCCACCGGCGCCGGGCTTGGGATGGACCCAAGCCCAGCCGTTGGCGCCCGGACACCGCCATGACCGCCCTGACGACCCGCCGCCGCACGCTTGGCCTGCTCGCCGCGGCCGGGCTGGCGGGCCCCGCCCGGGCGTCGTCCGCCGACGAGCTCAGCTACTTCCGCATCGGCACGGGCGGACCGCTCGGCACGTACTTTCCGATCGGCGGCATCATCGCCAGCGCCATCAGCGCCCCGCCCGGATCGCTGCCGTGCGAGGAAGGCGGCAGTTGCGGCGTGCCCGGCCTGCTCGCGACCGCGCAGTCCTCGAGCGGGTCGGTCGAGAACGTCCGGTCCATCGGCGCCGGGCTGATCGAATCGGGCTTCAGCCAGGCCGATGTCGCGTATTGGGCGTACCGCGGCGATTCGATGTTCCTCGACAGCGGCGCCGTGCCGAACATCCGGGCGATTGCCCGGCTTTACCGGGAAAGCGTGCATCTGATCGCGCGCGCCGACGCCGGGATCGCGAGTGTCACCGATCTGGCCGGCAAGCGCGTCTCGCTCGACGAGGAAGGTTCCGGAACCCTGGTGGACGCGCGCGCCATCCTGGCCGCGTTCGGGCTCCGGGAGACCGACTTCGACGTCCGGCTGGTCAAGGCCGAGAAGGCGGTCGATGCCATGATCGCTGGTGAGCTCGACGCCTTCTTCCTGATCGCGGGCTATCCGACGCCTTCGGTCGCCGAGCTCGCCGAGTCGATGTCGATCACCCTGGTGTCGGTCCAGGGCGCCGCGCTCGACGAGCTCCTGCGCATCCACCCGTTCTTCATCCGCGACTTCATCCCGCGCGATGCCTACGCCGGGCTCGGCACGGTCGAGACATTGAGCGTGGGCGCGCTTTGGATCGTCGCCGAGGCCATCGGGGACGAGCTCGTCTACGGCATCACCAAGGCGCTGTGGCACGAGAACGCGCGCAAGCTGCTCGACGAGGGCCACGCGAAGGGCAAGGACATCCGGCTCGAGTACGCCCTGCAAGGGGTGCCGATACCCTTGCACCCGGGCGCCGAGCTTTATTACCGCGAGGTCGGGCTGATCGAAGCCCTATGACCGATCGGCCACGGCCGGACGCGCCGTCCCGCCGTTCGCCTCCGCCGGGTGCGGCCCTACGTCACCCCCCGCCGTGACCAGGCGGGTCTGGGCGAGCTCGCCGGTACGCTCGAGGATCGGGTAGGCGACCGCGACGATGTGCGAGTGGATGCGCTTGAGGTCGCGGAGCACGTCGAGGTGCAGCGCGCTGGTCTCGATGCTCTCGACCAGTCCGGCCTTGAGCCGCTCGAGGTGGCCATCGGCCGCCTCGCGCTCCAGGCGCCGAATTTCGACCTTCTCGGCCAACAGCCGGCGCGCGATCGCCGGATCTTCGGACACGAAGACCGTGAGCCCGAGCTGGAGGTTGCCGAGCACGCGCTGGTGCAGCAGGCTGATCTCGGACCAGCCCTGGTCCGAGAAGCGCAGGCGGCCGCGGGCGCGCTTCTGCGCCAGCTCCATCAGGTTCTTGTCGATGATGTCGCCGATGTGCTCCAGGTTGGTCGTGAACGTGATGATATCGGTGCAGCGCCGGCTCTCGGATTCGTCGAGCGCCTCGCGCCTGAGGTCGGTGACGTAGAACTTGATCTGCTCGTGCAGCGCGTCGACGGCATCGTCGCGCCGAACCACGCCGTCGATGGCGTCGCGGTCGCCGTCGTGGAGCACGGGCAGACAGTCGCGCAACATGCCCTCGACGATATCGCCCATGCGCAGCGTCTCGCGCGTGGCGCTGACCAGGGCGACCTCGGGGGTGTCGCGCAGCGACGGGTCGAGATAGCGGGCCTGGGACGCGTCCTCGCCCTTCGGCCGCGACGGGATCAGCGCCCGGCACAGCCGCGCCACCGGCCCGGTCAGCCCGATGCCGACGACGGCGAGCGCCACGTTGAACAGCGTGTGCAGGTTGACGATCTGGCGCACGGGATCGGGGTCGAGCCGGGCGAGCCAGGGCGCCACGGCCGCCAGCGCCGGCAGGGCGGCGGCGGCGGCGGCGAGCTTGAACAGGAGGTTTCCGACCGCCACCCGCCGCGCCTCGGGCCCCATTGGCAGCGTGGCGATCAGCGCTGGCAGGCCGCCGCCGACGTTGGCGCCGACCACCAGCGCGAACGCGAGCGGCAACTCGACCACGCCGACGCGCGCGAGCGACACCACCAGCAGCACGAACGCCAGGCTGGAATGGCACAGCCACGTCAGCAGGGCGGCGACGGCCACGGCGATGACCGGCTCGCTGCCCAGGGCGTGCAGCACCTCGGCCACGATCGGGGAATCGCGCAGCGGCAGGGAGGTGGCGACGATCAGGCGCAGCGCCAGCAGCATCAGCCCGAGCCCGATCGTCAGCCGCGCCAGGCTGCGCCACAGGTTGCTCTCGCTCGCCAGGAACACGGCGACGCCGCCCAGCACGAGCAGCGCCTGGGTCATGCCGAGATCGAAAGCGAGCGCCTGGGCGACCAGCGACGTGCCGATGTCGGCGCCCAGCATGGCGGCGAGCGCGGGCGAGGCGCCGACCAGCCCGGCGCCGACGAACGACGCCACCATGATGGCGGTCGCCGTGCTGCTCTGCATGGCGACGGTGACGGCGAGCCCGACGCCGAGCGCGCCGACGCGGTGGCGCGACGCGCGGCCCAGCCAACGGCGCAGGTCGGCGCCGAACGCCCGCACCACGCCGGTGCGCACCATGCGCGCGCCCCACATCAGGAGCGCCGCGGCGCCCAGCAGGCCGACCAGGGTCTCGGTCGCGGACATGGCGAGCCTTTCCTGGCGCGCCAAACCCGCGCGCCGGCGCGGAGTCTAGAACTTTGTCACGTTTTCGTAACGGAAAACGACCGCCGCCCTCGGCTCGCCATGAGGCGCGCTCTGGCCTAGATTCACGGCCTTCGCGCCCACTTGCGAGGTGCGTCATGTGCCGTTGGCTCGCGTACGCGGGCGTGCCCGTGTTCCTGGACGAGCTCCTGGTCAAGCCCGAGAACTCCCTGGTCCGCCAGAGCCTGGCCGCGCGCCACACCCAGCTCAAGACCCAGGGCGACGGCTTCGGGCTGGGCTGGTACGGCGAGCGGGGAACGCCGGGGCTCTACCGCGACGTGATGCCGGCGTGGAACGACGCGAATCTGCGTGAGCTCGCCGAACAGACGCGCTCGCACCTGTTTCTTGCCCACGTCCGCGCCTCGACCGGGGCGCCGCCCGCGCGCATCAACTGCCATCCGTTCCGGGTCGGCGACTGGCTGTTCATGCACAACGGCCAGATCGGCGGCTACGACCGGATCAGGCGCGAGCTCGACATGCGGATTCGCCCCGATCTCTACGACCATCGGCGCGGCGGCACCGACTCCGAGGCGATCTTCCTGCTCGCCCTGGGTCACGGCATGGATAACGACCCGGCGGGCGCGCTGGCGCTGGCCGTCGCCGAGGTCGAGGCGCTGATGGCCGAGCACGGCATCGCCGAACCGTTGAGCATGACCGTGGCCGCCAGCGACGGGCGTCGGCTGTGGGCGTTCCGCTACGCGAGCGACGGGGCCGCGCCTTCGCTGTTCTATTCGATCGGCGAGCGGTTCTGGGACCCGCGCCAAGGCTTCCGGCCGGTCCCGGGCGAGGGCTCGGTGCTCATCCTCTCCGAGCCGCTGGACAACGCCGCCGAGGCGTGGTGGCGCGAGGTGCCCCAGGGCCATGCGCTCGTCGCCGAAGGGGGCGAGGTGGAGTTGATGCCGTTCGCCGCGCGCGAGGCCGCCTGACCATGGCGACGAGCGCCGCGTTGGAGACCTGGCGGCGGGCGCTGGTCGGCGTCGTGCGGCGCCCCGGTCCGGACCTTTCGGCGCGCCAGCTCGCCATCCTGCTCACGGTCTACACCGGCGCCCCTCCGCACACCGTGGTCGGGCTCGCCGAGGCCTTCGGCGTGCCGCACCAGGCGATCAGCCGCGCCGTCAACGCGCTCGAGCGTCTGGGGCTGGTGCGGCGGGCGCGCAGCGCCGAGGACCGCCGGGTGGCCTTCGTCCAGCGCACGGTCAAGGGCGCGGTCTACCTGAGCGACCTGGCCGAGCTGCTCACCGACGCCTCGGGCTAATACCCCCGCTCGACGTCGACCAGGTGGCGCAGCGGCCGGCCTTCGCGCAGGCGCTTGACGTTGTCGAGCACGGCGTCGGCCATCAGCGGCAGGGTCAGCGCCGCGACGTGCGGCGTCATCACCACGCGCGGGTGCGACCAATAGCGATGCTCCGGCGGCAGGGGTTCCTCGTTGAACACGTCGAGCACCGCGAGCCCGACGCGCCCTTCGTCGAGCGCCGCCAGCAGGTCGTCGTCGACCACATGGCCGCCGCGCGCCGCGTTGACGAACACCACCCCCGGTTTCATGCGCGCGATGGTGGCGCGGTTGACGATGCCGCGCGTCGCCGGCGTCAACGGCAACAGGCAGGCGACGGCGTCCGACGCCGCGAGCAAGGCGCCGAGCCCGTCCTCGCCGTGGTGGCAGGCGACGCCGTCGAGCTTGCGCGCGGTCCGGCTCCAGCCGGCGACCCGGTAGCCGAGCGCGCCGAGCTTGCGCGCCGCGTCGGACCCGAGCTCGCCGAGCCCGAGCACGCCGACGGTGCGCGCCGACGGCGGCGCGATGTCGCGGGCGATCTCGACCCAGCGGCGTTCGCGCTGGAGCGCCAAGTAGTCGGCGACCTTGCGCAAGCCGACCATGACGCCGAGAGCGACGTACTCGCTCATTTGTTCGGTCATTGCCGGGTGGACAAGCCGGGTGATCGGCACGTGCCGGGGAAGCGCGGGGTCTTCGAGCAGTTGCTCGACGCCGGCGCCCAGGCTTGCGATCAGCTTGAGGTTCGGCAAGGTGGCGAGCGCGCCGTTGGGCGGCTTCCACACCAGCGCCGCGTCGATCGCGGCCGCGTCGCCCACGTCGGGCCAGGCGCGCAGCTCCTCGCCGGGCAGGTGCTTGGCCACCTCGCGCCGCCACACGTCCACGTCGGACCACGGGCTGATGTAGACGAGGGTCACAAGATCTCCTTGGGCCTACTGCGGGCCTACTGTCGCACGACGCCGGTCTCGACCGCCTCGATCTCGAACGCGGCGGCCATCAGCGCGCGGGTGTAGTCGGTTTCCGGCCGCTCGAACACGCGGGCGGCGGGACCCTGCTCGACCACCCGGCCGTCCTTCAGGACCACCAGGTCGTGGGCCAGCGCGCGGACCACCCTTAGATCGTGGCTGATGAACAGGTAGGCCAGGCCGCGGCGTTCCTGGAGCGCGCGTAGCAGATCGACGATCTGCGCCTGTACCGACATGTCGAGCGCCGACGTCGGCTCGTCGAGCACCAGGAAGCGCGGTTCGAGCACCAGCGCGCGGGCGATGGCGATGCGCTGGCGCTGGCCGCCGGAGAACTCGTGCGGGTAGCGGTCGATCATCGAGGCATCCAGCCCGACCTCGGCGAGCGCCTGCTCGACCAGGCGCAGGCGCTCGGGCCCGCGCGCGTCCCGCCGGTGCACGGCCAGCCCCTCGCCGACGATCTCGCCGACCGAGAGCCGGGGGGAGAGCGCGCCGAACGGGTCCTGGAACACGATCTGCATGGCGCGGCGCAAGGGGCGCATCTCGCGGGGCCTCAGCGCCTGCAGGTCGCGGCCGTCGAATCGGATCGTGCCCTGGCAGCGCAACAGCCGGAGCAGCGCGAGCCCAAGCGTGGTCTTGCCCGAGCCCGATTCGCCGACCAGGCCGAGGGTCTGGCCCGCGCGCACCGCGAGGCTCACGCCGTCCACCGCCTTGACGTAACCGACCGTGCCGCCGAACACGCCGCGCTGGATCGGGAAGTGCACCTTGATGTCGGCGGCCTGCATCACCGTGGGCGCCTCGGGCCGGGCCGGCACCGGCGCTCCCTTCGGCTCCGCGCCCAGGAGCTGGCGGGTGTAGGCGTGCTGGGGCCGCGCGAACACCTCGGCCACGACACCCTGCTCGACGATCCGGCCGCCCTGCATGACCAGCACCCGGTCCGCCACCTTGCGCACGATCGTCAGGTCGTGGGTGATGAGCAGCAGCGCCATGCCGAGCCGCCGCTGGAGCTCGCGCAGGAGCTTCAGGATCTGCGCCTGGATCGTCACGTCCAGCGCGGTGGTCGGCTCGTCCGCGATCAAGAGGTCCGGCTCGTTCGCCAGCGCCATGGCGATCATCACCCGCTGGCGCTGGCCGCCCGAAAGCTGGTGCGGGTAGGCGCCGAGCCGCCGCTCGGCGTCGTCGAGCCGGACCAGGCGCAGGAGCTCGAGGATGCGCACGCGCGCCTCGCCGCGGCTTAGCCCGCGGTGCAGGATCAGCGCCTCGCCGATCTGGCGCTCGACCGTGTGCAGGGGGTTGAGCGAGGTCATCGGTTCCTGGAACACCATGCCGATGCGGTTGCCGCGCACCCGGCGCAGCACGCTTTCGCCCACGCCCATCAATTCCTGGCCGTCGAAGCGGATCGCGCCGGCGGGATGGCTGGCCGCCGGATAGGGCAGGAGTTGCAGGATCGCGAGCGCCGTGACCGACTTGCCCGAGCCTGATTCGCCGACCATGGCCAGGGTCTCGCCCCGGTCCAGATCGAACGACGCGCCCACGACCGCGTCGAGCGCGCGCCCTTCGACCGCGAAGCGGACGGCGAGATCGCGCACTTCCAGGAGGCTCATGGCGGACTCAGTGGGGTAGCTTGCGCGGATCGAAGGCGTCGCGCACGCCTTCCCCGATGAACACCAGGAGGCTCAGCATCAGGGCGATGATGATGAACCCGGTGAAGCCGAGCCACGGCGCCTGCAGGTTGTTCTTGCCCTGGTTCAGCAGCTCGCCGAGCGAGGGCGAGCCTGGCGGCAGGCCGAAGCCCAGGAAATCGAGCGAGGTCAGCACCGTCACGGCGCCGCCCAGGATGAAGGGCAGGAACGTGAGCGTCGCCACCATTGCGTTGGGCAGCACGTGGCGCACCATGATCACCGGGTCCGCCACGCCCATGGCCCGCGCCGCGCGCACGTAGTCGAAGTTGCGCGCGCGCAGGAACTCGGCGCGCACCAGGCCTTCGAGCGCGGTCCAACTGAACAGCAGCATGAGCACGAGGAGCGTCATGAAGCTCGGCACGAGCACGCTGTTCAGGATGATCAGCAGGTAGAGGAACGGGAGCCCGTTCCAGATCTCGATGAAGCGCTGGGTCAACAGGTCGGTCAGGCCGCCGAAGTAGCCTTGCATGGCGCCCACCGCGACGCCGACCAGGCTCGACAGCCCGGTCAGCACCAGGCCGAACACGACCGAGATGCGAAACCCATAGATCACCCGGGCCAGCACGTCGCGCCCCTGGTCGTCGGTGCCCAGCCAGTTGTCCAGGCTCGGCGACGACGGCGCGGGCTCGGGCAGGTCGTAGTTGATGGTGTCGTAGGAATAGGGGATCAGCGGCCACAGCGCCCAGCCCTTGGCCGCGATCAGCTCGGCGACGAAGGGATCGCGATAGTCCGCCTCGGTCGGGAAGTCGCCGCCGAACGTGGTCTCCGGATAGGCGCGCAGCACCGGCGCGTAGAGCGCGCCGTCGTAACGGACCAGCAATGGCCGGTCGTTGGCGACCAGCTCGGCGCCGAGCGTCACGACGAACAGCACCGCGAATACGGCGAAGGACCACACCGCCCGCCGGTTGGCCAGGAAATTGTCGTAGCGCCGGCGCGTCAGCGGCGTGACCTTGATGCCGAGCACGCGCGCCATGGCTTCAGGCCCCGCGCTTCTCGAAGTCGATGCGCGGATCGACGGCCACGTAGGTCAGGTCGCCGATCAGCCGCATCGCCAGCCCGAGCAGCGTGAAGAAATAGAGCGTCGCGAACATGATCGGGTAATCGCGCCGGATCGCGGATTCGAAGCCCAGCAACCCGAGCCCGTCGAGCGAGAAGATGATCTCGATGATCAGCGCGCCGGTGAACAGGATGCCGATGATGGTGCCGGGAAAGCCCGCGATCACGATCAGCATGGCGTTGCGGAACACGTGGCCGTAGAGCACGCGGTTCTCACTCAGGCCCTTGGCCCGCGCCGCCGCCACGTAGAGCTTGTTGATCTCCTCGAGGAACGAGTTCTTGGTCAGCATGGTCAGCGTGGCGAAGCTGCCGACCAGCAGCGCGGCCAGCGGCAGCGCCAGGTGCCAGAAGTAATCCGCCACCTGGACGTACCAGGGTTCCGCCTCGATTCCCGGCGTGGCCAGCCCGCGCAGCGGGAACCACTGGACGTAGCTGCCCCCGGCGAACAGCACGACCAGGAGGATCGCGAACAGGAACGCCGGAATCGCCTGGCCGACGACGATGACGACGCTGGTCGCCACGTCGAACCGGCTGCCGTCGCGCACCGCCTTGGCGATGCCGAGCGGGACCGCGACCAGATAGATCAGGACCGTCGTCCACAGCCCGAGCGAGATCGAGACCGGCATCTTGTCCAGCACGATGCGCACGACCGAACGGTTCTGGAAGTAGCTCTCGCCGAAATCGAACGTCAGGTAGCGTTGCATCATCAGCAGGAAGCGTTCGTGCGCCGGCTTGTCCAGGCCGAAGGTGCGTTCGAGTTCGGCGATGAATTCGGGGTCGAGCCCCTGGGCGCCGCGATACGTCGAGCCCTCGCCGGACGCCCCGGAGGCCGAGGCGGCGACCTCGCCGGTCGAGCCCGACACCCGCGCCGTGGAACTGGCGGCCGTGCCCTGGATCTCGGCGATGAGCTGCTCGACCGGCCCGCCGGGCACCACCTGGATGATCGCGAAGTTCAGCACCATGATGCCGATCAGCGTCGGCACGATCAGCAGCAGGCGGCGGACGATGTAGGCGAACACAGCGCGTTCCTAAGCCGCCCGGGGGCGCCGAGCCGCCGTCACTCCGCGCCCTCCGTCGCGCCGAGCGCGGCCTGCTTGGCCGCATCGACCCACCACGCGGCCAGGTCCAGGCCGTACGCGGGATCGACCGCCGGGCGGCCGAACATGTCCCAGTAGGCCAGGCGTGTCGCGCCCAGGTACCAGTGCGGCACCACGTAGTGGCCCCAGGTCAGCACGCGGTCGAGCGCCTGGCACGCGGTCACCAGGGCGGCGCGGTCCTCGGCCCGGATCAGCGCGTCGACCAGGGCGTCGACGGCCGGGTCCTTGATCCCGGCGTAGTTCTGGCTGCCGTTGGTGTCGGCGGCTTCGCTCGTCCACATGTCGCGCTGCTCGTTGCCCGGCGAGGGCGCCTGGCCCCAGCGGTTGACGATCACGTCGAAATCGAAGGTCTCCTGGCGCTTCTCGTACTGGGCCGGGTCGACCTGGCGGATCGTCGTCTCGATGCCCAACTTGCCCAGGTTCTTGATGTAGGCGGCGGTCACCCGCTCGAACGCCGGCTGGTCGATCAGGAATTCGATGGTCACGGGTTGACCGTCCGCGTCCTTGAGCTTGCCGTCCTGGATCGTCCACCCAGCCTCGGCGAGCAGCGCCAGCGCCTCGCGCAGCCGGTTCCTGTCGCTGCCCGAGCCGTCGGACGCCGGCGCCTGGTAGGCGGGGCCGAACACCTCGGGCGGCAGGCTCGAGCGAAACGGCTCGAGAAGTACCAACTCCGCCGCGCTGGGCTCGCCGGTCGCGGCCAGCTCCGAGGGCACGAAGTAGCTGTCGGTGCGGGTGTAGGCGCCGTAGAACAGGTTCGTGTTCGCCCATTCGAAATCGAACGCCAGCGTCAGCGCCTGGCGCACGCGCCGGTCCTGGAACTTGGCGCGTCGCTGGTTGAACACGAACCCTTGCATCCCCTGGGGGGCGACGGTCTCGATCAGGTCCTTGACGATCAGGCCGGCGTCGAGCGCGGGGCCTTCGTAGCCCGTCGCCCATTCCTTGGCCACGTTCTCGGCGCGGAGATCCGTCTGGTGCGCCTTGAACGCCTGGCGCGCCACGTCCAGGTCCCGGTAGTAGTCGTAGCGGATGACGTCGAAGTTGTTGCGCCCGCGGTTGACCGGAAGGTCCGCGCCCCAATAATCCGCGACCCGCTCGTAGCTGATCGACCGTCCCGGATCGATCGACGCGATGCGGTAGGGTCCGCTGCCGAGCGGCGGCTCGAGGGTGGTGGCGTCGAACGTCCGGCTTTCCCAGTAGTGCTTCGCCAGCACCGGCATCTCGCCGACGATCAACGGCAGTTCGCGGTTGACGCCGTCGGCGAAGGTGAACTTGACGGTCCGGTCGTCCACGACCTCGGCCTTGACCACGTCCTGGTAGTAGTAGCGGTAGAAGGGGTGGCCCTTGTCGCGCAGGGTGTCGAAGCTGAACACCACGTCCTCGGGCGTGATCGGTTGGCCGTCGTGCCAGCGCGCCTCGGGCCGGATGGTGAAGGCGACCCACGAGCGGTCCTCGGGCACGGTGACCGATTCCGCGATCAGCCCGTACTGGGAAAACGCCTCGTCGGCCGAGGCCGTCATCAGCGATTCGAACAGTCCGCCCAGCCCCGCGGCGGACTCGCCCTTGAGGATGTAGGGGTTCAGGTTGTCGAAACTCCCGATGCCTTCCTGGCGCACCGTGCCGCCCTTGGCCGCGTCGGGGTCGACGTAATCGAAGTGGGCGAAGTCCGGGCCGTACTTCAGATCGCCGTGCATGGCGAAGCCGTGCGCCGGCTGGGGTTCGGCGGCCGCCATGGCGGCCAGTCCGACGACGGCGAGGAAGACGAGGAACGTGGCGAGCGTGCGCACCGACGGACTCCCTGGAACTGCACCGCCAGTATCCGAAATCGCCCCCGGACTGTTCAAACCGAATCGCGTTCAGCCGCGGATGCGGCGGAGCGCCTCGGCGTGGACGGCCGAATCGCCCGCCGCCAGCACCCGCCCGTCCGAGCCGAGCGTCACGGGTTGCCCCTCCCAGTCGGTGAACACGCCGCCGGCGTTGCGCACCACCGCCTCGAGCGCGGCGAAATCGTGGGTATCCAGCCCGGCGTCGGCCACCAGGTCCATCAGCCCGGCGGCGACCAGTCCGTAGTTGATGCAGTCGGCGCCGAAGCGCAGCCACTTGGCGCCCTTGCGCACGCGCGCGAGCTCGGCGTCGACGAAGCTCGCGTAATCGCCGGGCCCGCTGGTCGATACGATCGCCTCGGCGATCGCCGGGCAGGCGCGCACGCGCACCGGCGCCCCGTTCATCCGCGTGCCGTGGCCGTTTGCGCCGATCCAGCGGTCGCCGACGATCGCCTGGTCGATGACGCCGAGCACGGGGCGGCCCCGGTACGCGAGCGCGATCAAGCTGCCGAACACCGGCTTGCCGCTGACGAAATCCTTGGTGCCGTCGATCGGATCGAACACCCAGGCCCATTCGGCGTCGGGGCGCACCGGCCCCTCCTCCTCGCCGATGATGCCGTGGTCCGGGTACGCGGCCGCGATCAGCCGGCGCAGCGTGCGCTCGGTTTCCTTGTCGGCCTCGGTCACCGGGCTCGAGTCGGGCTTGATGGCAAGCGCGGGTGACCGGCGGAACCAGCGGCGGTGGACCGCGCCGGCGGCGTCCGCCAGGCGGTGGGCGAAGGCGATGGCGTCTTCGGGGCAGCGGTCCATGGCGCGCACTCTTGCTCCCGATCGCGGGACGAAAGCAAGCGAACGATTTTCCCGTTGCGCTGGCCCCTCGCGTTGGGAACAGTGGCCGGCCTCGGCCAGCGAGGAAGGGCCATCGTGACGCTCAAGGCGATCAGCTTCGACCTGTGGGACACCCTGATCCACGACGATTCGGACGAGCCCAAGCGCACGTCGCGCGGCCTCTTGTCCAAGCGCGACGAGCGGCGCCGGCTCCTCCACGCCGCGCTCGATCGCGTCCAGCCCATCCCGCTGGCGAGCGTCGCCCTCGCCTACGACGTGGCCGACGCAGCGTTCAACAGGGTGTGGCGCGAGCACGCCATCACCTGGCGCATCGAGGAACGGCTCGCGGTCGTGCTCAAGGGCCTGGGGCGCGAACTGCCCAAGTCCGCCCTCGACCAGGTCGTGCGCACCCACCAGGAGATGGAGCTCGCGGTGTCGCCCGACCTCGTGGCAGGGGTCGAGGCCGCGCTCGCGGCGCTGCACGGGCGCTATCGGCTGGCCGTGGTCTCCGACGCCATCGTCAGCCCCGGCTGGGCGCTCAGGAAGCTGCTGGAAAGCCACGGGATTGCCCGCACCTTCGACGCCTTCGCCTTCTCCGACGAGGTCGGACATTCCAAGCCCCACCCGGACATGTTCAACCACGTGGCGCGCGCGCTCGGCGTGCCGCTCAATGAGTTCGTCCACGTCGGCGACCGCGAGCACAACGACATCGTCGGGCCGCGCGCGCTCGGCATGAAGGCGGTGCTGTTCGTCGCCACCCGCGGCGTCGATCGTGCCGGCACCACGGCCGATGCTGTGTGCGAGCGCCACGCCGATCTCCCCGCTATCATCGATCGCCTCGCCCCTTGAACGGAGTGCTCATGGCCCTCACGCCCCGCTTCCTCGTCGTCGATGGCTACCCCAAGGTGAGCCGCGACGAGCTCGCCGCCGGCGGCGCCTCGGTCGCCGGGGAGCTCTACGCCCGGCTGGTGCGGCGCCACGCGCCCAACGCCGCCGTCGATATCCTGTTTCCCTCCGATCCCGGCGCGGCGCTGCCCCGGGGCGTCGGGCTCGAGCAGTACGACGGGGTGTGCTGGACCGGGTGCAACCTCACCGCCTACGACGACAAGGACGCGCGGGTGTGCCGCCAGATCGAGCTCGTGCGCGACATCTTCCGCGTCGGCACGCCCAGCTTCGGCAGTTGCTGGGGGGCGCAGATCGCGGTGGTCGCGGCCGGCGGCGTGGTGGCTGCGAACCCGCGCGGGCGCGAGATGGGGTTCGCGCGCAAGGTGCGGCTCACCCCCGAGGGCCGCGCCCACCCCATGTACGTCGGCAAGCCCGGCGTGTTCGATGCCTTCATCAGCCACGTCGACGAGGTCACGCACCTGCCGCCGGGCGCGCTGGTGCTCGCGGGCAACAGCTTCTCGGCCGCCCAGGCGGTGTGCGTGAACCACGGCAACGGCACGTTCTGGGCGCCGCAGTACCACCCGGAGTACGACCTGCACGAGATGGCGCGGCTCACGTTCTGCCGCATCCCCCGGCTGATCGAGCTCGGCTTCTTCCGCACGCGCGATGATGCGCTGGCGCACGTCGCGCGGCTCGAGGCGCTGCACGACGACCCGACGCGCTTCGACCTGGCCTGGTCGCTCGGCGTCGACGACGACATTCTCAATGCCACGGTGCGCGAGCTCGAGATCGCCAACTGGGTCGCCCACCAGGTGTTGCCCCGGCTCAAGTCGTGAGATTCTGGCTCGCGCTGGCGGTTGTCCTCGCGGCGGCGACCGGCGCGAAGGCCGGCCGAGCGGCGGCTACGAGAACTTCGCGGTGGGCTTCTGGGCCTCGGGCGAGGCGACCGCCGAGGTCTGGGGCCGCCCCGCCGGGCTCGCGGTGGCCGCCGACGGCAGCCTGCTCGTGGCCGACGACGTCGGCGGCACGATCTGGCGCATCGCCTACGTGGGTGCGCCCTAACCGG
>CAZGYG010000030.1:0-31357 GCA_964530335.1 uncultured Rhodospirillaceae bacterium | reverse complement strand
CGACCAGGCCGTAGTCGGCGACCTGGAAGATCGGCGCCTCCTCGTCCTTGTTGATGGCGGCGATGACCTTGCTGTCCTTCATGCCGGCCAGGTGCTGGATCGCGCCCGAGATGCCGACCGCGAGGTAGAGCTCGGGCGCCACCACCTTGCCGGTCTGGCCGACCTGGTAGTCGTTGGGCACGTAGCCGGAATCGACCGCCGCGCGGCTGGCGCCGACCGCGGCGCCCAGCAGGTCGGCCACGTCGAACAGCAGCTTGAAGTTCTCGCCCGCCTGCATGCCCCGCCCGCCCGAGACGACGACGCGCGCCGAGGTCAGCTCGGGCCGCGCGCTGCGCTGGGTCTCGATGCCGACGAAGGCGCTGAGCCCGGCGTCCGCCCCGGCCTCGACGGTCTCGATCGGCGCCGACCCGCCGGTTTCGGCCACCGCCGGAAACACCGTCGTGCGCACGGTCACGACCTTGATCGGATCGCTCGAGCAGACGGTCGCCAGCGCGTTGCCGGCGTAGATCGGGCGCACGAAGGTATCCGGTGCCTCGACGGCGATGATGTCCGATATCTGCTGGGCGTCGATCAGGGCGGCGGCGCGCGGCATGACGTTCTTGCCGAACGTGGTCGCCGCGGCGACCACGTGGCTGTAGCCCTTGGCCAGGCGCGCGATCAGCGGCGCCAGGTTCTCGGCCAGGTCGTGGCCGAGCGAAGCCGCGTCGGCCACCAGCACCTTGGCCGCGCCGGCCATGGCCGCGGCGGCCTTGGCGGCGCCGCCGCAATCATGCCCGGCGACCAGGACGTGGATCTCGGGTCCCATGGCCTGCGCGGCGCTGGCGGCGTGCAGCGTGGCGACGTTCAGCGTCCGCCCGTCGTGCTCGGCGAGAAGAAGGACCGCCATCAGATGACCCCCGCCTCGTCCTTCAATTTCGTCACAAGGTCGGCGATGCCGTCGACCTTGACGCCCGCCTTGCGCTTGGCCGGCTCGACCACCTTGACGATCTTGAGGCGCGGCGCCGGGTCGACTCCCAGCTCGGCCGGGGTCTTCTTCTCGATCGGCTTCTTGCGCGCCTTCATGATGTTGGGAAGCGAGGCGTAGCGCGGCTCGTTGAGCCGAAGGTCCACGGTCACGACCGCCGGCATCTTGAGCGTCACGTTCTGGATGCCGCCGTCGACCTCGCGCGCCGCCGCCGCCTTGTCGCCGTCGAGCGAAAGCCGCGAGACGAACGTGGCTTGCGCCCAGCCCAGGAGCCCCGCCAGCATCTGGCCGGTCTGGTTGCAATCGTCGTCGATCGCCTGCTTGCCGAGCAGCACGAGCCCGGGCTGCTCGGCCGCGATCACGGCCTTCAGCAGCTTGGCCACCACGAGCGGCTCGAGCTCGCCGTCGTGCTGCACGTGGATCGCCCGGTCGGCGCCCATGGCCAGCGCTGTGCGCAAGGTTTCCTGGCACTGCTCGGCGCCGAGGCTGACGGCGACGATCTCGGAGACCTTGCCCGCCTCCTTCAGGCGGATCGCCTGTTCGACGGCGATCTCGTCGAACGGGTTCATCGACATCTTGACGTTTTGCAGGTCGACGCCCGATTGGTCCGCCTTGACCCGCACCTTGACGTTGTAGTCGATGACCCGCTTGCAGGCGACGAGGACCTTCATGCCCGACCCGATGCCCGTATGATGGAAAAACGAGCCCGGCCGCCGGGCCGAACGCGCCCCGCCGGGTCATTTCGCAAGTGCGAAGGCTAAGGCTTGCCCGGGTGGACTGTCAACGCGGCCGGCGATCCCGCGCCCTTGCGGCGGATCGCGGCGGTTGCGCCGCGGCAATCACGGTCGGCGGGAGGCTCGATGGTTGCGCATAGAAGGCTTCGCGCAACCATGCGATCCTACGCGCAACTATATAGTTGCGCATAGACTTGAAAGTTGCGCATAGATGAGATTTAATTGCGCGTAGCTTATAAGCGCAATTAAGGGCTGGCCCATGGCGAAACGCATACCCGAGGACGAGTTGAAGGCAATCGAGCAAACCGTCCGGGGCCAACCCAACGGCGTAACGGCCCAGGAGATCGCGCGCGCCCTGACCTACGAGCTTCCGTACCGCACCCTGCAATACCGGCTCAAGCACCTTGCGGACCACGACCGGCTCGTCAAGGAGGGGAAGGGGCGCTGGGCCAAGTACCGGCTCCCTTCGGCACCCGGCGACCGCGCCGCCACGCCGGAGCGCGGACAACCGATCGAAGCAACCGTGCCGCTTTCGCAAGGTGGCATCGAGGTCCGCGCCTATCTCCGCCGGCCGGCCGAGGCCCGCAAGCCGGTCGGCCACGACCGAGGGTTCCTCGACGCCTACCGCCCCAACGTCACCGCCTACCTCACCCCGGCGGATCGCGCGCGTCTGCGCAAGCTCGGCACACCGCCCATGGCCGCGCAGCCGGCGGGAACCTTCGCGCGCCAGGTCCTGTCACGCCTTCTCATCGACCTGTCGTGGAACTCGAGCCGCCTTGAAGGCAACACCTACTCGTTGCTCGACACCAGGCGCCTGATCGAATTCGGCCACGAGGCCGAAGGCCGGCACCAACTCGAAGCCCGGATGATCCTCAACCACAAGGACGCGATCGAGTTCCTTGTCGGCGCCGCCGAGGACATCGGCTTCAACCGCTACACGATCCTGAACCTGCACGCGATCCTGGCCAACGACCTGCTTGGCGACGCTGGGGCGGCCGGCCGGCTCCGGCGCATGGCCGTCGGCATCGAGGGATCGGTCTTTCACCCCCTTGAGGTGCCGCAGCTCATCGAGGAGTGTTTCGACCAGGTTCTCGCGACGGCCGCGGCCATCGCGGACCCGTTCGAGCAATCCTTCTTCGTCATGGTCCACTTGCCGTACCTCCAGCCCTTCGACGACGTGAACAAGCGGGTGTCGCGGCTCGCGGCGAACATCCCGCTCATCAAGGGCAACCTCTCGCCGCTTTCCTTCACCGAGGTTCCCCGCTCGGCGTACACCGACGCCATCCTCGGCGTTTACGAGCTGAACCAGGTCGAGCTTCTGCGCGACGTGTACCTGTGGGCGTACGAGCGCTCCGTGGAACGCTACGCCGCCATCAGGCAGTCGCTCGGGGAGCCGGATCCATTCCGTCTGCGCTACCGGAGCGCCCTGCGCGGCGTCGTCGCGGAGATTGTCACGCGGGGCATGGGCCGGGCGGCGGCGGCGGCGCGTATCGCAACCTGGGCGCGCGAGAACATCGAGGAGGCCGCGCGCGAGCGGTTCCGGGAGCTCGCCGAAGGCGAGCTTCTCGGCCTCCACGAAGGGAATTTCGCGCGCTACCCGATCACGCCGGCCGCGTTCCAGGCGTGGTGGCACGTTTGGTCAGAGAAGCCGCCCCGACCATGACCGAGGCCCGGCCATGACGCTCGAGACCTGGCTCGCGTTCGCGGCGGCCAGCGCGGTTCTCCTCGCCATTCCGGGGCCGACCGTGACGCTGGTGGTCAGCTACGCGCTGGCCCGCGGCCGGTCGAGCGGCTTCGCCACCGTACCCGGGGTCGCGCTCGGCGATCTCACGGCCATGACCGCCTCGCTGGCCGGCGCCGGCGCCGTGCTCGCCGCCTCGGCGGCGCTGTTCACCGCGCTCAAGCTCGTGGGTGCGCTCTATCTGGTGTGGCTCGGCGTCCAGCTGTGGCGGGCGCCCGTCGGCATCCCCGTCGCGGGAGCCGTAGCGCCCCGCACCGCCCGCGCCATGTTCCTGACCGCCTACTGGGTGACCGCGCTCAATCCCAAGGGCATCGTCTTCTTCATCGCCTTCGTGCCGCAGTTCATCCGGGCCGAGGCGCCGTTGATGCCCCAGCTCGTGGTGCTCGTCGCCACCTTCGTCGGGCTGGCGGCGCTCAACGTCGTCGCCTGGGTCGCGTTCGCCGGCACGCTGCGCCAGCGTTTGGCCCGGCCGGCGTTGCTCAAGCTGCTCAACCGCCTCGGCGCCGGGTTCCTGATCGGCGCCGGGCTCGTGACCGCCCTCACCCGGCGCTAAGGATCGCTCAGAACAGCCGGCCGCCGTCGGGCACCGGGCGCTCAGGCGCAATCAGCACCACGCCGCCCGTGCCGTCGGGCACCCCCAGCACCAGCACCTCCGAGCGGAAATGCCCGATCTGGCGCGGCGGGAAGTTGATCACCGCCAGAACCTGCCGCCCGACTAGGTCCTCGGGCCGGTAGTGCGCCGTGAGCTGGGCCGAGGCCCGGCGCGTGCCGAGTTCCGCTCCGAAGTCGACGGTCAGCTTGTAGGCCGGCTTGCGCGCCTCGGGGAAGGCTTCGGCCGCGCGGACGGTCCCGACGCGCACGTCGACCCTGTCGAAGTCGGCGATCGCTATCGGCGTTTCGGGCCTCACGCCGTGGCTTCGGCCGCGGGCTTGCGCCGCATGGCGCAAAGACCGGCCAGGCAGCGCTCCATCGCCTCGCCCCGGCGCAGCAGCCGGTCGAGCGCGGCCATGGTCTTGGCGTTGTCAGCGCTGTCGTCGCGCAACCACGCGCGCAGCACGCCGGCGTAGCCGAGCGTCAGCGCCTTGACGCGCGCTCGCCCGCGCCAGCCCCCGGTCGGGATGCGCGCGGCCTCGAGCATCCAGGCCATGGCGCAAGCGGTGCGGCACGCGGCGGCGGCGAGCATGGCCGGGTCGGAAAGCCCGGCCAGGACGAGCGCGCGCACCGCGGCCTTGTGCGGGGCCAGCGCGTCGAACCGGCGCATGAGCACGTCGAACAGCCGGTCGCGCGGCGGCTCGGACGCGAGCGTAGCGGGCGTGCCGGCGACCACGGCGGCGTCGATGCGGCGGACGAACGCGGTCACGATCGCGGCTTTCGAGCCGAACTGGCGCTGGACCTCGGCCAGGCTCAAACCCGCTTCGTCGGCGATGTCGGCAAGCGTGGTGTCGGCGAAGCCCTGGCGCGCGGCCAGCGCGAGCGCCGCGTCGATGATGGCTTCGCGCGGTTCTTTGGGCGTGCGCCGGGTCGTGCGCTTGCGCGGCATGGCGGCGAGTTTAGGCCGCGGCGCGCCCGCTGCCAACTACCCGGCCAGCTCGCGGCCCCGGCGGGTGGCGGCGGCGATCGCCCGGTCGAACAGCGGTTGCAGGCCGTCGTCCGCCATCAGCACGGCGAGCGCCTGCTCGGTCGTGCCGCCGGGGCTGGTGACGTTGCGGCGCAGGGTCTCGACCGGTTCGGGCGAGCGGTGGATCAGTTCGCCCGACCCGGCCACCGCCGCGCGGGCGAGCCGGAGCGACACATCGGGCGGCAGCCCGGAGCGGGCGCCGGCCCGCGCCAGCACCTCGACAAGAAGCGCGACATAAGCGGGCCCGCCGCCCGAAACCGCCGTCACCGCGTCGATAAGCCCTTCGTCGTCGAGCCACACGACCTCGCCGACCGCGCCGAGCAGGTCCTGGCAGAGCGCGCGCTGCGCCGGCGTGACGTTGCGGTTGGCGACCACGGCGCTGATGCCCCGCCCGATCGCCGCGGGGGTGTTGGGCATGGCGCGGGCGATGGCGGTGCCTTCGCCTAGAACCCGCTCGAACCCGGCGATGCTCTTGCCCGCCGCGATCGACAGGAACAGGGTTCCTGGCCGGGCAAGCCGCCGGTACGCCGGCACGGCCGCCGGCACGACCTGGGGTTTGATCGCGATCACGACCACTTCCGGGTCGAGGCCTGGCTCGAGCGCGTCGGGCGCGCCGACGACGACAACCGCATGGCCGCGACGCGCGGCCTCGGCGAGCGCGACGACAGGCTCGACGACACGCAGACGTTCGGCGACGACTCCGCGCCCGATCCAGCCGGCGAGCAGCGCCCCGCCCATCTTGCCGCAGCCGACCAGGACGATCGGGCGGGTCTGTGCGCTCACGCCTCGCCCTGGGGGTCCAATATGGCCATGCGCATGGCGTCATCGGGCGCCCGGCCGCCCCAGATAACGTACTGGAACGCCGGGTAAAACCGCTCGCACTCGCTGATCGCGATGTCGATCAGGTCCTCGACCTGCTCGGCGCCCAGCGTGGCCCCGCCCGACAGCAGCACGCCGTGGCGGTAGGTCGGCGCCGCCTCCTCGCCCCAGATGTCGAAATGCCCGACCCACATGCGCTCGTTGATCAGCGCCAGAAGCGTGTGGACCGGCGTGCGGTTGGGCTTGGGCAGCTTCATGTCGAACAGGCAACTGAACAGCAGCGCGTCGAGCTCCGGCTCCCAGGCGAACCACAGGCGGAAGGCGCACCAGCGCCCATCCACTGTGGCCACGATCTCGTCTTCGCCGGCCCGCTCGTAGGGCAGCGAACGGCCCGAGACGAAACGTTCGACCGTATCGAGGGGATGGATCCGGGTGGTGCCGTGCTCGGTACCGAGTCTCGCCATCGCACCTCCGCCGGCCGGGTGACCGGAGACGCCACATCTTGTGGCATCGACCCCAGTCGCACTCAAGAACAAGTAGCCAGCCTCGTCAAGGCCGATCGTCGGCGCCGGTCGAGCGGGCCTCAGCCGCGACGCTTCCTTGGCGCCGCGGGCTTCGCCCGACCCGGCTTGCCCGCGACCCTGGCCTCGAGCGCGGCCAGGCGGCGTTCGAGCCGTTCGTTCTCGGTGCGCGCCTTGGCGGCCATCGCCTTGACCGCATCGAACTCGTCGCGCGGCACCAGGTTCATGCCGACGAGCACGGCTTCCAGCCGTTGACGCAGGCGTGCCTCGATCTCGCCGCGCACCGCGCCGGCGGAGCTCAGCGCGCTGCCCGCCAGCCGGGCCAGATCGTCGAGGAATCGGTTGTCGGTCTGCATGGGCTCGAACCTCCGTTCGCCGCGACACGACCGATATATGGCCGGGCGGCGGCGCGGCCGCAACCGGCTCGGCTTGTCGCGCCCGGCGTGCGACCGCTAACGTCCCCGGTCGTGCGCAAGCTCGTGGTCGTCACCGGCGGGGCCGGATTCATCGGATCGAACCTGGTCGGCGCGCTCGCCCGGCGCGGCGACGTGGACGTGCTGGTGTGCGACCGCATGGGCCGCGACGAGCGCTGGCGCAACCTGGCCGGGCACGAGATCGCCGGGATCGTCGCCCCGGACCGGCTGATCGAGACGCTCGAAGGGGAGAAGAACGCGCTCGACGCCGTGATCCACATGGGCGCCCTGAGCTCGACGACCGAGACCGACGTCGGCCGCTTCGTCGAGGACAACATCCGGCCGAGCCTTGCGCTGTGGCGGTTCTGCGCAACCCACGGCAAGCGGCTGATCTACGCCTCCTCGGCGGCGGTCTACGGCGACGGCCAAGCCGGCTTCGACGACGACCCGACGCCCGAAGGGCTCGCCCGGCTCAAGCCGCTCAACGCCTACGGCTGGAGCAAGCTGGTGGTCGATTGGCGCTGCACGCGGCTGGCCGCGCTCGGCGCGCCGGCGCCCGCGCAGTGGGCGGGACTCAGGTTTTTCAACGTCTACGGCCCGAACGAGCGCCACAAGGGCGACATGCAAAGCGTGGTGACCAAGAACTTCGCAACGGCGGCGCAGGGCGAGCCGGTCATGCTGTTCGCTTCGGGACGTCCGGGCATTCCCGACGGCGGTCAGCGGCGCGACTTCGTCTACGTCAAGGACTGTGTGCGGGTGGTCCAGTGGCTGCTGGACAACTCCCACGTCAACGGCCTGTTCAACGTCGGGACCGGTCGCGCCCAGAGCTTTGCCGAGCTGATCGGAGCCCTGTTCCGCGCCTGCGGCCGCGAACCGAACATCGTCTATCGTCCGATGCCGCCGGCGCTCGAGGGTCGCTACCAGTATTTCACCGAGGCGCGCCTGGAACGGTTGCGCCGCGCGGGCTACGCCGAACCGTTCCACGACGTCGAGCGCGGCGTCGCCGATTACGTCACGAACCACCTGACCGGCGGGGACGGTACCGCTTGAACCAAGGCATCCCGTTCCCGGCGATCGATCCGGTGCTCGTGGCCATCGGCCCGTTTGCCATACGCTGGTACGCGCTGGCCTACGTCGCCGGGCTGTTGCTCGGCTGGTGGTGGGTGCGAAGCGTGGTCCGGCGCGACCCGGCGGGCGTGGCGGTTAAGGACGTGGACGATTTCCTGACCTGGGCGACGATCGGCGTCATCGTCGGCGGCCGGATCGGCTACGTCCTGATCTACAACCTGCCGCACTTCGCCCAGAACCCGCTGGACATCCTCGCGGTGTGGCGGGGCGGCATGTCGTTCCACGGCGGGTTGGCGGGCGTCGTCGTGGCCCTCGTCGCCTTCGCCCGCGCGCGCCGCATCGACCTGCTCGCTTTCGCCGACCGCATCGCGTGCGTGGCGCCGATCGGGCTGTTGCTGGGGCGAATCGCCAACTTCGTCAACGCCGAGCTCTACGGCCGGGTCACCGACGTTTCCTGGGGCGTCGTGTTCCCCACCGGCGGCCCGCTGCCGCGCCACCCGAGCCAGCTCTACGAGGCCCTGCTCGAAGGCCTGGTCCTGCTCGGCGTGATGCAGGTGCTGTGGCGCTCGGCCTCGTTGCGCCGCCGCCCGGGCCGGCTGACCGGGGTGTTCCTGATCGGCTACGCCGTGGCGCGCGCGGCGGTCGAGCTGGTGCGCGAGCCCGATGTCCAGCTCGGGTTTCTGCTCGGCCAGCTGACCATGGGGCAACTCTTGTCGGTGCCGCTGCTGGCGGGCGGCGTCTACCTGCTGGCGCGGACGGGTCGGCCCGCGGGGTGACGCCGCTCGCGGACCTGCTCGCGCGCCGGATCGCCGCGACCGGACCGATCACCGTCGCGGCGTTCATGGCCGAGGCGCTCGGCCATCCGCGCCACGGCTACTACATGACGGCCGACCGGTTCGGCGCCGCGGGCGACTTCGTCACCGCGCCCGAGATCAGCCAGATGTTCGGCGAACTCATCGGGCTGTGGGTCGCCGACGTCTGGCGGGGCTTAGGCGCGGCGCCGTTCCGGCTGGTCGAGCTGGGCCCCGGGCGCGGCACGCTGATGGCGGACCTCTTGCGCGCGCTCGCGGTCGTGCCCGGGGCGCTCGCCGCCGCGCGCGTTCATCTGGTCGAGACCAGCCCGGTGCTGGTCCAATGCCAGAGGACGAGGCTGGGCGAAGGGCCGACCTGGCACACGAGCTTCGAGGAGGTTCCGCGTGGGCCGCTCATCGTCATCGCCAACGAGCTGTTCGACGCGCTGCCTGTCCACCAGGTCGAGCGCACGCCGTCCGGATTTCGCGAGCGCATGGTCGGGCTCGGCCCGGCGGGAAACCTGTGCTTCGCTCTGGCGCCGGGGCCGACCCCGGCCGCCGCGCTCGCCGCACGCGAGCACGCGGGCGCGGCGCCTGGCGCCGTGGTCGAGGTTTCGCCGGCGGCGATCGGCCTGATCGACACCATCGCGCGGCGCATCGTGGCCGACGGCGGCGCGGCGCTGGTGATCGACTTCGCGGCGGCCCCCGGCACGCCCAGCCTGCAAGCGGTGCGCCGGCACCGCCACGCCGATCCGCTGGCGGACCCCGGCGAGGCCGACCTGGCCGCTGCGGTCGATTTCGCGCTGCTGGCCCGGGTCGCCCGCGAGGCCGGCGCCGAGGCCCACGGGCCGGTGGCGCAGGGCGACTTTCTGATGGCCCTCGGAATCGTCGAGCGCGCCCGCCGGCTCGGCCAGGGGGCGACGGACGCCGAACGCGCGGCACTCGAGGCCGCGCTCGGACGGTTGACCGGCGCCGGCGCCATGGGGCACCTGTTTCAGGCGTTGGCCGTCATCCGGCCTGGACAGCCCGTGCCCGCCGGGTTCGCGGGCGGAGCGAAACCATGATCGAGGCCCCCGAACTCCGGTTGCCGGGCATCCGCCACGGCTTCTTCACCCGCGCGGGCGGGGTCAGCGAGGGGCTCTACGCCTCGCTCAACTGCGGCCTCGGTTCGGGCGATCGGCCCGAAGCGGTCGCCGAGAACCGGACCCGCGCCCTGGCCCGGCTCGGGCTCGGGGGTGACGCATTGGTCACGCTGCACCAGGTCCACAGCGCCGAGGCCGTGTTGGTTGAGCTGCCGTTCGCCGCCGACCGACGCCCCGAGGCCGACGGCATGGCGACGACCCGGCGCGGGCTCGCGCTCGGCGCGCTGGCCGCCGACTGCGCGCCGATCCTGCTGGCCGACGCCGAGGCCGGTATCGTCGGCGCCGCCCACGCCGGCTGGCGCGGCGCGCTGGCCGGCATCGCCGAGGCGACCGTCGCCGCCATGGAACGGCTGGGTGCCCGGCGCGCGGCGGTCGTCGCCGCCATCGGTCCGTGCATCCGCCAGCGGAGCTACCAGGTCGGGCCGGAGTTCCGCGCCGAGTTCGTCGCGGCCGACGCCGGCAACGACCGCTGGTTCGCGCCCTCGCGCGAACCAGGCCGCTGGCAGTTCGACTTGGCCGGCTACATCGCGGCGCGGCTCGAACGGCTCGGGCTCGGCGTGGTCGCCGTGCTGCCGCTCGATACCTGCGCCGACGAGACGCGGTTCTTCAGCTATCGTCGGGCGTGCCGCAAGGGCGAGGGCGACTACGGCCGGTTGCTGTCCGCGATCGCCCTGGAACCGTGAGGGGAGGGGACAAACGTGACCAAGATCGCAATTCCGGCGCGCGAAGGCCGCGCCGTCGCCGTTCCGAAGGGTCGGCGGCTCCGCATCACGACGCCCAAGGGCGCCCAGGCGGCGGATTTCTTCGCCTACAACGCGGCGAGCCTCGACGAATGGCTGTCGCCGCCGCACACCTGGGTCACCACGTTCCGGGTCAAGCCGCGCCAGGGCGACGTGCTGCTGTCGCGCTTCCGCCGGCCGATGGCCCGGTTCGTCGAGGACGGCGCCGGCGGCGTCCACGATTACCTGCTCGCCGCGTGCGACCAGTTCCGCTACGAGTTCTTCGGCCACAAGGGCCACCACGCGAGCTGCGCCGAGAACCTGATCCTGGCCATGCGGCGGCTCGGCCACGAAATCAAGGTGGTGCCGCAGCCGATCAACTTCTTCACCAACACGGCGGTCGCCGCGGACGGCACGCTCAGCGCGCCGCCGAACACGGTCCCGCCGGGCGGCTACGTCGAGCTCGAGGCGCTGATCGACCTGATCTGCGTCGTCTCGTCGTGCCCGTTCGACGTGGCGCGCGAAGGCTGGGCAGTCAACGCGCCGGGCGGCCCGACCGAACTCGAGATCGAGGTGCGCTAACAGGCTGCTGAAAAACCATTCCACTCGTCATCGCGAGGACGCGTCCTTCCTTCGTCCGCCGAAGCGCGAAGCCGCCACTACGATCCATGAAGGCGGGCTTCGCGAAGGCGGGAGCGTCCGTGGCGATCCAGGGTCATGGCGGTATTCCGCGGGTTTCTGGATTGCTTCGTCGGCCTTCGGCCTCCTCGCAATGACGGGTTCGGGTTTTTTCAGCACCCTGTTAATGCGGGATGCGATGAGAGTGAATCGGCATGGGGCCGCCGCCGCTCGTGGTTCGACCCGCTTGCTGCGCAAGCTCCTGACCACGAACGGCTGTTTTCTTGATCCGCTACAGCGGCAGCCGGACGACCGCGCGCAGGCCGCCCGACGGCGAATCGCCGAGTACGACGTCGCCACCGTGGTGACGCACGGCGTCACGCGCGATGGTCAGCCCGAGCCCGACGCCGCCGGTGTCGGCGCCGCGCGCCTCGTCCATGCGCTGGAACGGCTTGAACACGTCCTCGCGGGCCTGAAGCGGAATGCCGGGACCGTCGTCGTCGACGGTGACCACGATGGCCGCGCCCTCGCGCGCCGCCGTGACGGCCACGTGGCTTCCGTAGCGCGCCGCGTTGTCGATCAGGTTGTCGAGCGCGCGGCGGATCGAGAGCGGACGGATCTCGAGCGTCAGGTCGCCGTCGCAGGCGAGCCGAACCTCGCCCGTTTGGCCGCGCGCCCGTTCGACCAGGTCGCGCAGCACGACGCCGAGGTCGGTCGGCGCCGGCGCTTCCGCCTCCTCGCCGCGGGCGAACGCGAGGTAGCCGTCGACCATCCGCTCCATCGCCCGCACTTCGACCTCGAGGTTCTCGACCATTTCGGTCCGCGGCAGCATGGCGAGCTCGAGCTTCATGCGCGTGAGCGGCGTGCGCAGGTCGTGGCTGACGCCGGCCAGCATCTGGGTGCGCTGCTGGACCTGGCGCTGGATGCGTTCGCGCATGGCCAGGAACGCGCGCGCCGCGCGCCGCACCTCGCGCGCGCCGTGGGGCGTGAGCTCGACGTCGATGCGCCCCATGCCGAAACTTTCCGCGGCCTCGGCCAGCCGGAGCAGCGGGCGCACCTGCTTGCGCAGGAAGTGGATGGCCAGCGCCACGGTCAGCACCGCCGTGCCCACCATCCACAAGAGCGTCACGTAGGCCGTGCCGCTGAACAGGCGTTCGCGCCGCACCTCGACCTCGAGCACGCCGTCGGGCAGCGCGATGCCGATGACGACGTCGCGCGGCAGGCTGTCCACGTCGACGGTGAACGGAACGGAAAGCCGCTCGTCGAGCGCGCGGCGGAGAGCGCGCGCGACGATGCCGGAGCCGATGTCGGCGCCGGGATCGAGCGTGGCGCCCGGCACGAAGCGCGGCAGCAGGTCCAGGCGATTGCGCGCCAGCCACAGCGCGCTGTCCCGTCCGGCGGCATCGGGAGCGTCCTGGAACAGCGCGACCAGGGTGGCGGATTCGCCGGCGACCGCGCCGGCCATGCGCTGGCTGATCTTGGCGATGTGCAGATCGAAGAACACGAACACCACGACCGCCTGGACGATGACCAGCGGCACGATCACGAGCAGGAGCGAGCGGCCGAACAGGCCGCGCGGGATCAGTCGCTTGAGACGGAAACCGCGCACGGGCTCAGTCCGGGACCAGGACGTAGCCTTCGCCCCACACGGTGCGCAGGTAGCGCGGGGCGCGCGGGTCGGGCTCGATCTTGCGCCGCAGCCGTGTGATCTGCACGTCGATGGCGCGCGGCTGGCCCTGCAGCCGCGCCTCGACGGCCAGCGCGTCGCGCCCGAGCGTGCGGCCGGGCTCGCGGGCGAAGGCGCGCAGCAGCGCTTCCTCGCTCGAGGTCAGGCGTATCGGCTCTCCGTCGCGGCTGAGTTCGCCGCGCTGGGCGTCGAAGGTGCAGGCGCCGAGCCGGATCGCCCGCGCCGCGACCGGTTCCGGCACGACGCGGCGCAGGATAGCCTTGACGCGCAGCACCAGCTCGCGCGGCTCGAACGGCTTGACCAGGTAGTCGTCGGCGCCGCTCTCGAGCCCGGCGATGCGGTCCTGGGCGTCCGCCATGGCGGTCAGCATCAGGATCGGCACGGCGTGGTCGCGCCTGAGGTTGGCCGTGAGTTGCCGGCCGTTCTCGCCGGGCATCATGACATCGACGATCAACAGGTCGAAGGCGAACGCCCGCATCTGCGCCCGCGCGCCCTCGGCATCGCCGGCGACGGTGACGCGAAACCCGTTCTCGCCGAGGTAGCGGCGCAGGAGATCGCGCAACCGCCGGTCGTCGTCGACGACCAGGATATGCGCCGGGGACTCGCCGTCGGCCATGGCTAGACCGTGCCGAGCCGTGCCCGATCGGCCTCGTCGATGATGCCGATCAGCACCCGCTGGTAGCCGGCCACCGCCTCGGCGCCGGCCTCGCGGTAGGCGCGCGCGATGCGGGCCCGCTGGTTCTCGGTCAGGCGGGATTCGAGCGCCTGGCCCTTCTCGGACAAGCGGAGCAGGCGCTGGCGCCGGTCGCGCGGACCCGCGACGCGCTCCACGTAGCCGTCGCGCACGAGCGTGCCGAGCACGCGGCCCAGGCTCTGCTTGGTGATGCGCAAGATGCCCAGGAGCTGGCTGACCGTGATGCCGGGGCGCCGGCCGACGAAGTAGAGCACGCGGTGGTGCGCGCGCCCCAGACCGAGCCCGGCCAGGATCGCGTCGGGCTCGCCGGTGAAGTCGCGGTAAGCGTAAAACAACAGCTCGATGCCGCGCCTGAGCTCGTCCTCGCGCAGGAACAGGGGATTGGCGCCGGATTTTATGTCAGCCACGTTGACATATATGCCGCGCAATGCTACGGCGGGCAAGCTCTTGTTGTGTCCGGCGAGGCGAGGCCATGGCGCTCATCCCGTTCGACGACCGTGACGGCGAGATCTGGTACGACGGAGCGTTCGTACCGTGGCGCGAGGCCAAAGTCCACGTGCTGAGCCACGGGCTCCACTACGCGAGCTGCGTGTTCGAGGGCGAGCGCGCCTACGGCGGCACCGTGTTCAAGCTCGGCGAGCACACCCAGCGTCTGCACGATTCGGCGGCGCTGCTCGGCTTCAAGATCCCGTACGGCTCGGACGCGATCGACGCCGCGACGGTCGAGCTGATCCGGCGCAACGGTATCGTCGATGGCTACGTGCGGCCCGTCGCCTGGCGCGGCTCCGAGATGATGGCGGTGTCGGCCCAGCAGACGAAAATCCACCTGGCGATCGCGACCTGGCCTTGGCCGAGCTACTTCGCGCCGGAGCTGAAGGAGCGCGGCATCCGGCTCAAGCTGGCCCAGTGGCGGCGGCCCGCCCCGGACACGGCGCCGACCAAGAGCAAGGCGGCCGGGCTTTACATGATCTGCACGCTCTCGAAGCACCAGGCCGAGGCCGAGGGCTTCCACGACGCCCTCATGCTCGACTACCGCGGCCTGGTCGCCGAGGCCACCGGCGCCAACATCTTCATCGCGCGGGATGGACGCCTGCACACGCCCACGCCCGACTGCTTCCTCGACGGCATCACCCGGCGCACGGTCATGGCGTTGGCGCAGCAGCGCGGCATCGAGGTCATCGAGCGCCACATCAAGCTCGAGGAGCTCGACACGGCCGACGAGGTGTTCATCACCGGCAGCGCGGCCGAGGTGACGCCGATCGGCGAGATCGATGGCCGGCATTACCAGGTGGGCGCGATCACGCGCGCGTTGATGACGGCGTACTCGGCGGCGGTCCGCCCGGCCTAGCCGCGACGCCAGCGTTCGGCGGCGGCGTCGTCCTCGCCCGACGCCTTGACCCAGCGCGGCCCGGCGCGGGTCTCCTCCTGCTTCCAGAACGGCGCCTGGGTCTTGAGCCAGTCGATCAGGAACTGGCACGCGGCGAGCGCCGGCTCGCGGTGCTCCGCGGCGGTGGCGACCAGGACGATGCGGTCGCCGGGCTCGAGCCGGCCGTAGCGGTGCACGATCAGGCTGTCGACGAGCGGCCAGCGCCGGCGCGCCTCGGCCTCGATCTCGGCGAGCTTGCGCTCGGTCATGCCCGGATAGTGCTCGAGCGTCATGGCCTTGACGGCCTCGCCGCCGGCCATGTCGCGCATCAGGCCGATGAAACAGGCGATGCCGCCGATCCCGGTGTGTCCCTGGCCGAGCGCCGCCAGCTCGGCGCCTGGATCGAAGTCCTCGGCCTGCACGCGCACGACCATGATCAGCCCCCGGTCATCGGCGGGAAGAACGCGACCTCGTCGCCGTCGCCGATCGGGTGGTCGAAGGCGACGTAGTCCTGGTTCACCGCGCAGCGCACCGCGGCGCGCTCGTGGAAGGCCGCGGCGTAGCCGGGCCCGCGCGCGACGAGCCAGCGCACCAGGCCCTCCACGTCCACGACCCCCGCGGGCAAGGCGATGTCCTCGGCGCCGACGCCGGTCTTGGTCCGCAGCCAGGCGAAGTACCGGATCTTCATCGCGCGAACTCGCTGAACGGCAGGAACTCGACGGTCGCGCCGCGCGCGAGCTCGGTCATCTCCTCGGGCAGCGCCACCAGCCCATCGGCCTCGACCAGCGACGACAGGATGCCGGCCCCTTCGCGCGGGAAACGGATCGCCTCGCGCAGGCCGTGGTCGTCCTCCTCGCGGCTCAGCCGCACGCGGACGAAAAACCGCTGGCCGAGGCGTTTGCGCGCGTCGAACCCGGCGCGCACGGCGAAGGTCAGCGGCCGCGCCTCGGTGGCGCCGGCGAGCCGGAGAACGAGCGGGCGCGCGATGGTGACGAAGGTGACCATGGCCGCCACCGGGTTGCCGGGCAGGCCGACCAGGGGGACGCGCCCGATCTGGCCGAGCGCGATCGGCCGGCCCGGCTTGATGGCGACGCGCCAGAGGTGGAGCCGGCCCAGCGCCTCGATCGCCGCGCGCACGTGATCCTCCTCGCCGACCGAGACGCCGCCCGAGGTGATGAGCAGATCGTGGCCCCCCGCCGCCTCGGCCAGGGCCGCGCGGATCGCCGCCGGACGGTCGGGCAGGATGCCGAGGTCGGTGACCCGGCAGCCGAACTCGGCCAGCAGCGCGGCCACGACGAACCGGTTGCTGTCGTAGATCGTGCCGGGCGCCAATGCCGTGCCCGGCTCGCGCACTTCGTCGCCGGTCGAGAACACGGCCACGCGGAGCGGCCGATGGACCCGGAGTCGGACGCGCCCGACCGCGGCGACGAGCCCGATGTCCTGGGGCCGGAGCCGCGTGCCGGCCGCGAGCACGCGGCGCCCCGCCCGCACGTCCTCGCCCGCCAGCCGCCGGTTCGCGCCGCGCTTCAGGCCCGGCGGCAGCACCACGTCGTCGCCGTCGAGCCGGCAGTCCTCCTGCATGAACACGGTGTCGAGACCGCCGGGCAGCAGCGCGCCGGTGAACACGCGCACGGCCGCCCCGCGGGCCGCCGGGCCCGCCATGGGATGGCCCGCGGCGGCCCGCCCCGCCACCGGCAGGCGCGTCGCGCCCTCGGCCGCCAGATCGTCGAAGCAAACGGCGTAACCGTCGACCGCGACGTTGTCCGCGCCGGGCACGTCGAGCGCGGCGACGACGTCCTCGGCGAGCACGCGCCCGGCCGCCTGGCCGAGCGCCACGTCCTCGGTCCCGGTCACGGGGCCGGCGATGTCGTCGATCAGGCCGAGCGCGGCGTCGAGCCGCATCAACCCGCCGCCGACGGCGAAGCAATCGTCCCTGAGCTGGACCATCTAGGGCTCCGCGTCGGCGCGATCGGCCGCGACCTCGGCCAGGCCGTGGCGCAGGTAGTTCCACCCGGTCAGGCAGGTCAGCACGGCGGCCAGCCACAGCAACGCCTCGCCGTAGACGGCAACGGGCGGCCAGGCGCACAGCAAAAGGACGATGGCCGTCATCTGCGCCGCCGTCTTCCACTTAGCCAGCCGGGTCACCGCCAGACGCCGGCCCAGCCCGGCCAGGTGCTCGCGCAGGCCCGCCACCAGGACCTCGCGCAGCACGATGACCAGGGCGGCGATCACCGGGGCGCGGCCGGCGGCGAGCAGCAGCACCAGCGCCGCGATGACCAGCAGCTTGTCGGCGATCGGATCGATCAACCGGCCGAAATCCGAGCTGGTCTTGTGCCGCCGCGCGACCCAGCCGTCGAGGAAATCCGTGGCCGCGGCGGCGGCGAACAGCACGGCCGCGAGCCAGCCGGCCGCCGGCGCGTTCCACGGCACCAGGGCGGCGAGAAACGGGATCGCGGCGATGCGCGACAGCGACAGGATGTTCGGCAGATGGTTCACGTCGGGCCTCGGCCCTCCGTTAGCACGGTCAGCCCGCGCCGTGGAAATGATCGTAGATGCGCCGCGCCACCGCCGTCGAGATGCCGACGATGGCGGCCAGGTCGTCGAGGCCAGCCGCGGCGACCGCCCGGGCCGAGCCGAAGTGGTTGAGCAGCGCGCGCTTGCGCCGGGCGCCGATGCCGGGAACCTCGTCGAGCGGCGAGCGGACGATCGCCCGGCTCCGTTTCGCCCTGTGCCCGCCGATGGCGAACCGGTGCGCTTCGTCGCGCAGCCGCTGAAGGAAGTAGAGGACGGGGTCGCGCTCCGCGAGCCGCACCGGTTCGCGGCCGGGAACGAAGAACCGCTCGCGCCCGGCGTCGCGCTCGGGGCCCTTGGCGATGCCGAGCACGGCGACGTCCGTGACCTCCTGCTCGGCCAGCACCGCCGCCGCCACCGCGGCGTGGCCGGCGCCGCCGTCGATGACCACCAGGTCGGGCCGCATCGTTTCGCCGTCCCCCGCGCGCTTCAGCCGCTGGAACCGCCGGGTCAGCACCTCGCGCATCATGGCGTAGTCATCCCCCGGCGTCGCCTCGCCGGTGACCGTCGAGCGGATGTTGAAGCGGCGGTACTGGCCCTTCTCGAACCCTTCCGGGCCGGCCACGATCATGGCGCCGGTCGCCTCGCGCCCCTGGATGTGGCTGTTGTCGTAGACCTCGATGCGCCGGGGCGGGGCCGGCAGGCCGAAGTGCAGGGCGACGCCGGCGAGCAGCGCGCTCTGGGCCGCCTCGTCGGCCAGCCGGCGCCCCAGAGCCTCGCGCGCGTTGGCGAGCGCGTGCTCGACCAGCCGGCGCCGGTCGCCGCGCCGTGGCACGGCGAGCGTCACCTTGCGCCCGGCCTTGAGCGCGAGCGCCTGGCCGATCAGCGCGGATTCGGCCGGCGCGTGGCTCAGCAGGATCCGCGGCGGCGGGTCCTTGTCCTGGTAGAACTGGCCGAGGAACGCGGCGATGACCTCCCCCGGGTCGCGCGCCTTGGTATGGCTCGGGAAGTAGGCGCGGTTGCCGCAATTGAACCCGGCGCGGAAGAAGAACACCTGGACGCACGCGGCGCCGGCCTCCTGGTGAAGCGCGATGACGTCGGCCTCGCCGAGGCTGGGTACGTTGACGTCCTGGCGCGCCTGGACGTGGGCCAGCGCGCGCAGCCGGTCGCGCAAGGCCGCGGCCTTCTCGAAGTCGAGCGCGCCGCTCGCCTCGTCCATGCGCCGGGCGAGCGCCTGCTGGACCTCGTGGCTCTTGCCGCGCAGCACGGCGCGCACCTCGGCGACCATGGCGGCGTAGTCCCCGGCCGCGACCAGGCCGCAGCACGGGCCGACGCAGCGCTTGATCTGGTACTGCAGGCACGGGCGGGTGCGCGTGGCGAACACGCCGTCGGTGCAGGTGCGCAAGGGAAACGCGCGCTGCAGCGCCGCCAGCGTCTGGTTGACCGCGCCCGCCGAGGCGAACGGGCCGAAATACTCCGCGCCGGCCTGGCGCGCGCCGCGGTACTTGACGAGCTGCGGCCACGGATGGTCGGCGCGTATCACCAGGTAGGGGAACGACTTGTCGTCGCGCAGCAGGATGTTGTAGCGCGGCTTGAGCCGCTTGATCAGGTTGGCCTCGAGCAGCAGGGCCTCGGCCTCGGTGTGGGTCGTGACCAGCTCGACCGCCTGGGTCAGCGCGATCATGCGCCGGATGCGGATCGACTGGCGCTCGGGCCGGGCGTAGGCGACGAGCCGCTTCTTCAGGTTCTTCGCCTTGCCGACGTAGAGCGCCTCGCCCTTCGGGCCGAGCATGCGGTAGACGCCCGGCACCATGGGCGCGGTCTTGAGCGCGGCCGCGACCGCCGCCACGCCAGGCGGCGGCGCGGTCGTTTCGCTGGGCAAGGGTTCGGTTTCCGGCGCCATGGTGGCGTACCTGAGTGAACGTAGGCGTAGCCGGGGGGCGCGGCAACCCCTAGCGGAGAAGCCCGGCGCTAAGGCGTATTCCGCTCACCTGGAACCGGGGACCCACGCCCTTCGAGACGGGCCTTCGGCCCTCCTCAGGGCGAACGGTCCAAGAAACAGCCGTTCGCGGTGAGGAGGCGCGAAGCGCCGTCTCGAACCGCAAACGGCGTCGCGCCCACTGGCGGTTCCTTCTGATCGAAACGCGGCTAGAACAATCCCGTGATGCGGCCGTCGTCGTCGACGTCGATCCTTTCCGCCGCCGGCGTCTTGGGCAGGCCCGGCATGGTCATGATCTCGCCGCAGATCGCCACCAGGAAGCCCGCGCCGGCCGAAACCCGCAGCTCGCGGATCGGCACCACGTGGCCCGAGGGCGCGCCCTTCAGGCTCGGGTCGGTCGAGAAGCTGAACTGGGTCTTGGCCATGCAGATCGGGAAGCTGCGCACGTCGGTTTCGTCGAGCTCGCGGAGCTGGTCGCGGATGCGCTTGTCGGCGATGATGTCGTCGGCGCCGTACATCTCGGTGGCGATGGTCTTGATCTTGTCCCACAGGGGCATGTCGTCGGTGTAGAGCGGCTTGAACTGGGCCGGGCGCTCGTCGATCACGCGCAGCACGGCCTCGGCCAGGGCGACCGCGCCCTTGCCGCCGTCGGCCCAATGGGTGCAGTCGATCGCGTCGACGCCGAGCGAGGCGCACAGCTCGCGCACCTTGGCCAATTCGGCGTCGGTGTCGGCGCTGAAGCGGTTGATCGCCACCACCGGCGGCACGCCGAACTTCTGCACGTTCTCGACGTGGCGCTTGAGGTTCGAGAATCCGCGCACCACCGCGGCGACGTTCTCGGCGCCGAGGTTCTCCTTGGCGACGCCGCCGTGCATCTTGAGCGCCCGGACGGTCGCCACGATGACGACGGCCTGGGGCTTGAGCCCGGTCATGCGGCACTTGATGTCGAAGAACTTCTCGGCGCCCAGATCGGCGCCGAACCCGGCCTCGGTCACCACGTAGTCGGCGAGCTTCAAGGCCGTAGTTGTCGCCAGCACCGAGTTGCAGCCATGCGCGATGTTGGCGAACGGTCCGCCGTGGACGAACGCCGGGTTGTTCTCGAGCGTCTGCACCAGGTTGGGCTGGAGCGCGTCCTTGAGCAGGGCGGCCATCGGGCCCTGGGCGTTGAGCTGGCTCGCGCGCACCATCACGCGGTCGCGCGTGTAACCGATCACGATGTTGGCGAGCCGGCGCTTGAGGTCGCCGAGGTCGCGGCTGAGGCAGAAGATCGCCATGACCTCGGAGGCGACCGTGATATCGAAGCCGTCCTCGCGCGGAAACCCGTTGGCGACGCCGCCGAGCGAGGACACGATCGAGCGCAGCGCGCGGTCGTTCATGTCGAGGACCCGGCGCCAGGCTACGCGCCGCGGGTCCAGCCCGAGCGCGTTGCCCCAGTAGATATGGTTGTCGATCAGCGCCGCCAGCAGGTTGTTGGCGACCCCGATGGCGTGGAAGTCCCCGGTGAAGTGGAGGTTGATGTCCTCCATCGGCACGACCTGGGCGTAGCCGCCGCCCGCCGCGCCGCCCTTGACCCCGAAGCACGGGCCCAGACTGGGCTCGCGCAGGCAGATCATCGCCTTCTTGCCGAGGCGGTTGAATGCGTCGCCGAGGCCGACGGTGGTCGTCGTCTTGCCTTCGCCGGCCGGGGTCGGCGTGATCGCCGTGACCAGGATCAGCTTGCCGTCGGGCTTGCCCTTGAGCGAGCGGATCAGCTCCATGGCGACCTTGGCCTTGGTGCGGCCATAGGGCTCCAGGTGCTCGGGCCCGATGCCGAGCTTGTCCGCCGCCACGTCGACGATCGGTCGGAGCTTCGCCGCCTGGGCGATCTCGATGTCGGACTTGGGCGTTGTGCTCATGGACTCCGGAATCCCCGCGGCGTCATCGCATCGGCGGCCCGCCGAGGCGCCGGCAAGCTAGCCGCCGGGCCCCGGGCCGGCAATCGGATTCAGCCGCTCCGTCAAGCGCTTGTGCGTGAAAGGAACGGGGCGGGCCAAGGCCCGCCCCGCAGGTCGAAAGCTCGGCCGAGACCGGGCTATTTGATGCCCGCTTCGTGGGCCTTGCGTATGCCGTCGGCTTGATTGCGCGACTCGAAGCGGATCTCCCAGATGTGCCAGGCGATCCACAGGGCCACGCCGACGACGACCAGGATGACCTCGCCGCCGGCGAAGGGGGAGTCGGCGAAGGGGTACAGAATCCCGATCTCGGCGGGATTGGAGAAGGATTGTAAGCCGGTGTTCATGATCTAGCCTCCTGTGCGCTCAGCGCGGCGTTTCGCGTTGAATGCGCTCGAACTCGTCCTCGCGCATCTCGAGGTACGGGAACGGATGGGCGTAGGTGTGGGTGTCGAGGCCGACGATCTCGACCTCGCGCGGCACCCTCAAGAGCCCGAACGCGGCGAGGATCTTCGCCAGGATGTAGCCCGGGATGAAGCCGAGCACGCCCCACATGATGAACGCGCCGATGATGTTGCCTAGCGGGTTGATCGCCGGGAGACCTTCGGGAGTGGACCCGAACCAAGCGACGTTCAGATCTCCCACCGCGGGGGCGGCCGGATAGCCCCACAGCATGAACCCGGCGACGATCACGCCGAACGTGCCGGCGTAGCCGTGCACGGCCGCCGCGCCCACCACGTCGTCGATCTTGAACCGACGTTCCACCCAATGGTGCAACCGGTAGGCGACCCAGACCCCGGCCATGGAGATGATCATCGCCTGGATCGGATGATAGAGGTCGTTGCCGGCCGAGGTGGCGATCAATCCGGCGAGACCGCCCGAATAGCTCCAGAACGGGTCGCCCTTGCTGACCAGGTAGCCCGCCAACAGGCCGCCGGAGAGCGCCATCAGGAAGTTGAAGGTGATCGCCGAGAGCGTGGTCGGCATCAGGTAGATGTTGGTGGCCGACATGAATATCTTGTCCTCGGCGGCGTCGATGTCGAGGATCGGGATGTTGCACGCGGCGTAGAAGCCCCAGAACCCGGTGAAGATCAGGAACAGGCCGATGGTGACGAGCCACGGGTTCTGCACCGGGATGACGCGCGGCGTGCCGTCGGGGGCGAACCGGCCGATGCGGGGGCCGAGCACGATGAGCACCGCGAGCACCGTGCCGCCGGCGATGCCGTGGACCACGCCGGACGCATAGGCGTCGTGATAGCCCATGAGCTGGACCATCCAGCCGTTCCAGGCCCAGCCCCAGGCCGCGTCGATGATCCACGAGACCGAACCGATGAACACGGCGATGATGAGGAAGCCCGCCGTCCGCGCGCGCTCGATGATGGCGCCGGACACGATCGAGGCCGTGGTGATCGAGAACATCGCGAACGCCGCCCAGAACACGCCGTTGATGCGGTCCTGCATGTGCCCGCCCATCTTCTCGGACCACGGCACCGCCGCGGCGGTGTAGGCGTCCTCGTTGATCGGGCCGTTGATCCACGGGCCGTTGATGAAGGCGAAGTAGATCCACCAGCCGAAGAGGTAGAACGTGACGATGACCACCGGGATCAGCATCGTGTTCTTCATCAGCGTGGTTTGCAGGTTCTTCGGTCGGGTCGCACCGACCTCGTACATGCAGAAGCCCACGTGGATCAGGAACATGATGACCACGGTCATCCAGAAGTAGAACTCGGTAAAGATGACAGTCAGGCCGCCAATGTCGGTCGTCATGCCCCTACCCCCCCTCGAGGTCCCTCGGAAAGCCCATTCGCCCGGTGGTGGGGACCAGGTTCGAGGCCGCGCGTTGCGCGGCATCGAACGGGCGAACTCGCGCCCCCCTCTTGGCGGCCCCCGCCGCCTCGCCGATTGTAGGACGTTCTTCCCGGCAGGCAAGAGCATTTCCCATGAGTTAGGAGAACTCGGCGTCGCTCGCACCTGCCGGATCGTCCACGGCGGCCCGGCCGGGAGTCCGACCAAGCGCGGGGATTGCCGCGCCGGCCTGATTTCCCCTAGATTGCACCCGTGCCGCCCGATCGCCGTGTGGCGCGGAACGGGGTTCGCTGAGGGGTCGGCGACCCCGACGGCGGTCCAAGTTGCGTGCTCGCACGGATCGGACACACGAGGGAACAAGGGGGAAGGCTGACATGACCACGACTACGACACCCGCGGGGACCGCGGAGCTCCGGCGCACGATCGACTGGCGGGGCGCGTTCTGGGTCGCGAGCGGCGTCCCGGCCTTGGTTCTGTTCTCGATCGGCGGCATAGGCGGCATCGGCGGCAACGTGGCGTTCGCCATCTGGGTCGTCTCGATGATGATGGGGTTCGTCCAGTCGTTCACCTACGCCGAAGTCGCCGGGCTGTTCCCGAACAAGTCGGGCGGCGCCTCGATCTATGGCGCCGCGGCGTGGCTCAAGTACGCCAAGTTCATCGCGCCGTTGTCGGTCTGGTGCAACTGGATCGCCTGGACCCCGGTGCTGTCGCTCGGCTGCGCCATCGCCGCGGGTTACATCCTGAACGGCATCGCGCCCATTCCGGGCGCCGACGCGCCCGAGGTCCTCGCCTGGCTCGCCGATCCGGTCAACGTCGGCAAGACGCCGGAGGAAGCCGTGGCGGCCCTGACGTCGGGGCTGCAGACCTGGACGCTGCTCAGCTTCGACATTCCCGGCTTCACGACGTTCTCGATCGGGGCGCCGTTCTTCATCGGCGCCATCATCATGCTGATCGTGTTCTACATCCAGCACCGGGGCATTCTCGGCACCGCCCGGGTGCAGATGATCGTCGGGCTCGTCATCGTCATCGTCATGCTGATCTTCGGCGTCGTGCCGTTGTTGCAGGGCAAGGTGCTGGCGGCGAACTTCTCGCCCTTCGTCCCGATCACCGGCGCGTGGGACCTGGCCGGTTGGACGCTGGTGCTGGGCGGCATGTTCATCGCGGCGTGGTCGACCTACGGCTTCGAGACCGCCGTGTGCTACACGCGCGAGTTCAAGAACCCCGGTACGGATACCTTCAAGGCCATCTTCTACTCGGGCCTGCTTTGCGTGCTGCTCTACATCCTGGTGCCGTTCACGTTCCAGGGCGTGCTCGGCGTGGCGGGCATGACCGATCCCGGCGTGGTCGCCGGCACTGGCGTCGCCAGCGCCATGGCGCACATGATCGGCGGCGGCGCCACGATCGAAGGCATCCTGGTGATCCTGATGATCCTGGCGCTCGTGCTCGCGATCATGACGGCGATGGCCGGATCGTCCCGCACGCTCTACCAGGGGTCGATCGATGGCTGGCTGCCGCGCTACCTGTCCCATGTCAACGCCCACGGGGCGCCGACCCGCGCCATGTGGACGGACCTGACCGCAAACCTGATCCTGTTGACGTTCGCGGCCTCGGACGCCGCCAGCTATTACATCATCCTGGCCGTCTCGAACTGCGGCTACATCATCTTCAACTTCCTGAACCTGAACGCGGGCTGGCTCCACCGTATCGATTCCGGCCACGTCGCGCGGCCCTACCGCGCGCCGACCATCATCCTGGCGGCCGGCGCGGTACTCGCCTTTGTCAACATGGCCTTCATGGGCGCCGGCGCGGCGGTCTGGGACCTCAATCCGGACCTGGGCATCGACCCGCTGTGGGCCGGGCTGATCGCGGCGTCCCTGATCGTCCCGGTCTTCTATTTCCGGCACCACGTCCAGGACCATGGCAAGTTCCCCGACGCAATGCTGTCGGACCTGGGCATCAAGGACATCGGGCACCTGGGCGATCGGAAGGCCGGGATGCTGCCGTACGCGACGTTGGCCGGCGGCCTCGCGGTCGTGCTCATCGCCAAGTGGATCACCGGGTAGGCCGGGGCGTATCCAGCCTGGGCCGCGACGGGGCGGCGCTGCGCCGGCATTTCCTCGGCTGGCAGTGCCGCATCCGCCAGATGGCGGTGCGTGACGACGGCGGCCGCCCTTCCGCCGGCATGCGCCCGGCGGTCCAGGACGCCGCCGGGACCGTGCTGGCCGAGGCGATCACGGTCGTCATCGCCGAGGCCGAACCGGCCACGACGACCGCCGAGTTCCGCCACATCGTGCGCCGCACCAACGATCCCGCCCGGCGCTACGAGGCCGCGCTCCAATTCCTGGCCGCCGCGTACTACCAGCATCCCGAGAACTTCGACGACCGGCCGATGGCGCTGTTCCCACCGGATTCCGCGCTCGCCCGGCGGCTGGTCGTCGCGGGGCGCTGCGTGCTTGCGCTCCGCCAGCACGGCCAGAGCTTTCGGCTGCCCTGCGCGACGACGGCCCTGGCCGAGAACGATCCGTCCTGGCAGGCGACCTATTGGCACAACGCCATGTTCAACCCGGCCATGCCGCCCGATCCGGTCGTGATCGCCTTCGACCCGGATTGGGCCGCGGCCACCGCCTTTCCGCCGGTCGAGGCCGCGCAAGGCTGGTGACGCGGGCGAAAAACCGCCCGGACCTGGCCCCAACCATGCCGTTCGTGTTGAGAAGCGATCGGCCAGGATCGCGTCTCGAAGCCCGAACGAACCGGGCCAAGCTGGTCGAGATCCAGGCTAGCAGGGTGCTGAAGAACCCCGAGGCTGTCATTGCGAGGAGCGCGAAGCGCGACGCGGCAATCCAGAATCGCGCGGAATTCCGCCATTGCCCTGGATCGCCACGCCGCCTACGGCGGCTCGCGATGACGATGATGGTGGTTTTTCAGCACCCTGCTAGAACTTCCGATAGACCTGCTTGAGCTGGGCCAGCGGGTGCTTGGGGTCCATCTGGAACTTGATCAGCAGCTCGCGCGCCAGCATGTCGCGGTCCTGCTGGTTGTCGGGCAGCTTCATGCCCCGGGGCACCGTGACCCAGCCGTTGATGTTGCGATCGAAGATCGCCGGGCGGCCTTCCTCGTAGCCCATGTGGACGTCCTCGAGCCAGTTGAGGTCGTCCCAGCCCATGGTCTCGATGTAGCGGCGCAGGAACGGCGTCAGCCGCGTGTAGTCCGGCAGCAGGTTGACGTCGTAGCGGTAGCCGATGTGCTGGCCGATCACCTTCTCGCGCTCGGTATCGAGCCCCTTCGTCTTCAGGAAGTGGTCGATGCCCACCACGGTCTTGCCGGCCGACATCCGCTCCTTGCGCGCCTTCGACGCCGCCTTGGCCTTGGGCTTGGCGCGCGTTGTCCTCGCCGTCGCCATCACTCGTTCCCTCCGTGCCGCATCTTGAGGTGGTGGTAGTCCTCGTAGCCGACGGTGTAATCGGTGCCCGCCAGCGGCACCCCGGCCAGCGCCGAGGCCTCCATTGTGAGCGCCGCCAGGTCCTCGGGTTCCAGGCTGTGGACGTCGGTCTTGCCGCACGCGCGCGCCATCATTTGGCATTCCATGGTCAGCGTGTGCAGGAAGTTGTAGACGCGCACAGCCGCCTGGTCGGGGTCGAGCCGCTTGCGCAGCACCGGGTCCTGGGTCGCCACGCCGACCGGGCAGCGGCCGGTGTGGCAGTGGTAGCAGTAGCCGGCCGGCACCCCGATCGTGCCCTCGAAGTCGGCGCCGGGGATGTCCTTGTTGCAGTTGAGCGCGACCAACGCGGCGGTGCCGATGGCGACCGCGTCGGCGCCGAGCGCCAGCGCCTTGGCCACGTCGCCGCCGTTGCGGATGCCGCCGGCGTAGATCAGGCTGATGTCGCCCGACTTGCCGACGTCGTCGAGCGCGCGGCGCGCCTGGCGGATCGCGGCGATGCCGGGAATTCCGGTCTCCTCGGTCGCGATGTGCGGCCCGGCGCCGGTCGAACCCTCCATGCCGTCCAGGTAGATCGAATCCGGCCCGGTCTTCGCCGCCATGCGCACGTCGTCGTAGACCCGCGCCGCGCCGAGCTTGAGCTGGATCGGAATCTGCCCGTCGGTCGCCTCGCGCAGCTCGTTGACCTTGAGCGCGAGGTCGTCGGGGCCAAGCCAGTCCGGGTGGCGCGCCGGCGAACGCTGGTCGATACCGGCCGGCAGGCTGCGCATCTCGGCCACCTGATCGGTGACCTTCTGGCCCATCAGGTGCCCGCCGAGCCCGACCTTGCAGCCCTGGCCGATGAAGATCTCGATGGCGTCCGCGAGCCGCGCGTGGTGCGGGTTGAAGCCGTAGCGCGACTGGATGCACTGGTAGAACCACTTCTCCGAGAACCGCCGCTCATCGGGGATCATGCCGCCTTCGCCCGAGCACGTGGCGGTGCCCGCCATGGTCGCGCCGCGCGCGAGCGCGATCTTCGCCTCGAACGACAGGGCGCCGAAGCTCATGCCCGTGATGTAGATGGGAATGTCGAGCACCATGGGCTGCTTGGCCCTGGGCCCGATCACGGTCTTGGTCTCGCACTTCTCGCGGTAGCCCTCGATGACGAAGCGCGTCAGCGTGCCGGGCAGGAACGTCAGGTCGTCCCAGGTCGGGATCTTCTTGAACAGGGCCATGCCGCGCATGCGGTAACGCCCGAGCTCGGCCTTGATGTGGATGTCGTCGATGACGGTGGGCGTGAACAGGAAGTTCTGGCCCAGGACGTCCTTGTTGCGCCCGGGAGCCTTGTTGCGCGCCGGTGCCTTGGCCCTGGGGGCCGTCTTGGCCCTGAGCGCGATCTTCCGTTTGGTAGCCATCCTCGATCTCCCTCCTAGAGCACCAGCTTCTTCTCGGTCGGCTCCAGGTTGTCGTAGCTCCAGAGCTGCTTGCCGGCGACGATCTTGGTCATGTTGCGGATGCCGGACTTGGGCTCGACCCCGTACATGCCGAGCTTGCGCGTGAGCCACGCCACGTCGATCTCGGTCAACTCCGACTCGATGGCGTCGACGCCGAGCGATTGGATCGAGCCGCCGACGTAGATCGTGCCGTCGTACATCGAATCGCCCAGGTTCTTGCCGGCGTCGCCGCCGATGACCATGCGCCCGCGCTGCATCATGAAGCCCGAGAACGCGCCGGTGCGGCCGCCGACGATGATGGTGCCGCCCTTCTGGTCGATGCCCGTGCGCGCGCCCACGTCGCCCTTGCACACCAGGTCGCCGCCGCGGATCGCCGCGCCGAACGTGGAACCCGCGTTCTTCTCGATGACCACGACGCCGGACATCATGTTCTCGGCGCAGCTCCAGCCCACCCGGCCCTTGATGCGCACGTTGGGGCCGTCGATCAGGCCGACACCGAAGTAGCCGAGGCTGCCCTCGAAATCGAGTTTCAGGCGCTGCAGGATGCCGACGCCGAGCGCGTGCTTGGCCAGCGGGTTCTTGACCACGATCCAGCCGTGGCCCTGGGACATCAGCTTGCGGATCTTGAGGTTGATCGCGGGCCCGTCCAGGTTGGCCGCGTCGATTTCGGCGCGCTTGTTGAAGTCGACGTCGAAGGCGTCGGGGTAGAGCAGGTTCTCGCCCTGCTCCTCGACGGTGAAGAGCGCCGCCATGCTGCGGCCCTTGAGCGGCTGGGTATGCCAGCCGAGCGCGTGGGACGGGTGCTCGGACTTCGAGCGCTCTAGCTTCGCCATACCTTTACCTCTGAGTCGTAGGGGTCGTACGTGTCGATCTCGTGCGGCAGCACGCTGCGGATCGCCACCTCCTCGGAGGCGAGCGCGACGAGGTCGTCGCTCTCGAACAGCACCATCGGCTTGGCTGCCATGGTGTCCTTGGCCATGCCGAGCGCGTCGCCGGTGGCGACGAGGTACGTGAACACGCCGTCGAGTTCGCGGATCGAACGCACGAGCGTTTCCTCGAGCGCGACGCCCTGCTGCATCCGGTCGGCGATGTAGACCGCGATCAGCTCGGAGTCGCAGTTGGACACGAAGCGGTGTCCCCGGCGCTCGAGCTCGCGGCGGTTGTTCCAGTAGTTCGTGAGCTGGCCGTTGTGGACGACGGCGATGTCGTGGAACGGGTACGCCCAGTAGGGGTGCGCCGAGCGGATGTCGACGTCGGATTCCGTCGCCATGCGCGTGTGTCCGATGGCGTGGGTGCCCGCGAAGCCGGCGAGCTTGTACTGCTTGGCGACGGTGCTGGCGTCGCCCAGGTCCTTGATGAGCTCGAGCGCGGTGCCGAGCGACAGGATCTCGACGCCCTCGATGTCCTCGATGTAATCGGCGAAGCGGCGCATGTCGCCGTCGTATTTGATGCTGTAGCGGAAGGCGTACTCGGTCGCCTGCGCGGCCTCCACGATTTCGCCGCCCTGGCTGCGGATGCGATCGTCGACCGCGACCCGCCGTTCCTCGATGGCGCGATGGATGTCGAACCCCTGCTTGAGGTCCGCCTGCTCGGCGACCTTGAAGCGCATGATCAGCTCGCCCGGCTTGGGCGTGCCATAGACGGCGAAGCCGGTCGAGTCCGGCCCGCGGTGCTTGAGGGCGCTCAGCATCGAGGTCATCTCGCTGCCGATGTCCGCCTTCTTGCCACGGTGAATGATTCCCGCGATACCGCACATGGCGCGTCACACTCCCTTGGTTGAACGGGCCCTTGGTTGAACGGGGTGGCACGGCGCCGCCCCGTGAACGTCGCGACGGTTGCTACGGCAAGCAGTCCCAATACATGTTCATGTCCCATTCCGTCGTCGTGCCGAGGAAACGCTCCCACTCGTCGCGCTTGTAGTGATGGAACACGCGGAACATCTCGTCGGGCAGGGCCGCGCGGATGACCTTGTCGTGCTCGAGCGCGGCCAAGGCATCGCCCAGGTTCATCGGCAGCTTGCGGACCTGCTTGCCCTCCTCCATGGCCTGGTAGATGTTGCGCGCCTCGGGCTCGCCCGGATCGAGCTTGCGCCTGATGCCGTCGTCGAACGCCTTGTAGATGGCGCCGGCCATCAGGTACGGGTTGACCATCGAATCGACGGCGCGGTACTCGAACCGCCCCGGCGCCGAGATGCGTAGGCCGCAGGTGCGGTTCTGATAGCCCCAGTCGGCGTAGACCGGCGCCCAGAACCCGGCGTCCCACAGCCGGCGGTACGAGTTCACGGTCGAGCAGCCGATCGCGGTCAGCGCCGGCAGGTGCTCGATGACCCCGCCGATCGACATCAGCCCGATCGGGCCCGGCTTCCTCTGGCCCTTGAGCGGCATGAACGTGTTCTCGCCGCCCTTGGTGTAGGCGAACACGTCGTCCATGCCGGGCAGCGGCTGGGTGTTGCCGAGCGTGTTCATCTTCGACTCGCCGGCGCGCCACAGGGACAGGTTGTGGTGGCAGCCGCTGGCGGACACGCCCATGAACGGTTTCGACATGAAACACGGGATGACGTCGAACTCGCGGCCCACCGCGGCGCAGATCTGCCGGTAGGTCGCCAGCCGGTCGGCCGTGTGCATGGCCGTGTCGAACATCCAGTTAAGCTCGAGCTGGCCCGGCGCGTCCTCGTGGTCGCCCTGGATCATGTCGAGCCCCATGGCGTGGCAATACTCGATCACGCGCATGATGATCGGGCGCAGCGTCTCGAACTGGCCGATGTGGTAGCAGTGCGGCCGGGTCACGCCGCCGTCGGGCCGGCCGTCCGGCCCCTTCTTCAGCCACATCATCTCGGGCTCGCAGCCGTGGCGCATATGCAGGCCCTTGTGGTCCTTCTTGAACTTCTCCTCGATGCGCCGCAGGTTGCCGCGGCAGTCCGAGCTCAGGAACCCGCCCGGGTTCTTGTCTTCCTCGCGGTTACGGAACAGCGTGCAGAAGACGCGCCCGACGCGCTTGTCCCACGGCAGTTGGCAGAACGTCTCCGGGTCCGCGATGCCGACCAGCTCGGAGGCCTCGGGGCCGTAGCCGATGTAGTTGCCGCGCCGATCGACGAACAGGTTCGCCGTCGAGCCGTAGACGAGCTGGAACCCGCGCTCCGCCACGGCTTCCCAGTGGTCCGAGGGGATGCCCTTGCCGACGATGCGCCCGGTGACCGAGATGAACTGAAAGTAGATGTACTGGATGCCGAGCTGCTTGATCTTGGCCCGGACCTGCTTGACCAGCTCCTTGCGCCCCTTGCGCGATACGTAGGTCTCGAGTTCGGTCATACGCGTCTTCCCTCCCTTGTTGCGCCGCCGCGCCGCCCACCCGGCGCGGGATGCGGACATTGGTCCTTGGCCCACCGACCCGTCAACGGGTGTTCGAT
>CAZGYG010000029.1:0-31619 GCA_964530335.1 uncultured Rhodospirillaceae bacterium | reverse complement strand
GGGGGGTAAGTCTCATGAGCGGGAATCATCGGGGCCGATACGGCCGCGTGCAGATGTTGCTGGGCGCGAGCCTGATCGCGCTGGCGGCCGGCGGCACCGCGGGGGCGGCGACCCTCGACGAAGCGATAGCCACGGCGGTGGCCAACAACCCCCGGATCGGAGTCGTGGCCAACAACCGCGAGGCGACCGAACAGGAGCTGCGCCAGGCGCGCGCCCAGTACCTGCCGAGCATCAACGTCGGCTACGGCATCGGCATCGACAAGGAGAACGACTTTCCGGCGCGCGCCCGTGGCGGCCCCGACTGGCTGTGGGCCAACGACGCCTTCGCCCGCCTGAACCAGCGCATCTTCGACGGCTTCGAGACCGACAGCCTGGTCGCGCGCGAAATGGCGCGGACCCAGTCGACGGCGAACCGCGTGTTCGAGAACGCCGAGTTCCTCGGCCTCGACGTGGTCGGCGTCTACGTCGAAATCGGGCTGCGCCGCTACCAGGTCGGGCTGGCCGAAGGGCAGGTCGCGATCCACCAGGAGATCTTCGACGCGGTGCAGCAGCTCCTGACCCAGGGCACCGGCAACATCGCCGACGTCTCCCAGGCCGCCGGGCGGCTCGCCCGCTCCCTCGCCACCCTCGAGCAGGAGCGCAACTTCCTGCGCGACGCCGAGGCGCTCTACGAGCGGCTGGTCGGGGTGTACCCCGACAACATCGACGAGGTGCCGCCGCCGCTCGAGGTGCTGCCGACCGACCAGGACGCCTCGCTCAACCAGCTCGTCACCGACAACCCGACGGTGGCGATCTTCGACGCCGAGATCGACGCGGCCGACGCCGACATCGACGTGGCGCGGTCGCTCTATTTCCCCGACGTGAACCTCGTCGCGGAACACCAGCACTTCGAGGACACCACGGGGCTGCGCACCTACTCCGAGAATTCCTCGATCATGCTGCGCATCTCGTGGGAGTTCTTCGCCGGTGGCGCCAACCGCGCGCGCCATCGCGAGGCCCTGTGGCGTGCCGCCCAGGCCCGCAGCGATCGCGACGAGCGGCTGATCTTCGCCCGCGAGGACCTGAGGGATTCGTGGCACGCGCTCGAGGCCGCCCAGGCCCGCGTCATCAACTTCGAGGAAGCGGTGGTGCGCAACACCGAGACGCGCGACGCCTACCGCCAGCAGTTCACCGTGGGCCAGCGCACCCTGCTCGACGTGCTCGACGCGGAGAACGAGCTGTTCGTGACCGAAGGCCAGCTCGCGACCGAAAAGACCAACCTGGTCCGCGCCGGCTACCGCATCCTGGCGAGCCTCGGACAGTTGCTTGCGACGGTCGGCGTCGAGGCGCCCGAAGCGGCGACGCGCGCGCCCGAGGTCTTCAGCGCCTCGGTCGAGCACATCTGGGCCGAGGACCGGGCGCCGACCCTCGAGTAGGGCCACTGGCGACGCGATCCATGTGGGCGTGATGGCCGCCCCCGGGACGAAGTGCCCGGGGCCGGCCATGACGATTCCACTTCAAGGGATTTCCCTCTAGACTCCGGCCATAGACGGGCGTTTCCCCACCGTCGGGCGCCGGCGCGAGGGCAACGCCGAGGGAGACCAGCGTGACCGCCACCGACACGGGCGCAGAGCGCCCCCTCGATCTCGGCCTGCTCGGCCAGGAGAACCTCCAGTTCAACCGGCCGGACAGCGTGCGGCCCTTCGTGTGGGGCGGCGCGGCGATCGCGGCCATCCTCGTGGTCGCGGCGGTGCTGGTCTACTGGGTCATCGCCGATCGGCGGGCGACCTTCCAGCTCGAGCTCGAGCGGCGGCTCGGCGTGTTCGTGTCGGCCCGCGAGGAAATCCTCAGCACCTGGCTCGCCGACCAGAACAAGGTGCTCGATCCGCTGGTCACCAGCGACGTGTTCCGGCTGTTCCTGACCGAGATCGCGGCCTACAACGCGCGCCAGCAGTCCGGCGAGCAGACCGAAGGGGCCGGCATCGAGGAAACGCTCGCCCAGTCGGCCTATCTGCAGCTCATCCTCGAGGACTTCATTGCCGGGCGCAGCTTCGACGCCGGCCACGTCGTCGACGCCGAAGGCCGGCTCTACATCACCTCGACGCGCGTCGCCAACCTGTTCGACTTCCAGATCGACGCCGCGAAGCGCGCGGTCGCGGAACGCAAGACGATCTACAACCCGGCGCGCGTCACCCTCGTCGGGCTGGTGATGGACGTCGCCGTGCCGATCTACCCGCCGCAGCCGCTCGAGGGCGAGACGGAGGTCGCGGCGGTGGGCGCGCTGATCGTGACCCTGCCGATCCAGGAACGGCTGTCGGCGATCCTCGCACCGCACCCGCTGGCGCGGCCCGGCGAGCAGATCCTGCTGCTGCAGCAGGAAGGCGAAACCTGGTCGCTGATCGACCCGGTGGCGGTCCCCGCGATCGCGCCCGCGAGTCTGACCCAGGAGGCGTTCCAGAGCCTGGGCCAGGGCATGGCGCGCATCGCTTCGCCGCGCTCCGCCGCCGAGGTCTACGCCACGCTCGCCCGCGTCGCGGGGCCGAACTGGTTCCTGGTGCAGGAAGCGGCCGTCGCGGACGCCGAGCAGGACTCGCGCGACTTCGAGATCGGCATCATCGTGGCCGTCGTCGTCGGCCTGCTGCTGATCCTCGGCGCCTTCGGCATCTTCTGGTTCCGGCTCGCCAGCGACCACAACAAGACCCTGGCCCAGCAGTTCCAGGGCCTTGCCCAGCAGATCAATAAGCAGCGGACCTTCCTGAACGGCATCACGAACACCATGCTCGACCTTCTGGGCCTCAAGGACGCGGAAGGGCACTACACGTTCGTCAATCCGGCGTTCTGCCGCGCCGTCAACAAGCCCGAGCGGGAAATCCTGGGCCTCAAGGACGACGCGATCTTCGGCTTCGGCACGGCGCAGCGGCTGGCGGCGACCGACCGGGTGGTGCTGGAAACCCGCCAGCAGGCGACGACCAACGAGCAGATCTACCTGCAGTCCAAGCTGCACCACTTCCAGATTTCGAAGGTCCCGTTCGTCGAGGACGAGGGCACCCCGGTCGGCATCCTATCGGTGTCGCGTGACATCACCGAGCTGGTCGAGGCGGTCGAGCGGCGGGAGCGCGCGATCCGCGAGGCCGTCGAGGCGTTCAGCCGCGCGATCGAGCTGCGCGATCCCTATCTGGTCGGCCACTCGCGCCGGGTCGCGGGGTTCGCCGCCGCGGTCGGCCACCGGCTCGAGCTCGGCGACAACGACATCAACACGCTCGAGCTCGCCGCCCGCCTGGCCCAGATCGGCAAGCTGGCGATACCCTCGGCGATCCTGCGCAAGGAGACCCGGCTGACCGACGAGGAGGTCGCCATCGTGCAGAGTCACGTCGAGCACGCGGTCAGCATCCTGCGCAAGGTCGACTTCGACCTACCCGTCGCGGATTCCGTGCACAAGATGTACGAGCGGCTCGACGGCACCGGCTATCCGCGCAAACTCAGCGGCGACCAGATCGAACTCGTGCCGCGCATCCTGGGCGCGTGCGACGTGTTCTGCGCGCGCATCGAGCCGCGCTCGTACCGCGAAACCCTGTCGCCCGAGGCGGCCGTGGCGGTGCTCGAACAGAACGAGGCGAAGTACGACCCCCGCGTCGTCGCGGCGTTGCGCGAGGTCGTGCTGTCACCGGAAGGCGAGAAGATCCTGGCGAGCGTCGGGCGCGAGGCCCCGCCGCCCGCCGTGCCGTCGACGGACTAGGCCGGGCGGCGCCATGAGCGACGACCCCAATACGTCCGACGCCCGGAGCGCCCGCGAGCGGCTGTCGCTGACCGACATCGAGTTCGTCCGCGTCATCGAGGACCTGGTCGAGGTCCTGCTGAACAAGGGCCTGATCACGATCACCGATCTGCCCGAGCGGGCGCGCGAGAAGCTGGCTGCGCGACGCTCCCTGCGGTCCGACCTGCCGGACCTGGCGCTGCTCGTCGACGCCGACGACCTCGACGACGAAGCCTGATCGCCGCGCCGCACGGGCACGGACAAAATCAAAATCGGGGATTCGCGGGCGAAACGGGGGGCGGGCGAAACGGCGGATGACGCCGCTACGGCAGGAGCTCGACCTGGCCGGAATAGTAGATCGTGATGCCGCTATCGAGGGTCGCGTAGGAAAGCCCGCTCACGTCAACGCCCGTCGCCGTGACGTGGTCGGCGACGACGCCGCCATCGACGACGTGGCCTTCGGTCTTGAGGCTGATCGCGACGTTGTCGGCCGCGAGCACGACCTCGCCGGCGTCGTCGGCCATGAGATCTTCGAGCGTCAGCACCACCGCATCGCCATCGGTCTCGGCGCCCACCGTGTCCGCGGACGGGTCCGGGCTGGCGAGCAAGGCCGAGGGTTCCGACGCCAAGGGCCCGGCGTCGTCGTCGAGGAGGGTCGGATCTATCGCGGATTTGTCGGTCATGGCTCGTGTGTGCAGAGGCTCGCCAGGAAACTCGCTCACGTACGGTGCATTATGATCGTTTTGAGCACGAAATCAAGCTTTTCAGGGCTTCGCGGGAGCCGAAAAAAGCCTGTGTTCCGAGGTATTTGCAGGGCGAGTGACGATCCACACACCAAGTCGGGCAGCAGACCGGTCGGTAGGGGCGGGTCTCGGACCCGCCCCTACGGTCGGCCGCCCTCTGGCGGGGGATTTGTGCCTTGGACGCCCGTTGCCGGTTGTGCTCTTATGCCCGTCCGCCGCGCCGTGCCAGGCGCGCGGGGCGGGCGGGTTGCGCATGGCTCGAGCGCCGCCGCGACGACATCTCTGGCGCTGGCCTGATGACGGTGCTCCCGCCCTTGCAGTCATGACCGCGGCGACCGAACCCCTTCCGGTGGACACGAAGCAGCGCGCAGCACCCGGACCGGCCCCCGCTTCGCCCGCGCCGGCCGAGGACTGGACCGTCCATCCTTCCATGGTCGACTTCGATGACCCGCTGCTGGTCGCGCTCAGTAAGCTCCTGCGCATCCAGGGCAAGTCGATCTCGGTCGCGGCGCTGCGCGCCTATCTGCCCGAGCATACCGGACGGGTCAGCCCGGAGCTGTGCCTCAGGGCCGCCGAGGCCGCGGGCTTCACCGCGCGGATCGTGCGCCGGCGCAAGCTCCAGCACATCACGCCCGCCACGTTGCCGTGCCTGCTGCTGCTCAAGGGCCGCAACGCCTGCATCCTGCACGGCTTCGACGGGCGGAACCACGCCCGGATCGAGCTGCCGGAGACCGGCGCCAAGCGCGTGGACCTGAAGGAGTTCCAGGACCAGTACATCGGCTACGCCGTGTTCCTCAAGGCGGACTTCCGTTTCGACCGGCGCGCGCCGGACATCGGCTATTCCGAACGGTCCAACTGGTTCTGGGGCACGCTCGCGAAGTTCTGGACGGTTTATTCGCACGTCGCGCTCGCGTCGATCTTCATCAACCTGTTCGCCCTGACCACGCCGTTGTTCATGCGCGTCGTGTTCGATCGCATTATCCCCCACCGCGCGTTCGACACGCTGTGGGTCGTCGGCGCCGGCGTGGTCACCATCGTCGTGTTCGACTTCCTGCTGCGCTCGCTCAGGAGCTACTTCGTCGACATCGCCGGCAAGAACGCCGATGTCATCATGGCCTCGCGCCTGATGCGCCACGTGCTGGGCATGCGGCTCGACCAGCGGGTCATGTCGACCGGGTCGCTGATCCACAATCTGCGCGAATTCGAATCGCTGCGCGATTTCTTCACGTCGGGAACGCTGATCGCGCTCATCGACCTGCCGTTCATCTTCATCTTCATCCTCGTGATGTACCTGGTGGCCGGGTCGCCCGCGTACATCCCGGCCGCCACGGTGCCCATCGTGATCATCGTCGGCGTCCTGCTGCAGTTCCCCCTGCGCAAGTCGGTCGAGAGCGTGCATCGCCTGTCGTCGCAGAAGCAGGCGATCATGGTCGAGGCCGTCGAGGGCATCGAGGCGATCAAGATCAACAGCGCGGAATCGGCGGTCCAGGGCCGCTGGGAACAGAGCGCGCTGGCGACGGCGACCACCTCGCTCAGGTCACGCCTCCTGACGGCGTTGACGACCAACTTCGCCATGCTGGCCTCGCAGATGTGCAACGTCGCCGTGATCGTCTATGGCGTCGTGCTCATCCATCTCGGCGAGCTGACGATGGGTGGCCTGATCGCGCTCACCATCCTCAGCGGCCGCGCGCTCGCGCCGCTCGGCGCGGTCGCCGCCCTGGTCACGCGCTACCAGCAGTCGCGCGTCGCGCTGAAGTCGCTGCACGCCATCATGCGCGTGCCGGTCGAACGCCCCGACGACCGGACCTTCATCAGCCGGCCCCGGATCGACGGCGACATCACGATCAAGAACGTCACGTTCCGCTATCCCGGCCAGACCAGCACGGGCGCGCTCAATGGCGTGTCGATCGCGATCAAGAAGGGCGAGCACGTGGGCGTGATCGGCCGCATCGGCTCGGGCAAGTCGACGCTCGGGCGGCTGATCATGGGGCTCTACGAACCGCAGGAAGGCGCCGTGCTCGTCGACGGCATCGACATCCGCCAGATCGATCCGGCGGACCTTCGGCGCAACGTCGGCTACCTGTCCCAGGACATCTTCCTGACCTTCGGCAGCGTCCGGGACAACCTCGCGTTCGGCGCGCCGGACGTGGACGATCGGGCGCTGGTGCGCGCGGCCGAGATCGCGGGGGTATCGGATTTCGTCCGGCGCCATCCCGAAGGTTTCGACCTCCAGGTCGGCGAACGGGGCACGCAGCTTTCGGGCGGTCAGCGCCAGGCGGTGGCGCTCGCCCGCGCCATGCTGTTGGACCCCCCCGTCGTGCTGCTCGACGAACCCACCAGCAACATGGATAATTCGACCGAGAAGAAGATCAGGGAGCGCCTGGCCACCGAGCTCAAGGGCAGGACGGCGATCATCATGACCCATCGCAACACGCTGCTCGCGCTGGCCGACCGCCTGATCGTGCTCGATGCCGGGCGCGTCGTGGCCGACGGGCCGAAGGAAGCCGTGCTCGAGGCCCTGCGCAAGGGTCAACTGCGCTCTCAAGGCGAGGATGCCTGACGTTCCGCCCCGGCGCGAGGCGGCGGAACCGCGCGCCCACGGAGGCGAATAGGGACGCATGGGACGTGCACTCACCGAGGACGATCTCGAATTCATGAACGCGGCCGCGGCCGCGGCGAAGCGTCGTGGCCGGTCGTCGCTCTACATCATCAACGTCCTGGTCGCCCTGCTCATCGTGCTCGGCGTCGTCTGGGCCAAGCACACGACGCTCGAAAAGGTGACGCGCGCCGAGGCGGCGGTCATACCCTCGCAAGGCGTCCAGATCGTCCAGAACCTGGAAGGCGGCATCATTTCCGACCTGCTGGTGCGCGAGGGCGACTTCGTCGAGAAGGGCGACGTGCTGCTGCGCCTCGACAGCACGCGCGCGCAGGCCGATTTTTCCGAGCTGCGCACGAAGTACTTGCAGCTTCTCGCGGCGGCGGCGCGGATGGACGCCGAACTCAACGAGGCGGCCGAGATCGAGTTTCCCGCGGACGTGCTGAGCGACGCCGCGAGCACGGCCGAGGACCAGAGGAAGCTGTTCGGGCGCCGGCGCGACGACGTCAGCGCGCAGATCGCCGTGCTCGAGGCGCAACTGGCGCAAAAGCGGCACGAATTGAACGAGCTCTACGGCCGCATCCAGAGCGTCTCCAACAGCCTCGCGCTCGCGTCCGAGGAGCTCGCGTTCACCGAGCCGCTCGCCATCCAGGGCATCGTGTCCCAGACCCAGCTCCTCGCCCTCAAGCGCGAGGTCGTTCAGCTCGAGGGCGACATCGCCGCCGCGAAACTGGCGGTGCCGCGCGTCAATGCCGCGATCGGCGAGATCGAGGCGCGCAAGTCCGAGATCCGCAGCGCGTTCCTGGCCGGCGTCTCGACCGACCACGAGGCGACCCGCTCGCAGCTCTCGGCGCTCGCCGATCAGATGGGTGCGCGCGAGGACCGCTTGCTGCGCACCGACGTCCGATCGCCGGTCTCGGGCGTCGTCAACAAGATCGCCAAGTCGACGATAGGCGGCGTCATCCAGCCGGGCGAGGACATCATGGAAATCGTGCCCGCCGACGACAGCCTGCTGATCGAGGCGCGGGTGCTGCCGACCGATATCGCGTTCATCCAGTCCGGCCAGGACGCCATCGTCAAGGTCAGCGCCTACGATTTCGCCCGCTTCGGCGGGCTCGACGGCAAGGTGACCCAGGTGGCCGCCGACACGCGCCAGAACGAGGAGGGCGACCCCTACTACCAGGTCCTCGTTCGCACCGATAAGAATCACATCGCCTATCAGGGCGAGAACCTGCCGATCATTCCCGGCATGACCGCCGTGGTCGAGATCATCAGCGGCAAGCGCACCGTGCTCGAGTACTTCATCGAGCCGTTCACGCGGGCGCAACGCCAGGCGCTGCGCGAGCCGTAGCCGGCGATGTCGGGGGTCGCGGGGCCTGGGGGGTGCCGGTATGGCCGGGCGCACGCGCTGGCCGCGTTCGCCGTGGCCGGGTTGCTCGGCCTCGCGTCACCGCCGGCCGGCGCGGCCTCGCTCGCCGAACTCGCGCCGACGGGCGGCGTGACAAGCAACGCGGCCTTCGGCTCGACCGAGTTCGTCTCCGGCACCTTCGAAGGCTTGCCGCAGTGGAAGCGCGTGCTCGACGACAGCCTTGCCCGGCGCAAGGAGTTCGGCGGCTGCAAGTCCGCGTCCGCCGGCTGCCCGAGCGCGACCACGCGGACCTGGGGCGACGTCGCCGCCCAGATCCAGGGCCTGGCCCCAATGGACCAGCTCAAGTACGTCAATTCGTACTTCAACCGCTGGGCGTACATCCCGGACCAGACCAACTACGGCGTCCCGGAATACTGGGCGACCGTCGAGGAGTTCCTGGCCCGCTCGGGCGACTGCGAGGACTACGCCATCGCCAAGTTCTTCGCGCTGCGCGAACTCGGGTTCGCCAACGAAGACCTCCGGGTCTTCGCGGTCCTCGACACGATCCGCAACCTCGGCCACGCCATCCTGGTGGTCAAGCTCGGCGGCAAGAATTATGTTCTCGATATTTACAACGCCATTGTGACAACGGATACGTTTTACAAGCATTACATGCCGAAATACTCGGTCGACGAAAAGAGCCGCTACCTGCACGCGCCGAATTCGTAACGCGGGCCGGGCCTAGTGGTCCGACGCAAACGCATGATTCCCGATCATCGTGTTTGGGGCGGACCACAGACCGAGAATCCTTCTAGGGGTTCGGGCCGGCGGATCGGGTACGATCCGTCGGAGTCGAACCACTAGCAGGCTGCGGAAAAACCCCCATCATCGTCATCGCGAGCCGCCGTAGGCGGCGTGGCGATCCAGGGCAATGGCGGAATTCCGCGCGATTCTGGATTGCCGCGTCGCGCTTCGCGCTCCTCGCAATGACAGCCTCGGGGTTTTTCAGCACCCTGCTAGTCATTCCGCCGCCAGGCCGCGCGCAACTCCTCGCGGTTGAGCGCGAGCCACTGCAGCGCGAGCGCGGCTTGGCCTTGCTCACGCACCGGCCTCGGCGAGCGCCTCGGCGCGCGCCGCCTCGAGGGCCTCGACCGCGGCGCGGTCGAAGCCGACGAAGGTGACGGTCGCGGGCAAGGTCTTGAGCACGGCGACCGTGGTGCCTAGCGCGATCCGGCAGGCGCGAACGAGCGGGAAGCCGTAGGCGCCGGTCGAGATCGCGGGAAAGGCGAGGGTACGGGCGCCGTGCCCGGCGGCGAGCGCGAGCGCGGCGCGATAGCAGCCGGCCAGCAGCTCGTCCTCGGCCGCGCCGCCGCCCTGCCACACCGGGCCGACCGCGTGGATGACCCAGCGCGCGGGCAGCCGGAATCCGGGCGTGATGCGCGCCTCGCCGGTCGGGCAGCCGCCCAGCACCCGGCACGCCGCCACGAGCTCGGGCCCGGCGGCGCGGTGAATCGCGCCGTCGACGCCGCCGCCGCCCAGCAGCGTGCCGTTCGCCGCGTTGACGATGGCGTCGACAGCCAGCCGGGTGATGTCGCCCTGGGCGACGATGATGCGCTGGGCCAGGGTCATGGTGCCGCTGCGCGCCATTGTCGGGCCGTGGGCGGCCGTGTCAACGGACGACGCATGGCTTTCAATGGCGCGGCACGGGGCCTAGAGTAAGGGAGGGTGACGGAGGCCACGATGCGCGATTTCCACTTGCCGGGTCGCTCGACGGCGCACGGCATCAACGGCATGGCCGCCACGTCGCACCCGCTGGCGACTCTGGCGGCGCTGGAGTCGCTGCGCTGGGGCGGCAACGCGATCGACGCGGCGGTCAGCGCCGCCGCCGTGCTCGCCGTGGTCGAGCCGCAGTCGACCGGCATCGGCGGCGATTGCTTCGTCCTGTTCGCGCCGCGCGGTTCGGGCCAGATCATCGCCTACAACGGCTCGGGCCGGGCGCCCGCCGCCGCCGACGCCGCGTGGTTCCGCGAACGGGGCATCGACGCCATCGACCCGGACAGCGCCCACGCCGTCACCGTTCCGGGCGCCATAGAGGCGTGGAGCCGGCTGATCGGCGACCACGGCCGCAAGGGGTTCGACGAGCTGTTCCAGCCGGCGATCCGCTACGCGGAGAACGGCTATCCGGTGTTCCCGCGCGTCGCCCACGATTGGCGGCGCGAGGCCGAGCGACTGGCGCGGGATCCGGTGGCCAAGCGCATCTTCCTGCCCAGCGGCGCCCCGCCCGCCGCCGGCGAAATCCACGCCCAGCCCGAGCTCGCCGCCACGCTCAAGCGCATCGTGGCCGAAGGGCCCGAGGCGTTCTACAAGGGCGAGGTCGCCGAGGACATGGTCGGTCGCCTGCGCGAGAAGGGCGGTCTGCACACGCTCGAGGACTTCGCCCAGCACCAGGGCGAGTACACCGCGCCGATCCGCACCAGCTATCGCGGCTACGACGTGTTCCAGTGCCCGCCCAACGGCCAAGGCCTGACGGTGCTGCTCATGCTCGACATTCTGCAGGGGTTCCCACTCGGCGGGCTCGACCCGCTGGGGCCCGAGCGCCTGCACCTGGAAATCGAGGCCGGCCGGCTCGCCTTCCGCGACCGCAACGCCCTGATCGCCGACCCGGCCCATGGGCGCGTTCCGATCGAGCATTTGCTGTCGGCATCTTACGCCGACGGCATTCGCCGGCTCATCCAGCCCGACCGCGCGATGACGCGGCTGCCGGCGCCCGGATCGACGGGTGCGCCGGGCCGCGACACGGTGTACCTGGCGGTGGTCGACAAGGACCTCAATGCCGTCAGCTTCATCAACTCGATCTACTGGTCGTTCGGCAGCGGCATCGTCGCGCCCAAGAGCGGCGTCGTGCTGCAGAACCGCGGCGCCGGCTTCGTCCTGGACCCACACCATCCCAACGTCATCGCGCCGCGCAAGCGCCCGTCCCACACCATCATCCCCGGCATGCTGGCGCGCGACGGCCGGGCGATCATGCCGTTCGGGGTCATGGGCGGCGACTACCAGCCGTTCGGCCACGTCCACCTGCTGACCAACGTGCTCGACTACGGCATGGACCCGCAGGAGGCGATCGATCTGGCGCGCGTGTTCCACGACGGCGACGCCGTCGAGGTCGAGCGCGGGATTCCCGAGGCGACGGTGAAGGGGCTGGCCCAGCGCGGCCATCGCGTCGTTGCCACGGCGGACCCGCTGGGCGGCGGCCAGGCCATCCTGATCGACTGGAAACGCGGGGTCCTGGTCGGGGGCTCGGACCCCCGGAAGGACGGTTGCGCCCTCGGACTTTGACATCGACGCGTGGCTCGCCCGTCTCGGACGGGCGCGCGGGCTCGGCTTCGTGAAACACGCCATGATCGACGTCTACGTCCGTCCGACCACGCTGACCCAGCGCGCCACGATCATGCTCGAGGAATGCCGCCTGCCCTATCGGGCGATCCAGATCCCGTGGGATTCGACCGATCCGACCTACGTCGCGACCGGCGCGCGCGGCCGCACGCCCGCGATCATCGACCGCGACGGACCGGACGGGCGGCCCATGAGCCTGACCCAGTCCACGGCGATCCTGATCTATCTGGCCGAGAAGGCGGGCATGCTGCTGCCCACCGAACCCCGGGCGCGAGCCAAGTGCCTGGAATGGACCATGATGCTGTCGACCGACGCTTACCCGCCCTTCGCCGCCGTCTACTTCATGACTTGGCTCGACGAGCCCGACATGCGGGCCGCGGCCTGGTTCGAGGACCGGACCGTCGCCGAGTACGGCGCCTTCGACGCGCGGCTGGCCGAGGTGCCGTACGTCGGGGGCGATTCGTTCACCATCGCCGACATCGCGGGCTATCCCTCGGCCGTGCTGGCGATGGAGGATCTGCCCGCGCTTCGACGCTACGGGAACGTCCGTCGCTGGATGGACCTGATCGGTGAGCGGCCCGCAGTGAAAGCCGGCATGACCGCGGTCGGCGAGGGCAGGCCCCGGGGCCTGGTCGCCTCGCGCACCGAGTAGCGTCCGCGTCCAGGTGCCGTGGCGCGGGCCGTTCGACGCCCGGATCGAACGGAGCGCGGTTACGAGCCTGCCGGATAGCAGCCGGCGGCGATGGCCAGGCGGCGGACCAGGGCGTAGACGGCGTCGATCATGGGCGTCGCCACGCCGGCCAGATCGCCGAGCTCGGCCACCGCGGCAACGAGGGCGTCGATCTCGAGCGGCCGGGCCCGTTCCAGGTCCTGCAGCATCGAGGTGCGATGGGCGCCGATCGAACGCGCGCCGTCGATCCGCGCCTCGAGCGTGATCGGCATGGCGACGCCGAGCGCCGCCGCCACCGCCGCGGCTTCGGTCATCACCGCCCGCACGACGCCAAGCGTGCGCTCGTCCGCGATCAGCTCGGCCATGGTCGCGCGCGTCAGCGCGCTGATCGGGTTGAACGCCACGTTGCCCCACAGCTTGACCCACAACTCGGGCCGGATGTCGGGCCGGATCGGCGCCTTGAGCCCGCCCGCGATGAGTGCCCTGGCGAGGCAGCGCGCCCGATCCGACACGCCGCCCGCGGGTTCGCCCAGGACAAACCGGTCGCCGGCGACGACGCGGACCACCCCGGGTTCGACGATCTCGGCGGCTGGGTAGACGACGCAGCCGAGCGCCCGCTCCGGCCCGATCAGCCGCCATTGTCGCCCGCCGGGGTCGACCGTCTCGAGCGCGCGCCCGGCCAGCGGACCCGCGATGCCGTGGCAGTACCACCACGGCACGCCGTTCATCGCGGTGACGACCGTGGTCGCCGGGCCGAGCATGGGCAGCAGGGCATCGACCGCCGCGGCCGCCGCGTGGGCCTTGGTCGCGACGATGACGTAGTCCTGGGGCCCGGCCTCGGCGGTGTCGGCCATCAGGCGCGGGCGCACGGTGCGTTCGCCCCACGACCCGATCACCCTGAGGCCCCGCTCGGTCATCGCCGCCAGGTGCGGCCCGCGCGCGATCAGGGTGGTTTCGACCTGGGCCTCGGTTAGCGCCGCGCCGATCATGCCGCCGATCGCGCCGGCGCCGAACACCGCGACCTTCATGGCCGCGCGAGCCCGAGCCGCTGCGCGAGCCCGATGCGCATGAGCTTGCCGGTCGGCCCCTTGGGGATCTCGTCGACGATGACGATGGTGCGCGGCACCTTGTAGGCGGCCAGGCGCGTGGCCACGAAGGCGCGCAGCGCCCCGGCATCGCTCACCGCGCCCTCGCGAAGCTGCACCGCCGCCGCCACGTCCTCGCCGAGCTTGTCGTGGGGCACGGCGAAGGTCACCGCCTGGGCCACGTCCGGGTGGTCGAGCAGGACCTCGTCGACCTCGCGCGGGGCGATCTTCTCGCCGCCGCGGTTGATGATTTCCTTGAGCCGCCCGGTGATGGTGAGGTAGCCGTCGGCGTCGAGCACGCCTTCGTCCCCGGTGCGGAACCAGCCGGCGGTGAACGCCGTGGCGTTGGCCTCGGGGTTGGCGGCGTAACCGCCGGTCACGCTCTCGCCGCGGATCACGACCTCGCCGCGGTTTCCGGCGGGCAGCAACGCGCCGGTCCCGTCCATGATCGCGACCTCGGGCCCGGCGGCGGCGCCGACCGTGCCCGGCTTGCGCGACGCCGGCGGCAGCGGGTTGCTGGTCATCTGATGGGCCGCCTCGGTCATGCCGTAGCTCTCGATCACCGGGCAGCCGAACGCGGCCTCGAGCGCCGCCATGACCTGCGGCGGCAGCGACGCCGACGACGAGCGCACGAAGCGCAGGCGAACCCGGTCGAGCACGTCGCGGTTCCTGTCGGCGCGCGCGAGCACCGCCTGGTGCATGGTCGGCACGGCGCTGGTCCAGGTCGGCCGGAAGCGGTCGAGCTGGGCGAAGAAGCGCAGCGCGTTGAACCCGCCCGAGCAGGCGACGGAGCCCCCGGCCGCGAGCGGCGCCAGCAGCGTCGCCACCAGCCCGTGGATGTGGAACAGCGGCATGACCTGGAGGCAGCGGTCGGTGGGCCCGAGCCGCAACGTCGCCGCGACGTTGCGGGCGGAGACGACCAGGTTGCGCTGGGTCAGCGGCACCATCTTCGGGCGCGACGTGGTGCCCGAGGTATGCAGAATCAGCGCCACGTCGTCGGCCTCGCCGGGCCCCGGCCGCGCCGCCAGGACCTCCGCGCCGTCGAGCGTGAACAGCCCCGCGGCATCCGCCGGCGACTCGATCAGCTCGACGATGGGAATACCTCGTTGGCCGGCCACGGCGCGCGCCGGCCCGTCGTCGCCCGCGCGCACCAGCAGGGCGCGGGCGCCCAAGTCGCCCAGGTAGAACGCGAGCTCGTCCGCCGTGTAGGCCGGGTTGAGCGGCGCGGCGGCGGCGACGCCGGCGACGGCGAGGAACGCGGTCGCCAGCGCGGGGCCGTTGTCGAGCACGATCGCCACGGCGTCGCCGCGCCCAATGCCCAGGCCGTTGAGCCGCGCGGCCGTCTCGGCGGCCAGGGCGCGCCGGCCGCCGTGGCCGAGCGTCGCGCGCTCGGCCGCCAGCAACGCCGGCGCCTCGTCCACGCCGGCGGCCAGCAGCGCCGCAAGGGTCATCGTCTCGGCCATGGCACCTGTTTTAGCCAGAGCCGGGCACGAAGGCGAGCCGACTTTCGATCCGCGCCAGGGGCGGCTAGCATCTGGCGCGAAACGACCGGGTCCCTGGCCATGACGAACGCGAGCACGGAGCTATTCCCCCTGGGCGAGGACACGACGCCCTACCGCAAGCTGACCGGCGATCACGTCGCGCCCGCCCGCTTCGAAGGCGAGGACATCCTGAAGGTCGCGCCCGAGGGCCTGCGGCTGCTGGCCGAACAGGCGTTCGGCGACATCAACCACCTGCTGCGTCCCGGCCACCTCCAGCAGCTCCGCCACATCCTCGAGGATCCCGAGGCGACGGCGAACGATCGCTTCGTCGCCTACGAGCTGCTCAAGAACGCGAACGTCGCGGCGGGCGGCGTGCTGCCCATGTGCCAGGACACCGGCACCGCGGTCATCATGGGCAAGAAGGGGCGCCGGGTGTGGACGAAGGGCGGCGACGAGGCCCAGCTCGCGGCCGGCGTGGCCGACGCCTACCTCAAGCGCAACCTGCGCTACAGCCAGGTGGCGCCGCTCTCGATGTACCAGGAGGCGAACACCCGCACGAACCTGCCCGCCCAGATCGAGATCTTCCAGGACGGCGAGGACAGCTACAAGTTCCTGTTCCTGGCCAAGGGCGGCGGTTCGGCCAACAAGTCGTTCCTGCACCAGGCGACGCCATCGGTGCTGGCGCCCGACCGGCTGCTGCCGTTCCTCGAGGAACGCATCCGGCACATCGGCACCGCCGCGTGCCCGCCCTACCACCTGGCCGTGGTGATCGGCGGGCTCAGCGCCGAGCAGACGCTCAAGACCGTCAAGCTGGCGAGCGCCCGATACCTGGACGGCCTGCCCAGCGCCGGGTCCGCGGACGGCCACGCCTTTCGCGACCTGGACATGGAACAGGCGATCTTCAAGCTGACCCAGACCATGGGCATCGGCGCCCAGTTCGGCGGCAAGTACTTCTGCCACGATGTCCGCGTCATCCGCATGCCGCGCCACGGCGCCAGCCTGCCCATCGGCATCGGCGTGTCGTGCTCGGCCGACCGCCAGGCGCTGGCCAAGATCACGGCCGACGGCATCTACCTCGAAGCCCTGGAGCCCAATCCCGCCCGGTTCCTGCCGGACGTCGATCCGGCCGCGCTGGCCGGCGAGATGGTCAGGATCGACCTCGAACGCCCGATGGCCGAGATCCTGGCGACGCTATCGCGCCACCCGATCCGCACCCGGCTCGCGCTCACCGGTCCCATGATCGTGGCGCGCGACGCGGCGCACGCCCGGCTGCGCGCGGGGCTCGAGCGGGGCGAGGCGCTGCCCGATTACTTCAAGAACCACCCGATCTACTACGCCGGCCCGGCCAAGACGCCCGTGGGCCACGCCTCGGGCTCGTTCGGCCCGACGACCGGCGGGCGCATGGACGGGTTCGTCGACCAGTTCCAGGCCGCCGGGGGTTCGCTCGTCATGTTGGCCAAGGGCAATCGCGGCGCCCAGGTGCGCGAAGCGTGCAAGAAGCACGGTGGCTTTTACCTCGGCTCGATCGGCGGCGCCGCGGCGATCCTGGCCGAGACCAGCATCCGCAAGGTCGAATGCCTGGCCTTCGAGGACCTGGGCATGGAGGCGATCTGGCGCATCGAGGTCGTCGATTTCCCGGCCTTCATCGTCATGGACGACAAGGGCAACGACTTCTTCCAGGAACTGCGGCTCGGCTGAGCCTATCGCCCGGCGTTCAAGCGTAGACGTCGATCGGGTCGAGCGGGCCCATGAACCCGGTGGTGCGCGCCGTCGAGGTCCGATACGCGCCGGCCGCCCGCGCCGGCGGGGCGAGCGCCCCTTCGTGGGCGTCCTGGATCAGGAGCTGGGCGGCGAAGGCCAGCGCCACGCCCGGCCGATCGAGCGCGCCGATCACGCCCGCCTCGTAGTCGCGCGATCCGGGCAGGGCGCCGACGGCCTCGACAGGCCGGGTGAAGTTCCGTGCCTCGCGCGCCCGCTGGTCGTCGAGGCGGACGACCGAGAGGACCGGCGCGGCGCGGCGCGGCGCCGACGCGCGCGCATCCGCGCCAGCGATCGGCTGGCCCGTCCAGGCTGGCGCGGGACTCGAAGCGTTCACGCGATGCGGCCCCCAACCCGGCGCCCGATAGCTAGGCGCCGCCGAATGACGAAGTTTACCACAGGGCCCATTACCGCGCGATATACGCCGCCGGCCGGCTCGGCCCGGCATGGTAAACGGCGCGCTGTCCCAAACTGTTCCACCCCTCGCTCAGGCGCAAGAAATGTACCATGGCGGCACCGTGCAAACCATCCGGCGGGCATGCTATGAGTCGCCTGCCCGCCCGGGTCGAGCGATTCCCGCTGCCTCCAGGAGATACGCATGGCCGCGCTGCCCAACGTGCCCAACAACCTCGAATCGTTCTGGATGCCGTTCACGGCGAACCGGCAATTCAAGGCGCGGCCCCGGCTGCTGGTGGACGCCAAGGATATGCACTTCACCACCCACGACGGGCGCAAGGTGCTGGATACCATGGCCGGCCTGTGGTGCGTCAACGCCGGGCACGGCCGCAAGGAGATCGTCGAGGCGGTGCAGGCCCAGGTCGCCCGGCTCGACTACGCGCCGTCGTTCCAGATGGGTCATCCGGGTTCGTTCGAGCTGGCGGCCAGGCTGGCGGCGCTCATGCCCGGCGACCTGGACCACGTGTTCTTCACCAACTCGGGCTCCGAAGCGGTCGATACCGCGCTCAAGATCGCGCTGGCGTACCACCGGGTGCGCGGCGACGGCGGGCGGTTCCGCCTGATCGGCCGCGAACGCGGCTATCACGGCGTCGGCTTCGGCGGCATCTCGGTCGGCGGCATGGTCTCCAACCGCAAGCAGTTCGGTTTTCTGCTGACCGGGGTGGACCACATGCGCCACACCCTCGACCTCGAGCACAACGCCTTCAGCCGCGGCGAGCCGGCGTGGGGCGCCCACCTGGCGGATGACCTGCAGCGCTTGGTCGAGCTGCACGACGCGGCGACCATCGCCGCCGTCATCGTCGAGCCCGTCGCGGGCTCCACCGGCGTCCTGCCGCCGCCCAAGGGCTACCTCAAGCGGCTGCGCGAGATCTGCGACCGCCACGGCATCCTGCTGATCTTCGACGAGGTCATCACCGGGTTCGGCCGGCTCGGCGAGCCGTTCGCCACCGAGCTCTTCGGCGTGGTGCCCGACATCATCACCTGCGCCAAGGGCTTGACCAACGCCACGGTGCCGATGGGCGCCGTGTTCGTGCGCAAGGGCATCTACGAGGCCTTCATGAACGGCCCCGACAACATGGTCGAGCTGTTCCACGGCTACACCTACTCGGCGCACCCGCTCGCCACCGCGGCCGCGCTCGCGGCGCTCGACGTTTACCAAAAGGACGGCCTTTTCACCCGCGCCAAGGAGATCGGCCAATACTTCGAGGACGCGGCCCACGCGCTCAAGGGCGCGCCCAACGTGGTGGACGTGCGCAACATCGGGCTCATGGCCGCGGTCGAGCTGGCGCCGCGTCCGGGCAAGCCGACCCAGCGCGCCTACGACGTGTTCATGGACTGCTACGAACGGGGCGTTCTCACGCGCTTCGTCGGCGACACGCTCACGTTCTCGCCGCCGCTGATCGTCCAGAAACAGCACATCGACGAGATGTTCGGCACGCTCGCGGACGTCCTCAAGACGGTGGGCTGAAGCGGCCCCATTGACCGAATCTTAAGGGCGCCAGCACTAGATTTCCGGTAACCGACCGCCCCTTGGGGGCGGCGCTCGCATCGTGCCAGGAAGGCCTCATGCGCGGAGCAGGTATGCTCGCCGCCGGAACAGCGGTGCCAGAAGACGCTTGGGTCGCACGCGGACTCGAATCCGCGGGCGACATCGCGTACGCCTACGACCTTGGCGCGGGGTCGATGCGCTGGTCCGCTCAGGGCGATCGCCTGTTCGGGCTCGCCGGCTCGCGGGATCCAATGCGCAGGGTCGAACTGCGCCAGCGCGTCCATCCCGCCGATCTGGTCCACCTCGATGCCTGCATCGAACGCCACGTCGCCACCGGGGCTCCGTTCGAGGTGGAATACCGCATGCGCGCCGCCGACGGCGCCATCGTCTGGGTCCACGATCGCGGCGCCGTCACGCCGGGCGGCGATGGCGCCCGGCTCCAGCTCTACGGCGTCATGCGCGTGCTGTCGCAGCGGCGCGACCACGAGGCCCGGCTCGAGCGCATGGCGAACTTCGATGAGCTCACAGGGCACTTCAATCTGCGCCGGCTGCGCGAGCAGCTCGAGCTCGCCCTCGCCTCGGCCCGGCAAAGCGGCCAGCAAGGCACCTTCATTTCGTTGGTCATCGACGATCTGCAGCTCCTGAGCGACGTCTACGGCGCCGAAGTTGCCGACGCGGCGGTGATCGGGCTCGGCCAACAGCTCGACCGCTGCCTGCGCGAAAGCGACGTCGCCGGCCGCACGAACCTGGATTCGTTCGGCGTCATCCTCGACGGCTGTCCGACCGGCGGCATCGACGCGGCGGTCGCGAACCTCGCGGCGACCATCAACGGCGCGGTCTTCACCACGCCCGTCGGGCCGATGCGGCACGCGGTCTCGATCGGGGTGGCGCCGTTTCCGGGCTCGCACCATGCCGCTCCGCACATCATCAGTCAGGCCAACCTTCAGGCGCGCCGCCTCAAGGCCGACGTCGCCTCCGCCGAGCCGCAGGGCGACGGCCTGGTCCACAACGACCTCGCCATGCTCGATCGCGTGCGCTGGTGCCTGGAGAACGACGGCATCCGGCTGCTGTTCCAGCCGGTCGTGGCGAGCGCCACGGGCCAGGTCGCGTTCTACGAATGCCTGCTGCGCCCGAACGTCGGCTCCGGTCTCGCCGACGAGGCCGCGCCCCTGATCCGCGCGGCCGAGCGGGTCGGCCTGGTGCGCAACGTCGATCGGCGCGTGCTCGAGCTCGTGCTCGCGCGGCTCGAGGCGGATCACGAGCTGGTCGTGTCGATCAACGTCTCGGGCGTCACGACGCTCGATTCCCAATGGCTGCGCCGGGTCGTCGCCATGGCCCACACCCGGCCCGATCTGCCCGGGCGCTTGGTGGTCGAGATCACCGAAACGGCGGCGCTGCAGGACATCGACGAGACGGCCCGCTTCGTCGCCACGCTGCGCGACCTGGGCTGCCGGGTCGCGCTCGACGACTTCGGCGCCGGCCACACCACGTTCCGCACCCTCAAGGCGCTGCCCGTCGACATGGTCAAGATCGACGGCTCGTTCGTCACCGGCCTGACGCGCCAGCCCGCGGACGTGGCGTTCGTGCGCGCGCTCACCGGCCTGGCCAAGGCGTGCGGCAAGGCGACGGTCGCCGAATGCGTCGAGGACGAAGCCACCGCCCGGGTGCTGAAGGCCTGCGGCGTCGACTATCTCCAAGGCTATCTCTACGGCCGACCGGCCGTTCTGCCCGAGCGCAAGCTCAACGTGCTCGGCAACCGCCCGGCCGCCCTCGTCTGAACCGGCGGCTACAGATCGGCCACCGTGTCGGCGATCAGGGTATCGACGATCGCGCGCATGGCCTCGGTCGCGTCGGCGCCGGCGGCCAGCGCGGCCCGGTAGACGTGGAGCTGCCGGTCGGCGCCGGTGCCTCGGGCGAGGATGGTTCGGGCGTGCTCGACCTCGGCCTGGCAACCGAACGCTTCGGCGTCGGGGCGCACGAGCTCGAGGATCTCCTCGAGCAGGTCCGTGTACGGCACCGCCGCGTCCTTGCCGAAGTCGATCAGCGAGCCTTCCGCGCCGTAGCGCTGGGCGCGCCAGCGGTTCTCCTTGACCAGCGTAGGCAGGTACGCGCGCCAGCGTTGGTTGCGCAGCCGAAGGCGGAACAGCATGCGCAGCAGGCAGCGGTAGAGCGCGGCGATGGCCAGCGCGTCGTCGAGCCGGGGGCAGACGTCGGTGATGCGCATCTCGAGCGTCGGAAAACGCACGCTCGGCCGGATGTCCCACCACAGCTTGGTGCCGTCCTCGACGACCCCGGCCCGGACCAGATGCCCGAGCGTGCGCTCGAACTCGGCGAAGCTCGCGAAATGATCGGGCATGCCGGTGCGCGGCAAGGCGTCGATCACGGTCAGACGGTACGACTTGAGCCCGGTGTCCTCGCCCTGCCAGAACGGCGACGAGGCGCTGAGGCACAGGAGGTGCGGCAGGAAATACGCGACCTGGTTCATCAGGTCGATGCGCAGGTCGGGGTCCTCGATGCCGACGTGGACGTGCATGCCGCAGATGACCAGCCGCCGCGCCACCTGCTGCAAGTCGCGCTCGAGGCCGACGTAGCGTTCCTTCGCCGTGGTCTGCTGTCGCTGCCACAGGGCGAAGGGATGGGTCGAGGCGGCGATCGGGGCCAGGCCGAACTCGGCGGCGATCTCCGCCACGGTGCCGCGCAGGTGGCTCAGGTCGGCACGGGCCTCGGCCATGGTGGCGCAGACACCGGTGCCGACCTCGATCTGGGCGCGCAGGAACTCGTTGCTGACCTGACCGCGAATCCGCTGCTCGCACGCCGCCATCATCGCCGCGGGTGGATCGGCCGCCAGGTCCCGCGTCGCGCGGTCGACCAGGAGGTACTCCTCCTCGATGCCGACGGTCAGGCTGGGCTCGGGGATCGCCATGGTCAGAACGATCGCACGCGGTAGAGGGATTCGTCGCTGAGCACCGCGGCAAGCGCCCGGGCGAGCCGCGCGGCCCAGCGCTCGGCGCCATCGTCGTCGGCAACCAGATCCTGGCGGATCTCGAACTGGACGTGGGGCAGGCCGCGCGCGAGCCCATGGGTCGGCATGGTGTAAGCGTGGGGCGAGGCGCCGTCGTAGGGTTCATTGTCGCCGACCGTGATCGCCGGGTCGGCGGAAAGCGTTTCGATCAGCGGCCGGGCGAGCCGCGCGTCCTTGTGCCACAGAAGCCCGACGTGCCACGGCCGGTGCCGGGCATCGAACACCGGCGTGAAGCTGTGGATGCTGACGATGGCGGGAACCCTGCCGTCGGCGCGCCAGGCGGCGAGCTCCGCCGCGATGGCGCTCTGGTAGGGCCAGAAGCAGGCGCGCCGGCGCTCGTCGCGCTCGGCATCGCCCAGGCCACGGTTGGCGGGCACGACGGTGCCGTCGCTCGCCTCCGGGATCGAGGACGCGTCGTCGAAAAGCCGGTTGCAGTCGATCACCAGCCGCGAGTAGCCGCTGAGGAAGGCGCGGGCGTCGAGCCGTCGAGCCAGTCGGCGCGTGACCGCCGCGGCGCCGATGTCCCAGCCGATGTGTCGGCCGAGGTCGGCGGCGTCGATGCCGAGCGTGCCCAGCCGGCGCGGCACCGCCCGGCTGGCGTGGTCGCACAGCAGGATCGCGCGCGCGCGCCCCGTGGGGTTGACGCGCTCGAACGCCGGCGGATCGTCGGGGCCGAGCAGCGGCACGTCGCCAGGCGCTGGATTCGCATCGTCGGGCATGGCGGCCATCCTAACGAATCGCGCGGGACGCGGCAGTATGGCGCTTTGCCCGCCGGGCGGGGTGTGGCACGCTCGCCCGTCGCACCCCGCGTCGCAAACCAATGGGCGGTCATGCCCGTGCCCGAGCCCCGCGCCTTCCTGCGCGCCCTGTTCGACCAGGCGGTCGCGGCCGCGGGCGCCGAGCTCTGCCTCGCCGGCCGCCTGCCGCCACGGCCGCGCGGGCGCACGGTCGTGGTCGGCGCCGGCAAGGCGGCCGCCGCCATGGCCCGGGTGGTCGAGGACAACTGGGACGGCCCGCTCGAAGGCGTGGTCGTCACCCCCTATGGTCACGGCGAACCGACGCGGTGGGTGCGCGTCGTCGAGGCGGCGCACCCGGTGCCCGACGCCGCCGGCCAGCGCGCCGCGGCCGACATCCTGGCGGCGGTCCAGGGCCTGGCGGCGGACGACCTGGTGCTCGCGCTGATCTCGGGCGGCGGCTCCGCGCTGCTCGCCCTGCCGGCGCCGGGTGTCACGCTCGAGGCCAAGCGCGCCGTGACCCGGGCGCTGCTCGCCTCGGGGGCGTCGATCCACGAGATCAACACGGTGCGCAAGCACCTGTCGGCGATCAAGGGCGGTCGGCTCGGCGTGGCGGCGGCGCCGGCGCGCGTCCACGCGCTCGTCGTCTCGGACATTCCGGGGGACGATCCGGCGTTCGTCGCCTCCGGCCCGACGCTGCCCGACCCGACCACCAAGGCCGAGGCCCGCGCGGTGCTCGATCGCTACGCGATCGCGCCGCCGCCGGCGATCGCGGCCTGGCTCGAGCACGGCGAGGAGACGCCGAAGCCCGGCGATCCCCGGCTGGCGCGAAGCGAAGCGGTGATCGTGACCTCGGCCGCGGTGGTGCTGGAGGCGGCGGCGGCGCGAGCCCAGGCCAGCGGCGTCCGGCCGGTCGTGCTGTCCGACTGTCTGCAAGGCGAGGCGCGCGAGGTCGGGCGCGCGCTCGCCGGGATCGCGCTCCACGCGGCCAGGCGCGGCCAGCCCGCGCCCCCGCCTTGCGTGCTGCTGTCCGGCGGCGAGACGACGGTCACCGTCGCCGCTGGGCCGTGCGGGCGCGCCGCGCGCGGCGGACGCAACAGCGAATTCGCGCTGGGCTGCGCCCTCGCGCTCGACGGCCATCCGGGCATTTACGCGCTGGCCTGCGACACCGACGGCATCGATGGCGCCTCGGAGGCCGCCGGGGCGATCGTCGCGCCCGATACCCTCGCCCGCGCCCGGGCCAAGGGGCGCGATCCACTGGCCGACCTGGCGCGCCACGATTCGGGCGGCCTGTTCGCCGAGCTTGGCGATGCGATCGTGACCGGCCCGACGCGCACCAACGTCAACGACTTCCGCGCCGTCCTGGTGGCGGGAGCGGGCTGAGCCGATGCGCCGCGCGCGCCAGGCCAAGATCGTGGCCACGCTTGGTCCCGCGTCGTCGACGCCCGGCGCGATCCGGGCGCTGTTCGAGGCCGGCGCCGACGTCTTCCGGCTCAACATGAGCCACGGCGGTCACGCCGAGCAGAAGGCCCGGATGGACGCGATCCGCGCTCTCGAGGCCGAGGTCGGGCGGCCGATCGGCGTGGTGGTCGACCTGCAAGGCCCCAAGCTCCGCATCGGCCGCCTGGCCGGCGGCACGGTGGAGCTCGCGCCGGGCCGGCCGTTCCGCCTCGACCTGGACCCCACGCCAGGCGACGCGACGCGGGCGCCGCTGCCTCATCCCGAGGTGTTCGCCGCGCTGGCGCCGGGCGCGGACCTGCTGCTCGACGACGGCCGGCTCAGGCTGCGGGTGGATCGGCGTGGCGCCGACTTCGCCCAGACCACCGTCGTGGTCGGCGGCGCGCTCAGCGACAAGAAGGGGGTGAACCTGCCGGGCGTGCGCCTGCCGGTCGGGCCGCTGACCGACAAGGACCGCCGCGATCTCCAGTTCGGCCTGGACATCGGCGCCGACTGGATCGCGCTGTCGTTCGTGCAACACCCCGACGACGTGGCCGAGGCGCGCCGCCTGGTGGCCGGGCGCGCCGCCGTCCTGGCCAAGCTCGAGAAGCCTTCGGCGATCGAGCACCTGGCCGCCATCGTCGAGTCGGCGGACGCGGTGATGATCGCGCGGGGCGATCTGGGGGTCGAGGTCGCGCCCGAGGAAGTGCCGGGCCTGCAGAAGCGCATCATCGGCGCCGCGCGCCGGGCCGGAAAACCGGTCATCGTGGCGACCCAGATGCTCGAATCGATGGTGCGGAGCCCGGGGCCGACCCGGGCCGAGGCCTCCGATGTGGCCACCGCGGTTTACGACGGCGCTGACGCGCTGATGCTGTCGGCCGAGACCGCGAGCGGCGATTTTCCGGTCGAGGCCACGGCCATGATGGACCGCATCATGACCACGGTGGAGCAGGATCCGCGGCTGCGCCGCCTGCTCGACGTCGACCAGGCGGATCCCGAACGCACCGGCGCCGACGCCATCACCCACGCCGCGCGGCAGGTCGCGCAAACCCTGCATGTGGCTGCCATCGTGACGTATTCCATGAGCGGCACGACGACGCTGCGGGCTTCGCGCGAACGCCCCGACGCGCCGATCCTGGGCCTGACCCCCAACGAGGCCGTGGCGCGGCGGCTTGCGCTCGCCTGGGGCGTCAACTCGCTGCTGACCGAGGACGCCCGGAGCTTCGACGACATGGTGGCGCGCGCCTGCCACCTGGCCGCGGCCCGGGGCTTCGCCCAACCGGGCCAGCGCATCGTCATCACCGTCGGGATGCCGGTGGGCACGCCCGGCGCCACCAACACGCTGCACGTCGCGTGGATCGAAGGGCCTGTCCGCCGCGGCTGAGGCAGGATCGTGCTACGTCGGCTCCCCGGCCAGCCGGCGCTTGATCAGCTCGAGCCGGTAGCGCACGCCCGCCATGTGCGGGTTGACCGTCAGCGCCTTCTCGAACCAGACCACCGCGGTCTCCTCGTCCTCGAGTTCCGAGTAGATCAGCCCCATGCCGGACAGCGCGCCGAAATGCCGCGGCTCGAGCTCGAGCGTGGCATGGACGTCGGCGATCGAAGCCTCGTAGCGGCCCATGAGGTAATAAAGCGTGGCGCGCCGGTTCCAGCCCTCGGCGAAGTCGGGCGCCAGCTCGATGATCCGGTTGTACGCCTCGAGGGCCTCGTCGAAGTCGCCGGTGTTCATGGCCTGGCCGCCCTGGATCATGAGCAGGGCGACTGGCGGGTTCTCGTAGTGGTACCAGATGTTCCAGATCTCGCGCTCGAGCGCGGCGGCCTCGACCTGGCCGATGTCCTGGTGCAGGCGATCGAACAGCGGGTCGAGCCGGGCATCCTTCTGGTCGGCCACGGCCGGCGTGGCGAGCCAGCCGAGCCCGATGGCCAGGGCGGCGACGATCCACTTCATGGCCGAAACGGTACGTCCTGGCACGGCCGCAGGCAAGGTCGGGCGCCTCACCTTCGCGTTACCGGCCGAGCGCCGTGGGCCGGGGCCCGCCCCAGGCCCAGTCGAGCAGTTCGACCGTGTGCACGATGGGCCGGTCGAGCGCGCCTTCGAGCTGGGCGATGCAGCCGACGTTGCCGGCCGCGACGATCGCGGCGCCCGTGGCCCGGATGTTGGCGGCCTTGCGCGCGCGCAACGCGCCGGCCAGCGCCGGCTGAGTCAGGTTGTAGGTGCCGGCGGACCCGCAACACAGGTGCCCCTCGGCGACCTCGCGGACGATGAACCCGGCCTCGGCGAGCAGCCGCCGGGGCAACGCGGTGATCTTCTGGCCGTGTTGGAGCGAGCACGCGGCGTGGTAGGCGACCGTCGTGCCGGTGTGCTCGCCCCGCGGCGCGACGCCGTTGGTCAGCCGGGCCACGACCTCGGTCACGTCGCGGGCCAGGCTGGCCACGCGCCGGGCCGGCTCGGCCCAGGCCGCGTCGTCGGCCAGCACGTGCCCGTAGTCCTTGACCATGGTGCCGCAGCCAGACGCGGTGGCGACGATGGCGTCGAGCGCCAGGTCTTGCCACGCCCGGACGTTGCGCCGGGCGAAAGATCGCGCCTCCGCGCGCCGGCCCAGGTGGTGGACGAGCGCGCCGCAGCACCCCGCGCCCGGCGCCTCGACCACCTCGGCGCCCAGGCGTACCAGGAGCCGCCGGGCGGCCGCGTCGTACGCCGGGGCGATGACCGGCTGGACACAGCCGGGCGCCAGCGCGACGCGCATGGTGGCGGCGGCCGGGCTGGCAAGGGTGGCGCTAGGCGAGCGGCGCGTCGCCGGCACCAGGGTAAGCAGGTCACGCGCGCGCCGGGGCAGCAACGGCGCAAGCGGCTTGACCAGCCGGCCGAGCGCGAGCGCCGCCCGGAACCGGCCCGGATGAGGCAGCACCCGGGCCAGCGCCCAGCGCTGCCAGCGTTGGTGCCATGGCCGGCGAAACGTCCGCTCGATGCGGTCGCGCGCCAGATCGACCAGGTGCATGTAGTCGACGCCCGAGGGGCAGGTCGTGGCGCACGCCAGGCAGCTCAGGCAGCGGTCGATGTGGCGGGCGGTGATGGCGGTCGCCGGGCGGTCCGCCTCTAGCATCTCCTTGATCAGGATGATGCGCCCGCGCGGGCTGTCGCGTTCGTCGCCGAGCAGGACGTAGGTCGGGCAGGTCGCGGTGCAGAAGCCGCAGTGCACGCAGGTGCGCAGGATGCCATCCGCCGCGCGCACGTCCGGGTCGGCGAGCTGGGCCAGGGTGAAGTTGGTCTGCATCGCTACACGCCGGCGAACATGCGGCCGGGCTCGAGGATGCCCTTGGGATCGAAGGCCTCCTTGACCCGCCGCGTCAGCGCCGCCAGGGGCTCGGGCAACGGCTCGAACACGTCGACGGCGCCGCGCAGCTCGGCGGGTGCCCGAACCAGGTGCGCCATGCCGCCCGATCGCTGCGCCAAGGCCCGGACCACGCCGGTCCCCGCGTCGGCGAGCCCGGCCTCGACGGCGGCCCAGGCGAGCCCTCCGGCCCAGTCGAGGTACGCGGCCCAGCCCCGGGACTCGAGAGCCACGAGCACATCGGCCGCCGCGGACGGCGGGATGGTCAGGCGCCAGACCGGACACTCGGCCGGTTCGGTCAGCAGGGCGGCGAAGCCGATTTCGTTCCACAGCACGCCCGAATTGTGGCCGTGCAGCTCCTCGACGACCGCGTGACCGAATGCGGCCCGCGCCGCCTCGGTGCGCGCCAGCGTCGAGCGCTCGGGGCCTTCGAGGCGCAGCGCCAGGACGGCGCGGCCGGCGACGTAGCCGGCCTTGGAGCGCGCCGCGACCGTGGCCGGCAGGTAGGCGACCGCGCTTGGGTCCAGCGGCCCGGCCATGACCTCGGCCATGGCCCGAACAGCCGCGCGCGCGTCCAGGCCAAGGACCAGCACGGTGCGCGTCTTCTCCGGCCGGGGCAGCACCTTGACCGTGATCTCGGTCAACGCGGCAAGCGTGCCGTAGCTGCCGGTGAACAGCTTGGGCAGGTCGTAGCCGGTGACGTTCTTGACCACCTTGCCGCCCGCCTTGATCGCCTCGGCCCGGCCGGTGACCGCGGCGACGCCCAGCACGTGGTCGCGCGCGGCGCCGGCGCGCACCCGCCGCGGGCCCGAAAGGTTGCACGCCACGATGCCGCCCAGCGTGGCCCGGCCCGGGCCAAGCAGCGCGGATGTATCGGGCGGCTCGAACGCCAGGTGCTGGCCGTGCTGCGCCAGCAGCGCGCCGATGGTGGCGAGCGAGGTTCCCGCGCGCGCGGTCAGCACCAGCTCGGACGGCTGGTAATCGACGACGCCGTCGAGCCGGTCGAGCGCGAGCCGGTGGCTGGTCTGTATCGGCCGCCCGAGCGCCTGCTTGCTCGCGCCGCCCGTGAGCGCGAGCGTCGACTCCGTCGCGGCGGCCCACAGTATCGCCTCGCGCACCTCCGCCGCGTCCGCCGGGGTCAGCGTCGCCATCAGAACCGGGGCAGGTGGGCGAACTTGAGCTCGCCCTTATGGACGTGCATACGGCCGAGCTCGGCGCAGCGGTGCAAGGTGGGAAAGACCTTGCCCGGGTTCGCCAGCCCGTCGGGATCGAACGCGCACTTGAGGCGTTGCTGTTGCTTGAGGTCGTCGTCGGAGAACATGATGCCCATCAGGTCGCGCTTCTCGACCCCGACCCCGTGCTCGCCGGTCAGCACGCCGCCGACCTCGACGCAAAGCCGCAGGATGTCGGCGCCGAGCTTCTCGGCCTTGTCCAGTTCGCCCGGCGCGTTGGCGTCGTAGAGGATCAACGGGTGCAGGTTGCCGTCGCCGGCGTGGAACACGTTGGCGACGCGCAAGCCGTACCCCGCCGCCAGCGCCGCCGTGCGCTCGAGCACCTCGGCCACGCGGGCGCGCGGGATGGTGCCGTCCATGCAGTAGTAGTCGGGCGTGATGCGCCCGACCGCCGGAAACGCCGACTTGCGGCCCAGCCAGAACAGCAGCCGCTCGGCTTCGTCGCGGCTGCGGCGCACGGTCGTGGCGCCGTTCGTCTGGGCGATGGCGGCCACACGGTCGATGAGCTCGGCGACCTCGACCGCGCCGCCGTCGAGCTCGACGATCAGGATCGCGCCGGCGTCCATGGGATAACCCGGGTGGCAGAACGCCTCGGCCGCGTCGATCGCCGGCTTGTCCATCATCTCCATGCCGGCGGGGATGATGCCGGCGGCGATGACCTTGGCGACGCAATCCGCCGCCGCCGCGCTGGAGGGGAAGCCGAGCAGGAGCGCTTGCGCGGTCTCGGGCCGCGGCAGCAGGCGCAACGTCGCCTCGGTCACGACCCCGAGCAGGCCTTCGGACCCGGTGACGACCCCGGCCAGGTCGTAGCCCGAACTCTCGCCCGCCTTGCCGCCGAGGCGCACGATCGTGCCGTCCATCAGCACGAGCTCGAGCCCGAGCACGTTGTTGCTCGTCACCCCGTACTTCAGGCAGTGCACGCCGCCCGAGTTCTCGGCGATGTTGCCGCCGATGGTGCAGGCGATCTGGCTCGAGGGATCGGGTGCGTAAAAAAGGCCGTACGCCGCCGCCGCCTCGCTCACCGCCAGGTTGGTCACGCCCGACTGCACCACGGCGCAGCGGTTGGCCGCGTCGATCTCCAGGATGCGGTTGAACTTTGCCAGCCCGAGCACGATGCCGTCGACGAGCGGCAGCGCGCCGCCCGAAAGCCCGGTGCCCGCGCCGCGCGGCACGACCTTGACCCGCTCGCCCCGGCAGTACGCGAGCAGCGCCGAAACCTCCGTCGTGGTCGCGGGCAGGACGACCGCGAACGGGCGCTGGCGATACGCGGTCAGCCCGTCGGTCTCGTAGACGGCGAGGCTCTCGTCGTCGGCGATCACGCCGTCGCCCGGCACGAGGGCGTGCAAGTCCGCCACGATCCGGTCGCGCCGTTCGAGAACCGCCGGGTCGGGGGCGGGCATGTGCATGGGCGCCTCCGTCAACCGGGCGCGGCCGCCGGCCCCAGTGGTGAGGCGCCGCGACAACCAAGTCTAGCAGGAGAACGGTCGTGCGTGCCCGGCTCGCGCTCGGCCAGGGCGGGCCTAGCCTTGGCGCGCTCAGCCTTGGCGGGCCTTGAACCGGCGCTCGGTCTTGTTGATGACGTAGAGCCGGCCACGGCGGCGCACGATCTGGCACTTCTTGTGCCGCGCCCGCGCCGAGCGCAGGGAATTGCGAACTTTCATGGCCTTGGCCGTCGATTCAGCGGGGGTGGAGTCGGGGCCGGGTCTTATAGGCGAGGGCTGTCGCCGCCGTCAACCCCACGCCAGAGACAAGAAATTCGCCGGCTTCCTGTCGGGGGGCTGTAAAATAACGGTTCCGGCGCTCGCCGGATGGTCCCGGGTTCCGCGCCAGAAAGCGTCCGCCATGGCCGTCGACATCGCAGGCCTCATCGCCGCGCGGCAGACCGAGAAATACGACCTCCACGAGGCGTACCTCAACGCCCAGCTCGTGCGCGTACTCAAGACCATCGGCTACGACGTGAACTTCGCCTCGGCGGCCGGGGCCTACCTCTACGATGTCGAAGGCCGGCGCTATCTGGACCTGCTCAGCGGCTTCGGCGTGTTCGCGGTTGGGCGCAACCATCCGGCGGTCATCGCCGCCTTGAAGCAGGCGCTCGACGCCGGCACCGCCAACCTGGTGCAGCTCGATGTTTCGCTCCTGGCCGGGGTGCTGGCCGAGCGGCTGTTGCGGCTCCTGCCGGGCATGGAGCGCATATTCTTCTGCAACTCCGGCGCCGAGGCGGTCGAGGGCGCGATCAAGTTCGCCCGCGCGGCCACCGGGCGGGCCCGGATCGTCTACTGCGACCACGCGTTCCACGGCCTGACCATGGGCGCGCTGTCGCTCAACGGCACCGAGGTGTTCCGCGCCGGGTTCGGCCCGCTGCTCGCCGATTGCGTGCGCGTGCCCTTCGACGACCTGCCCGCGCTCGAGGCCGCGCTGGCCGGCGGCCAAGTCGCCGCGTTCATCGTCGAGCCGATCCAGGGCAAGGGCGTCAACGTCCCCTCCGACGACTATCTGCCCGAGGCCGCGCGGCTGTGCCGGCGTTACGGCGCGCTGTTCGTCGCCGACGAGATCCAGACCGGGCTCGGCCGCACCGGGCGGTTCCTTGCCGTCGAGCACTGGAACGTCGAGCCCGACATGGTGCTGCTGGCCAAGGGGCTCTCGGGCGGCTTCGTGCCGGTCGGCGCGGTGGCGATGAAGCACTGGATCTTCGCCAAGCTGTTCGACCGCATGGACCGGGCGCTGGTCCACGGCTCGACCTTCGCCAAGAACGACCTCGCCATGGCGGCGGGTCTGGCGACCCTCGACGTCATCGAGTCCGAGCACCTGGTGGAACGCAGCGCCGCGCTGGGCGCCGCCTTGCTTGCCGACCTCGAGGCATTGAAAGACAAGTACGAGCTGCTCAAGGACGTGCGCGGCAAGGGGCTGATGATCGGGCTCGAGTTCGGCGCGCCCCGGAGCCTCGCCCTCAAGGCCGCCTGGCATCTGGTGGAGGCAGCGAACAAGGGGCTGTTCTGCCAGATGGTGCTGATCCCGCTGTTCCGCGACCACCGGGTTCTGTGCCAGGTGTCGGGACCCGACACCAACGTCATCAAGCTCTTGCCGGCGCTGGTGATCGACGAGACCGACCG